>CAKZXZ010000233.1 GCA_937883775.1 uncultured Paracoccaceae bacterium
TGGCGCGCGGACAGGCGGGCGATGGTGTAGCAAAGCAGTGCTGTGGCAATCAACGCATAGGTATGGTTGAGCGTCTGCGCGCTATAGCTGCCGCCCCAGGGGAAGGTCTGGTGTGCGATTTGCAGGCGCGCGGGGATGGCGAGGAAAAACAGAAAGAAGAACGCGATCAGGAAGTCGATGCCCCCTGCCCGGCGGTCGAGGATTGCAGCACTCCAGAGGGCAGCGGTGGCCGTCAGGCAGAGGAGCGCTGTGGTCGCGATTGGGGTGTTGAGCACGCCGCACAGAACGGTCAGCGCAAGGGTTGTCAGCCCGGTCAGGCGCATCAAGCGCAACAACAGTTCAGGCATACGCAAGCTCCTGAAAAAGCGCGTCCCACCGCGCCGCGATCCGGGGCAGCGCAAAAGGCGTGGCCTTTGGCTTTTGGGCAGCGCGAAAGCGGCATAGCGCGTCGGGGCTTGCGATAAAGCTTTGCAACAGCCGGGCGACAGCGGGCTGATCGTGCTCGGCCACAAGGCCGGGGGCGTCCTGCAGGATGGCGCGCGGGCCGATGTGATCGCTGGCGATGACACCGCAGCCCGTGGCGAGCGCTTCGGCAATTACGAGGCCAAACAGCTCTTCCCACGTGGCGGTGCGCTGGGAGAGCGACAGCAAAACATCGTGGTCGGCCATGTGTCGCGCAAGCTGGGCACGGTCCTGGACCGCACCCAGATGGATCACGTTTGCGGGGAGCTGCGTCTCGAGCGGGCCACGGCCTATGGTGGTCAGCGTGACGGCATCCTTGGGCAGCTTTTCAAGAAGCGCCAGCATCTGCGGCACACCCTTCTTGGCGCTCAACTCGCCCACGAAGAGCAACTTGAGAGGGCCGCCCTTACGCGCGCGCCGGGGTGTAAAGAACCCTTCGGCGACGGCATGTGGGATAACATGCGCCTGGGTCTGCATGGTCTGTGCAAGCGCATCAGCCACGGGGCCGAGCACCGCGACGGTGCTGACATTTGGATGCGCCAGAAAGCGCTGCCAACGGCGCTGCATGGCCTTGCGGATCAGCGGAGGCTGGCGCGGTGTGCGATCCATATGCCAATCCGGCCAGGACGTGTGATACACAATGCGATTGCGGCGCGCAAGCCCTTGATACCAAAGCAAACGCGCGTCCCAAGGTGCAAATCCAAGGACGATAATCTCACCACAGATGCGGTGCTGCCTGATGCGGAATGACGCGTCTTGCACTGCGTTTACAGTCCGCCGCGCGAGCGGTGCACGGTCCCGAAGCCCGGCGCGGAGCCACTCTTTGCACACGCTGGTTCGATGCGTTCCGGTGAGGCGGATGCGGCCTTGATCGTGCAGCGCAAAGAGCGCCGGGAAGTATTTCTGCGGATTGGTTTCATGCAGCAGACGAACGCGCGGGATCATGGCGTGACCTGCTTTAGAAAGGCGGCAGTCTGCGCCCCGATTGCCGGCCAGGCAAAGGCGGTCAGATCGGGGGCACCTTCGGGTGCGATGTCTAAAGCGCTTTGCAGATCTGACGCGGTCAATGGGCCGTCGAAAAGATGCACCCAAGTGGCGCCCACACCGGCGCGCAGGTCTTGAAAGGGGGGAAGATTGGGCACCAGAACAGGCCGGTTGCTTGACAGCGCGTAAAGCACCGAGCCCGAATTCTGGACAGCGGCAAAGGGCAGCACAACAAGGCGCGCGGCGTGAACGCGGGCAGCGAGTTCGGTGTCGCTAAGAAACATATCCTCGCGAGTGACGCTGTCTTTGAGATGCGGTTGCACGCCTGCAAGGGCCGCTGTGACATCAGTGTCGGGCTGGCTGCGGCTTGTTGCGCCGCTGATACGCAGATGCAGATCGGGACGGTCAAGATCCGCGAAGGCACGCACCAGATCGCCCACACGTTTATAGGGGGAAACCCCACCGAAAAAGAGCAGTTCGGTCCGGTTTTGCGCAACACGCGCACAAGGCGGGACAGGATAGCGGCCATGGGGCGTTATAGCACTTGGACGGTTGGCGAGCGCTGGGAAACGGGCCTCGGCCGTCTGGCGCGATGCCTTGGACAGATAGAGCACCGCATGCAGGCGGTGCACAAACCACGGCCAGAACAGCGCATTGAGCAAGGTCGCATGGCGCTGCGTGGGCCGCTGCAGGTTATGCGCTGTCCAGACCCACAGCACGCCGCGTGCCGCACACCAAAAGGCCAACAGGCGCAGCGCCAAAAGCTTGAGAACCGCGATGGGCAGCGTTGCATTTGCAACAAACGCGTCCGGCCAGTGCAGGTGCAAAATGGCACCGCGCGGGGCGCTGACAAGCGCGCTTAACGTGCATTCGACGACCTGCACATCATGGGGCGCAACCGCGCGGTAGAGCAGCGCCTGATAAGGGTTGGTATCGGCGGTTTTAAAGGCGGGCCAGCCTATGACCTGCACGGCGCGGGTCATTGTGGTTGCTCCAGAATTCGAAGCAAAGCATGGGCTTGCGTGCGCCATGTAAAGCGTTTGGCATGGGCCTGCCCCAAGGCTGCACGTTGAGCCCGGAAGGTTTCATCTGTCAGAAGCTGCGAGGCGGTTTTCACGAATGCGTCGTGATCGTCAGGAGCATGATAAAGGGCTGCATCCGCGCACCGCTCGCGCAGGCTTGGGATGTCGGAACAAAGGACCGGGCAACCATGATCCATGGCTTCGATCGGCGGCAGGGGCGAGGCTTCGTAATAGGATGGAAAGAGTAGGAAACGCGCGGTGCTGTAGGCCGCGGCGATCTGCGCAGGATCGTTGATTTGCCCCAGGCATTTGATCCGATCGGCAACGTCCGAGGGCACGTCAAGCGCCAGTGCTTGAAGGCTGGCGGCCGTGCCCCCGATGATGTGAAATCGTGCGTTGGGATGCGCACGCAACAGCGCGGTGGCGATGCGCAGCACCCCGTGGGCGTTCTTGCGTTTCGACAGCGAGCCCACATACAGGCCCAGCGGCGCACGCGATGTTTGCGCACCGCGCGGCAAGGCTTGCCCTGCGCCGCCATTTTGCAAAGCATGAAAGCTGGGGTGTCGCGATGTGCCCGGATAGTGGCGCTGGATCGCGGCTTTTTCGGCCTTAGAAACGGTAATCAAATGGGTGCTGTGGCGCAGCGCGACAGGCACCACCGCATTGTAAAAGAGACGGAATTTCCGGCTATAGGCATCAGGCATGTAGCGGTAGGAGAGGTCATGCACCATCACCAGCGTCGGGTGTGCGCCCCGCTTGAGACGGGCAACGGGTGCTGTATTTCCCAAGCACAAAAGCGTGTCACCCCCCGCGATGCGGGGCAGTTCGATCTGTTCCCAGGCGTGGCCTGTCAGAACGCCCGCGCGGATGATTTTCAAGCAGCGCAAATCTGGCGGATCCACCAGTTTGGCGCGCGCTGGCACCACGACGCGCGGCGGCACCAGGCAGCCATCGGCGGCCAACGTATCAAACTCGGCCAAAAGGGCGCGGGCCACCCGCTGCACGCCTGTGACCGGCTGGGTCAGAAACCTGCCGTTCAACACAAGTGGCGGAACCAACCAGCGCGTTGGCGTGGCGCTGTGAAAAGCGCGTTTATTGACCAGTTCGACCAAGAACGACCCCCGCTGTCAGAAAGATCAGGCGGCAATCCAGAAAGAGGCCAAGCCCTGCGTGATATGCTTCGTCGAAATGCACACGGTCGGCGAAAGAAGTGCGCCCGCGGCCATAGATTTGCCACAGCCCCGTGATGCCAGGGCGCAAGGCAAAATAGGCGCGGCCGCCTGCGGCGCGGTAAAGACGCGCCTGATCGGCCATGAAAGGACGCGGGCCAACCAAGCTCATCTCGCCACGCAGCACATTGAGCGCTTGCGGCAGCTCATCAAGGCTGGTGGCGCGCAGGATGCGCCCCAGCGGCGTGATGCGCGGATCATGAGCGAGCTTTTGATCGCGCGCCCATTCACGGGCCAGTTCGCAATTGTTGGCACAAAGTGTGGCCAACGCCTCGTCCGCGTTCACAACCATGGTGCGCAATTTCCAGAATTTGAACGTGGTCCCGTCGCGGCCAATGCGGGGTTGGCTGTAAAACCCGGGGCCGCCATCCTGTCGAACCAGAAGCCATAGGAGCGCAAGCAGCGGCAGCAAAACAGGGAGGATCGCAAGGACGACCAAGATGTCGAAAATACGTTTGAAGACCGCATTATAGACAATGCTTTGAGACAGGGGGCGAACTTGGATTGCAGGATCGAAATGCGGGTCACGGGCCAGGTCTTTCATCATAATCCCCTCAGGCTGACAGCAACGATTTGGACTGGCAGGTCCACAGAGATGCTTAAAATGCGGTTAAAAATATTTGTAAGAAGCCGGTGCTTAACAAAGGCTTAATCAACGCCGAATTGTGGGTTTCATTTCTGAGAAACTGGGCCTGACGCAAATAAATCGTTTCAAATTCAATGGATTAAACGATACCGCGAGAAAGGTCTTATTAGGGGCTTTCCGGGCAAGGTCGCTGTGATGTGGGGGCACAGGCACGCGTTTGAGCGCGCGCGCAAGGCCGTGAGTGGTGGAACATGAGATTTTTGAAAAGCATACGCGGCAAGGCCGTGACGTGGACCGCTGTGATATGCGCGGTCCTTGCTACAAGCACTGTGAACGGCAGTGCATTTGCCACCCCACTTGGCGCGCAGAGCGTCGAACGGATGCGGGTGCCGTCGCCGCGTGACGGTGCTGTAATGCCCACACGGATTGCGCTGAAAACACCGGATCGACGCGGGCGTACTGTGCTGGTTGTGCGCAACGATCGCGGCGGCTCTGTCGGGACGCGCGCGCGCGAGATCGCGCATCTGCGCGCGGCGGATCGTGCGGTTGAGCTGCGCGGGCGGGTCTGCCTGTCGTCCTGCACGATGTATCTGTCGCTTCGACGGGTTTGTGTCAGCCCGTCAACGACTTTTGGATTTCATGGGCCCAGCTATTACGGTCGTCCGCTTTCGGCGCACGATTTTGAGCATTGGTCACACGTGATTGCGGACCATTACCCAGCCGCGTTGAAAGACTGGTATCTCACAACCGGGCGCTATCGCAGCCGCGGGTATTTTCGGATGAAAGGCAGCGATCTGATCCGGATGGGCGTAGCGCAATGCCGGTGATGCCACTGCCGATCTAGTTGGGCACCGTACTTGTCGTGGAGGTCGTGGTGTTGCCACCCTCCCCACCGCCACCGGCTGCGGCCGCAATCCCTGCAAGGGCTGCAAAGCCACCCAAAGCGGGCGCAATCAAAGGCACAAAGTTTGTCGCATCCTGCGCAGGCGGCAGGTTGAGGCATTCGGGATTGCCCGCATTCACCGCAGCCTCACAATCGAGCGGCCCGGTCTGCGCAAAAGCGCTGACGGCCGAAAGGCTGATAAGCAGAACAAGGGTGGACATGATCGACAGACGCATAGGCCTCTCCAGAACAACGGGATGTTTAGCGAATAGAATAGCAGCCTTAACGCTTTCTTAACCCGCGGCGGGATTATTGGTTAACACTCTTTAACGCATGCAGGATCCCCGCCAGTGAAGCATCATCGCCTGACATTGTCGATGCCAGATCAAAGCCCCACCCTACCGGCTACTGACACCGCGCCGCAGACCCTGCGCGACCCTTGGGCGTTTGACGCCATCAGCGCTGTTCTATGGCGCGGCAAGTTGTGGATCCTGGCCTGCGCCCTGGTCGCAGGCGCCTTGGGGATGGCCTATGCCAAATGGGTGGCCACGCCGATCTATACTGCACAATCAGTCGTCATGCTGGAGACGCGCGAAGAGCAGATCGTCGATCTGGACAGCGTGATCGGCGGCTTGTCAGGCGACGCCAGCGTGGTGAATTCCGAGGTTGAAGTGCTGCGCTCGAGAGGGTTGATGGGCAAGGTCGTTGACCAATTGAACCTTTCACAAGACCCTGAATTCAATGTGGTTTTGCGTGGCATGTCGCGCGTGGACCGGCTCAAGGCGTTGCTGCGCACACCGCCGTTGCCCGACACCTCTGAGGCGAAGGCACGCGACCGGGCCATCAACCACCTGCTGCACGTGACCGACATGCGCGCGGTGCCGAATTCGTTGGTGTTTCGGATCAGGGTGCACGGTCCCGATGCCGCAAAAACAGCACAGATCGCAGACACGATCGCGACGCTTTATGTGCGCGACCAGCTGGACGCCAAATTCACCGCAACCGAACAGGCGACCGCGTGGTTGACCGCACGGGTCACGGATTTGCAGGCTGATCTGGAGGCTGCAGAGGCACGTGTCACGGCATTCAACACGAACACGGCGCTGATTTCGCCTGAGGTTCTGACCGGCCTTGAAAGACAGCTCAAAGACATGCGCGAACGCAGCGCCGCCCTTGCCCAGGGGCAGGAAACCGCGCGTGGGTTGGCGCAATTGGCGGCACTGGCGCGCTCGCAGGCGGATCTGAGTGCGCAGATTGCGCGGCAAAGCGAGGACATGATCGCGTTACAGCAACTCAGCCGCGAGGCCGAGGCGACGCGCCTGCTTTATGAGCATTTCCTCACCCGGCTGAAGGAGACATCGGCCCAGCAAGGGATCCAGCAAGCCGACAGCCGTATCCTGTCGCACGCTGTGGTGCCCGGCACGCCTACGAGCCCCGATACGATGCGGATCATCCTGATGGCCGCGCTGAGCGGCGCGCTTGGCGCAAGCGGCATGCTGATGTTGCGCGACATACGGGACACGCGGTTTCGCACGACGCCTGATCTGGAAGCGACAACGGGGCGACGTGTGCTGGGGCAAATCCCGGTGTTGCCCTTGGGCGCGTCGCAAAATGCCATCCAATACCTGATCGACAAACCCCGCTCTGCCGCCGCAGAGGCTGTCCGAAATCTGCGCACATCGGTTCTTTTGTCACAAGGCGGGACGGCACCGCAGGTCATCCTGTCGACGTCCTCTGTCCCTGGTGAGGGCAAAACGACAACGGCTTTGGCCCTTGCGCAGAACTTGGCGCAGATGGGCAAATCGGTTCTGATTATTGATGGCGATATCCGACGGGCCCAGCTGTCACATCAGCTTGATCTGCCTTCCACAGACGGATTGGGCGACGTATTGAGCGGCGCGGTCCCGCTTGAAGACGCCGTGCAGGAGGTGCCGCATCTTGGGGTCCATGTGCTGACCGGCTCACAGACGACGATGCAGCCGACCGATCAGTTTTCATCAAGCGCTTTTGCGCATCTGATCGCGGCCTTGCGGGCGCATTTTGACGTGATCTTGATCGACAGCCCACCTGTGCTTGTCGTGCCGGACGCGCGCATTCTGGCGCAGGTCGCGGATATGGTGCTGTTTTCTGTTCGCTGGAACAGCACAACCCAAGCGCATGTGCGCGAAGCAATGCGGCTTTTTGAAACCTCGGTGCAGCGGGTCTCGGGGTTGATCCTGACGCAGGTCGACCCAAAGGCCTTTGGCCCGTATGACACGCATGTTGCCGGCAAATCCGGCTATTACATCAACTAGTTCGCCGCGGCGCTGACCCCGGTTGAGATGAGCGATGGGGTGATCTGCGTGACAACCCGGCTCCACCGGGTCACCGGCTGTTCTGCCACGAAGATCACATCGTTGGGACGCAGTTCGAACCGGGTCGCGAGAAGCAGGTTTGCCGCGTTGCGCGCATCAAGGTGCCATGCCGTCACCGCCGCAAATTCGCGCGGGTTCTGTGAGCCGCGCAGTACATAGATTTCGCGGACATTGCCGGTGGTAGTCGGCACGCCACCGGCGCCATCATAAAGCGCATCGGCGAGGCTGGCGCGTTGGTTGAAGGGCAGCGCAAAGCGGGACTGGCTGCCAACCTCTCCGGTCAGATAGACATAGTCGCGTTTGACGCCGCCCAGATCAAGGCGGGTCTGGAAGTTGCTGCGGGCCTCTTGCAGGCTCGCGCGTCTGAGCGACACTTCGGTGGCAAGTTCGTTCAGCGCAGCGCTTCGTGCATTCTGGCGGAACTCGGCCAGGCGGATTTGCTCTTCGAAATAGGCCGAGGCTTTTTCAAGCTCGAACTCGGTATCAACAAAGACGCTGTCGCCATCGATCAGCTGGATACGCTGCAAGCCGCTATCGGCGTAGAGCCGGCTAAGCGGGATCTGGAAAAGCGATCCGTCGCGGTAGATGCGAACAGAGGCAAAATCAAGATCATCCGCAGTCACCCCACCCGCTTGCGCAAGGGCTTGGTCAAGAAAGAGCGGCGTCAGGCGGATGGGTGCAACGGTCGGGCGGGCGACTGCGCCGCCGATCGAGACTTTGCGCGCGTTGAATTCGGCAATCTCGAGGCTGAAGGTCGGGTCGATCTGGTTTTCGACAAGACGCTGGAACAAGAGCGCTTCGGCATCTTCGAGCGTCTGGCCCGCAATCTCGACACGGCCAACATCGGGGATCGCGATGGCACCATCATCTTGCACCGTATAGCCCTGACGGCGGTTTTGAGCGGCCAGCAGACCTGTCAACTCTTCGACGGTGCCGCCGGTTTGCGGGGTCGCCAAAAGAACAACGTCGCCGACACCGATCCGGTAGGGCCCCGGATCCGCCGCAGGTGGCACCCGCGTTTCCAGTGCTTGTGGACGGGTCTCGGGCGTTGAGACGGGCAAGGGCGTGGCCCCTGCCCCGCGCAACCCGGAACTGCCGGCGGTCTGGTTGAAGATCGCAGGCAGCGTTTGCGGCGTGAAGCCGGACCGGTTGGCCACCATGACACTTTCGGCGGTCACAGGCACAACCCGCACCTTGGAGGCGTCCGAACTGCCCGCGATCACGTCGGGGCTTTGGTAGGCCACACCGCAGGCAGTCAAAGCTGCGGTGAGCAGAAGGGCAAGGGTGAGGCGCACGAGAGCGTCCTTTTCGGATGTCGTCTTCTTCAACTTATACGGTCCTCTATTGCGCCTTGGTTTCGCAAGGGTTTTCTTCAATTCGGAATGTCACGGATCGCCAGCGGGCCGGTGAATGCACCCGCCCATTGGCGCGATTGCAGAATGCTGCCCGACGGCGCGATCCAGTAGAGATTGGTAAACGTCTCGGACAGGCTGGCGCAGTCTTCGGCCATCAGACGGGCCGTCTGCGGGCCACGTCCGACATCAATCTGGCGTCCGCCGCGATTGGTAATTTCGCAGACATAGGCGCGTGTAATGGCCTGATCTTCGCCGTTCAGGAAGGTGTGAAAGCGCTCGGCAAGACCGGGCTGATTTCGGATCAGGCGGCGCCGTGACTGCGCGGTGTCAGAGGCGAGCATATCTGCGCCCAACCCGCGTGTGGCGTGCAGCAGACCCGCCTGGGTCGTGACACTGACGCCATCGGCGCTGCGCCATGTGGTTTTGCCGTCGCGCGTTGTGCTGGCGACAAACGGGGCCAGCGCGTCTTCGCGCGCCTCGACTGAGATGAGCAGCGCAGGCGCGCCCGATTGCAGCGCCGCCTCGATCATAGGATCGGGCGCTGGGGTGTCGCAGGCCGCAAGGGCCAGGATCAAAGCCAAGCGCCTCATCGCCAGAACCGCCCCCAACGGTCGCGCAGTTCGGGATCATGATTGCCCCGTGTCATTTCATAAAGCCGGTTACGGACGTTCAAACGCGCGCCCCCGTCGCGGGTCACAGGGCGGATTGTCGTCGAGTAGCCCCCGCGTGCGCTTTCGCCAGACAACCAGTCGATGGGTACGGTGATGCGAATGCCCTTGTCGAAAGACCCTTCACCGAAATCCTCGAATGAGACATCGGTCAGCGTGAAGAAGGCGCCGACGCGAAAACCGTTGTCAAACTCGCGATCAAGGCCAAACGTGGCGCCATAATCGCCCGCAAGATAGCGCCCGGCGTCAAGCTGGCCTAGGTAGCCATTGCCAAAATCATAGTAGAGAGAAGCGTGGCCGGTGGTGACCTCATAGTCTTGAAATCCAAGACCTAGATCGAAATCGCGCTGCCGCGTGTGGTTGATCTCAAGACCCAGCGCGAGCGGGCCAAGGACGGGTTTCCACAGAAGTTCAGCGGACAGGCCGCCATGCATCCGTTCCAGATACCCCGCCGTCAGACGTGCATAAAGATCGGGACCGGGTCGAAAGAAATGTTCGGCCGTCAGATGGGTCAGCTCGAGGTCGCTTTCGGTATCATAAAGAACCGCGTCAGAACGGACGCGCGGCAAAACCGAGTTTGACGGGCGCGTGGATTCGTCAAGATTGCCCAGCAGTGGCTGGCGCAGCGCACCCGAAAAAATCACATCGGCGCGTGGCGCATAAGACGCGGAAAGCTGCGCCCCGAAATCAACGCGAACGGGGTTGTCGGGATCAAAAAGGGCGGGTGACAGATAGGGCGTCATGCCAAAGGTAAAGCGCGGGTAGATGTCCGCATCCGGGGCAAGACGCATATCTGCCGCGTCTTCGATATCGGCGCGCACATAGCTTTGCCAGGTCCCGTCGAGGGCGGTTTCAAGCTCTTCTAAGTCGCTGCGGCGAAAGGTGATTTTCGAGGTCGGCACCCCATTGACCATGGGCACCAGTACAAGCGTTTCGACCTGCGGTGGCAGCGTATTGGCCAGCACGCGCGCGGTGCGGCCCAGCGCCTGCGGCGTTGCCGCATAGCGGGTGTTGATGATCCGCGCTGTTGCCGTTTCACCCGCGATCTCAAGAGCTTCAAGGGTGATCCCCTCGCGCTCCAGCTGGCTTGATGTGGACAGGGCGCCCGGCACGTTCCAGCTGGCCGCTGCGATCTGACCACGGGGCTGTATCGGAGGCGGAGCGGCATCCAGCCCGCCGGGCGCGGCAGGATTGGCCGGATCCAGTGAATAGCTTAACACTGCACCAATTTCAGTTCCGTAGAGGGCGTAAAGCCCAAGCCCCACACCATTGTCGAACCGGTAATCGAGGCCAAAGTTGAACGGGCTTTCACGCTCGAACCCGATCCGGTCGGCCTCAAGGTCGTATGCATCCGAGCTGTATTCAACGGACAGGCGCAGCTTATCAGTGGCTTGATAGCTTAGACCGGCAAAAAGGGCTGCATCGCCGCGAAAAAACTGATCGGTTTCGACGCGGCCTACTTCGGTAATTTCGTCTGGTGGATCCGGTCGATCGCTGAAACGGTTGCCCAAAGGATTGGAAAATCCATTCAGGGACCCAAGACGCCCCCACCCGATCCCGCCTGTCACGCTAAGACGCGGGGTCACCGTCTTGGTGGCGACGATGTATTCCGAGGCCAGCAGCCCGGTGCCGCCAAAGTCACGCAAACCAACCGCAATCGCTGGAAAACGCAGCGTTTCCTCGGCGATCAGAAAGTGCAGATCAAAGCTGCGGTCAAAGCGGTCTTCGGGGTCGTCGAAATTGTCGATCACAGAGTAGCGGAACGTGCCCGTGACGCGCGGTGTGATCTGAAAGCTGAGCGCGGTGCGCGAAGTCGCCCCAAAGCGCGCTGTTGAGAGCGAAAGCTGCCCGTCGGGCAAAGCCTGCGCGCTTGGCATCTCGATCAGGCCGGGGGTGCCATAAAAGGACAAGGCCGCGCCTTCGGCCAAGGCGCCTGTCGCCATCAGGCTCACCGCATAAAAGCCTGTAAAAGGCGCACAAAAGGCTCGTCTACGTGTCACATCATCCGCTTTCGGATCCCCGCGCACACGCTGACCCATTCTGCGCGCCCTGACAATCCAAAGTTGCATATGAGCCGCATATGCCACCGAACGGTGCGCTCATCTGGCATCAATTATTGCGTTCTAGAACCCGATCTCACCGCAAATCCGATCCATTAGGAGAGTTCGATGACAAATCCCTTTGCAAACCGTGCCATGCACCTGAGCGGCCCTGCCCGCGATATTGAGCCGGTCACCCCCAATGACAGCGCCCCTCTGGCGGACGTCGCTGTCGCCCTTTATGTCGAAATCGGCGGCACGTTGTCGATCCTGACCGAAAAAGGGCAGACCCGCACCGTGACGGTCGCTGATTTCTCGATCCTGCCGGTCGGTGTGCGGCAGGTTCATGCAACCGGCACGACCGCCAGCGGCATCCACGCGTTTCTGGTTTCGTGATGCTGGGTTTCGGGTTGGACACGGGCGTGTTGGCCGCCCGGCGACAAGACGGCGCTGCCAGCGGGGCGATTGTGCTGGATTTCACCACGGGCGTGCTGCCAAGCGTGGTCACGCTGACCCGCGCGAGTGCCGCAACAGTCGTAAATGCCACCGGTCAGCAGGTCAGCGTTGCGGCAGATGTGCCGCGCTTTGACCATGACCGGCAAACCGGCGCGCCCTTGGGCCTGCTTGTAGAGACCGGCGTCTCTAACTTTGTGATCCACGCGGATTTGCGCACCCATCCACACGGCAACAACACGAACATTCAGGCGATGCCTGCTGTGACTGGCCCAGATGGGAAAACCGGCTCGGTCTATCGGCTGACCCAGGGTGCACAGTCGAGCACCTTTTTGAAGCTGGGCCAGTTTTCCGGTTCGGACGCCAAGGTGATAAGCCTTTGGGTCAAGGCGATGGGTGCTGATACCGACTTTCAGTTCTACGCCGACGGCAGTGCCGGGATCAGTCCTGTAAAAACCGCGACAGGCGATTGGGTGCGGGCATTTCATAGCGCCGCGCGCTCCGGGCAATGGGGGCTTAACAATGGGTCGGACACATACGGATCGGATATCTTGGTCGCCCTGCCCCAGATCGAGTTTGGTCTGACACCGTCCAGCTACATTCCAACCAGCGGCAACGGCGTCGACCGCGCGCCTGATCTGGTGCGGGTCGATGGGATCAACGGGATGTTCGACGTGACCTTGCGCTATGGCTCGGGCGTCGAAGAGATCCGCACTGCGCAAAACATCAGTGATGGCTGGTGGCCCAGCCTTAGCGCGCCGCATCTGGCACGGATTGTTTTGCGTCCATCCGCCTGACGGCCTTTAAGGTGACATGTCGCCACCTGCCCTGACGAGAGAGGCATGTGGCCGGAAAGACATGGGCATACGTGTCGCGCTTGGGGTTCAGGACGACCCTAAGCGCGGCCTGTCAAAGTGGTGGCGGATGACCGAGATGCGCGCGTGAGAGGTCTTGGCCAAACATTGCCGCCCTCTCAAACACCTCAAAAAACGCGCTGGCCCGCGCTCCAGGTTTCATTGAGCACTGGCACAGTGTCGAGCCGGGCAAACCGGATCACATCCGCGCGCGCACCAATGCGCAGCCTACCTCTGTCTGAGAGCCCGACGCTGTCAGCGGGACGTGCGGTAACGGTCGCCAGACCACGGGGCAGATCGCCCCAAAGATCGGCCAGCTGGAGGGCGGCCATCAGCAGGCTGGACGGGACATAATCCGACGACAGGATATCAAGCCGATCGCGTTCGGCCAGATCGGTCGCTGCGACGTTGCCCGAATGAGAGCCCCCGCGAATGACATTGGGCGCCCCCATAATCGTTGCGATCTCATGGCTGTGGCAGGCATCTGCCGCGACATGGGTGGTGGGAAACTCTGCGAGTGTGACACCGTAGGCCTGACTTGCGGCGACCTGTGCCACCGTTGTGTCATCATGGCTGGCCAGTGTCGCCCCAAGGCGGCGCGCAGCGTCGACGACCGCCTGCTCGTGCTGGGCGCCAAAGCGGGCTTGCAGGCCATAGAGAAAATCAAGGTGGTCACGAAACTCCTGATCGTCAAAGCTGTATTTGCCGCGCATATAGCGTTCGAATTTCACAAGGTCCGAAAACTGGCGCTGTCCCGGTGTGTGATCCATCATCGACACGATGCCGATGCGATCTGCCACCGTGAATTCGTCAAATTCGTCGATCAAGGTCTCGGAGCAGATCTCGGCGCGTAGATGAAGATGATGGCTGATCCGCAGCTTTCCAGCCGCCCGCATCTCAAGAATTTCGCTGGCCATCTGGCGTGCATATCGGCGGTAGCGCTTGCTTCCGCCCGACACGATCGAACCGACACGGATCGCATCGAACACGGTGGTAATGCCCGTTCCGGCAAGTTCGCGATCATGCGCGAGGATCGCCGCGCGGTGCGGCCAATCCACCTTGGGGCGCGGCGACATATGCCGTTCAAGATTGTCTGTGTGCAGTTCAACCAGACCCGGCGCCAGATAGTCGCCCGCACAATCAATCGCACCTTTGGGTCTGGCG
>CAKZXZ010000234.1 GCA_937883775.1 uncultured Paracoccaceae bacterium
CAAGAACATCGTGATCGACGCCACCGCCGTCAGCGCCCACACCGCAGGCGACCGGGTGTTTCACACCAAATTCGGCTACGGCACGATCATGGGTCTGGAAGGCGACAAGCTGGATATCGAATTCGACAAAGCGGGCAGCAAAAAGGTCGTCGCCAAGTTCGTCGTGGCCGCCGATATGGCCGACGACGTGCCGTTCTAGCTGCATACGACATGCATATCGAATACATATCCGATCTGCATGACATCTGTATCAAAGCTGTATCGCGTTTAAGGCCATAAAATCGGGTAAAGTGACGCCACCAACAGCACTGCCATCGTGATGTTAAAAGCCCGTAACCGGCGCGGCCCCTCCAGCACTTTTCGCAATTGTTGGCCCATCCACGCCCACAGCCCCACTGACGGCAAATTGATTGCGCCAAAGACCACGCCCACCAGAAAAATGCCCCAAATTCCAACACTTGGCACGGTGTAGACACTGATCGCCGTCAGTGCCATCGTCCACGCTTTCGGGTTCACCCATTGAAAGGCTGCGGCCTGCAGAAACGTCATCGGCGTGCCCGTCGGCTCTGCCGCGTCCGGCGCAGCAGCGGTCGCAATTTTCCAAGCCAGATAAAGCAGATAGCCAACGCTAATGACTTTCAAAACCGTATAAGTCACTGGGAATAAGTCAAAAATCTGGATTAGCCCGACGCCCACCAGAATGACCATAAAGACAAATCCCAACGCCACGCCCAGCATATGCGGCAGCGTCCGCCACACCCCGTAGTTGGCCCCCGATGCCATCAGCATCAGATTGTTCGGCCCCGGCGTGATCGAGCTGACAAAAGCAAAGGCGGCAAGGGCGGTCAGAAGGTCATACGTCATAGGCGCAACTTTATGCGTACGGTGCTGCAATGAAATTGCAAAGAATCTGCTTTACTGACTATGATCGCAATATATGGCGAAAAGTGATGGTATAACCGACCGGATATTGCATGAGCTATCGCGTGACGGGCGGCTTAGCAATATTGAACTGGCAGACCGGGTTGGCCTGTCCCCCTCTGCCTGCCTGCGCCGGGTGCAAGAGCTTGAAAAGACAGGCCTTATCAAAGGCTACCGCGCCATTCTGGACCGCGAGCAGCTGGGGCAGGGCTTCACGGTTTATGTGATGGTCGGGCTGTCCGATCACTCCAAAGCCTCGCAAGAACGTTTCGAATCCGCAATGCGCACCGCTCCGGAAGTGACCGAATGCCATAACGTGTCCGGCGTTTTCGAATACTTGTTGCGGGTCGAGGTGCCGGATCTGGCCGCCTACAAGACCTTCCACACCGACAAGCTGGGCCAAGTCCCCAACGTCAACGCGATCAACAGCTATATGGTGATGGGCTCGCCCAAAAACATGCGCGGCTAACCCCAGCTTGGTGGCTCGGTGGAGGGGGCGTAGCTGCCAAAGCTCCATTCATGTCCTTCGGGATCTTTCGCGCGGTAGCGCCATGTGCCCCATTCGGTTTGCTCGGGTGGATAGACAATCTGTGCCCCGGCCGCCTTTGCTGCGTCGAAATGCGCCTGCACATCCTCAACGACAAGGTAAATGCCCGGCGATCCTTTCGCCATATCGGCTGTCCCCATCATGATGACCCCATTGCCAAAGCGCATTTCGGCATGTTGGAGCACACCATTCTCGTCGTCATAGCTTTGCACGACAGACAGACCAAAAGCCTTTGTGAGAAAGGCAATCGCGGCTTTGCCGTCGGCATAGCTCAGATAAGGAACAATGGATGGGGTGTGGGACATGATGCAAGCTCTGGATCAGGATGGACCCAGTTTAGCACATAAATTGTCACGGCAAAAAAAAGGCGGCGACACCAGGGAGGAGGAGAGGTGCCGCCGCTAATTTTCAGACGTCCCAGGGAGGAGGAGAGGAACGCCTGATCTCGAAATATCGTGCCTACGCGTCGTAGGCTGCTTCCATAGCAACGCGCTTGAGCATGGATCGGTTCAATCCCAGATCGGACAATTCGCGTGCGGACAGGGTGCGCAGCTCGGAAAGAGTGCGGCGATAGTTGCGGTATGCAATAAAGCGGGAGGTCAACGAAGACCAAAGCGCTTTGGGGTTTTCAGTGCGGCTTTGAGAGCCAGCTTGTGCGTGCGTAACGTATGCCATTGTTTCGCCTTTAATTTCATGCTCGGTTGCGCCAAGTTTCTAGCGCCGTTGGGTTAAATATGGGTGAATGCTGCAGTTGCACAATAGCCCAATGCTGCAAACCTGATATGCGCGAGGCGCATGGGATAATGCTGGGCGAAATTCGGGGCTCTTGCCTCATTTACGGGCGGCATATGTATAGAAGGAGCGCAGATCTCCGCGCCGACTGGTCGCCGGTAGGGCAAAACGCGTAAAGGGCAGGCAGATGACAATCACACGAGATCAGATCACAGCGGCGCTTGGCAAGATTGCGCTGCCCGATGGCGGCACTCTGATCTCGCAAGACATGCTGCGCGCGCTCACGATTGAGGGTGCATCGGTGAGATTCGTTCTTGAAGCGCCCTCGCCAGAGGTTGCCCAGAAGATGGAGCCGATCCGCGCCGCAGCCGAACAAATGATCGCAGCCTTGCCCGGTGTCGAACAGGTCTCTGTCGCGCTCACGGCACATGGGCCAGCGCCAAAAGCGCCCGAACCGCCATCGCTCAAGATCGGCGGACATCCCAAACCGCAGGACGGCCCTTTGAAAGTGCCCGGCGTCGATCGCATCCTTGCTGTGGCTTCGGGCAAGGGGGGCGTTGGCAAATCGACCGTGTCTTCAAACCTTGCTGTCGCCCTGGCACGTCAGGGCCGGCGGGTGGGTCTACTGGATGCCGATATATATGGCCCCAGCCAGCCGCGCATGATGGGCACCACCAAACGGCCCGGTTCGCCTGATGGCAAAAATATCATACCGCTCAAGGCGCATGGCGTGACGTTCATGTCGATTGGTCTGCTGGTTGATGCCGCCAAAGCCGTTGTCTGGCGCGGCCCGATGTTGATGGGCGCGCTGCAACAGATGCTGGGGCAGGTGCAATGGGGCGATCTGGATGTGCTGATCGTCGATCTGCCGCCCGGTACCGGAGATGTGCAGCTGACATTGTGTACCAAGACCGAACTGACCGGGGCTTTGGTTGTCTCGACCCCGCAGGACGTGGCGTTGCTGGATGCGCGCAAGGCGCTTGATATGTTCAACACGCTCAAGACGCCCGTGCTGGGGTTGATTGAGAACATGTCCGGTTATGTCTGCGAAAAATGCGGGCATGAGGCGCATATCTTCGGGCAGGGCGGGGTAGAGGCTGAGGCTGCGGCGCTTGGTCTGCCGTTCCTGGGCGCGCTGCCGATTGATTTGGCCACTCGCGTGGCTGGTGACACTGGCACACCGATTGCGGTGGGCGATGGCGTTGTCGCGCAGGCCTATGTGCGTTTGGCGGATCGTCTGGTTGCTGGCGGTATGGCCTGACAGGTTAGCTCCGCAGTTCCGACAGAGCAATGCAATCCGAGTGTTCAAGCCTCTGATAGTCTCGCTGTGGGAATTCATGGTCCACGGCGATTTGTGCGGGAAAAAGACGAATCAACCTAGTGTTTGGCGCGGGTTTCGGGGCGTGAACGTGCGCTTTCGTACTTAAAAACGTAATATTCTGTAAAATATTGGGATTAGATGGGAAGTTTTTGTAGCGGAGCAAAGGGCACAATATGTTGTGCTAGTTTTACTGTGCGCCACATCATCGTCGCATAATGCATGTTCTTCGGACCCTATATCTTGTTTTTCAGCCCTCTTCAAAACAGTATCTAGCGTCTAATCCCTCATTTTTTTATTGATTACCATAAATTCCCATGGCATCCCTTATGCATCGGATGAGGGACGGGCTTCAGGGGCAGATCAAGAACCCCGAACAAAAGCACCAAGTCAGGTTTCATACAGGCACCCGCTTTCACCGAACAAAGAGATCCGGCGCGCGAGCGAGCAGACATCCCCCCAGGTGGCGCGCGCAGTCGGACATCCCGAAAGGGACGAGGGCGGCGGATTGGGCAGTGGCAGCAGCTCAATCCGCCGTTCCCATTTCTGGGGCAGATTTAAGGCCCGCACCGGGTCGACATAGAGAAGGGCTACGGGACAGTGGTTCGCAGATTCAGAGGCGAGTTCGACCAAAAGGTCGATGCGAAGGGGCGGGTGTCTATCCCGGCCTCTTTTCGCCGCGTTCTGGAGGCAGGCGATCCGCAATATACCCAAGGGCTCAATCCTGAACTGGTGATTGTCTACGGCGATCACCGCCGCAAATACCTTGAATGCTACACCATGCAAGCCATCGCCGAGGTGGACGACAAGATCGACGCGCTTCCGCGCGGCTCGATGGAGCGCAAGATGCTTCAGCGGCTGTTTCACGGCCAGTCCTTCCCGACCTCGGTCGATGAAACTGGCCGGATCGTGATGCCGGCCAAGCTGCGCAACAAAATCGACCTTGAGGATGCGGCCTTCTTTATCGCCGCTGGCGACACGTTCCAGATCTGGAAGCCCGAAACCTACGAAAGCGAAGAGGCCGCGCGCACAGACGAGTGGCTTGATGAGCTGCCCGAGGATTTCGACCCATTGATCTATCTGGATCAAGCGAAGGAGGGGTGAGGATGGCAGCCAGCGCCGCCATGACCCCGCATGCACCGCATATCCCTGTCTTGTTGCGCCCGCTTTTGCAGGCCGTCGCCCCCGTCAGCGGTGTCTGGCTGGATGGCACGTTTGGGGCGGGTGGCTATACCCGTGCGCTGCTGGCTGCGGGTGCCTCCAAAGTGATCGCCGTTGATCGCGACCCGTCGGTCTTTGCCATGGCCGCCGAATGGGCAGAGCCTTATGGCGACCGGCTTGAGATGGTCGAGGGCACGTTTTCGCATCTTGATAAACACGGCGCCGATCTGGACGGGGTTGTGTTGGACATTGGCGTCAGCTCGATGCAGCTTGACCAGGCCGAGCGTGGGTTTTCCTTTATGAAAGACGGCCCGCTGGACATGCGGATGAGCGCTCAGGGCATGACCGCTGCAGATCTGGTCAACGAGGCTGACGAGGCAACGCTGGCCGATATTCTTTATACCTATGGCGAAGAACGCGCATCGCGCCGGATTGCCAAGGCGATTGTAAAAGCGCGCCCGATCACGCGCACGCTTGAACTGGCCCGGATAATCGAAGGGTGTTTGCCGCGGCCAAAGCCCGGTCAAAGCCATCCCGCGACCCGCAGCTTTCAAGCGCTGCGTATTGCGGTGAACGACGAATACGGCGAGCTGGCGGAAGGGCTTGAGGCGGCAGAACGCGCGCTCAAACCGGGTGGCAAACTGGCGGTTGTCAGCTTTCATTCGGTCGAGGACCGCATGGTCAAGCGGTTCATTCAGGCGCGGTCCGGCGGGGGTGGGCGGGTCAACCGCTACGCGCCCGAACCTGAACAGACGCAGGCGCAGTTCAGCCCCGTAACACGCAAGGCCATCGGCCCGGACGATCAGGAGTTGCTTGAAAATCCGCGGGCCCGCTCGGCCAAGCTGCGTATCGCAGAGCGTACCGATGCCCCTGCGGGTACGGTTGACCGTAAAGCCATTGGAATGCCTTTTTTGTTGGGGAACAGATAGATGCGCGGCTTTCTTTATGTGATTTCTGCTTTGGCTGTCGTGGCGCTCGCGTTTTGGGCCTACCAGCAGAACTATGCCACGCAGCAAGCCTTGCGCGATGTGCGTAACCTGCAAAACGACATCGCCACACAGCGCTCGCGTCTGGCCGTTCTGCGCGCCGAATGGGCCTATCTGAACCGTCCCGACCGGCTGCGTGATTTGGCCGAGATCAATTTTGACCGGTTGGGCCTTTTGCCCCTGATGCCCGAACAATTTGGCCTTGTGGATCAGGTGGCATACCCGCCGCAGCCGCTGCTGCCGATCACCGACCCGGTGGAGACGCGTGCAGGTCCAGATATTGGCCCCGACACCGATGACGAGGAGGTTCAGCTGCCATGATCCGCACCCCTTTGCGCCCTCTGGCGCGTGTCCTCAAAGCCCGCCAAACGGGTGAAAACCCCGACGCGATTGAGCGTGAAAACATCCGCCTGCGCCACGAGGAAATGCGCGACAAGGCGCGGCTGCGCGCGCAAGGTCGGCTGCTGGTGCTCAGCGTGTTTTTCCTTGGGGCCTTCATGACCGTTGGCGCGCGCATGGGCCATCTGGCCGCGTCCGAGCCGATGGAGCCGCAGGCCCGCGCCTCTGGTTCACAAATCCTCGCGCAACGCGCCGACATCGTGGATCGCAACGGTCGCATTCTGGCGACGAACCTCGAAACCCACGCGCTTTATGCGCAGCCGCCCATCATGATCGATAAGGAAAAGGCCGCCCGCGAACTGGCTGTGATCTTCCCCGATCTGGATGAAAAAGAACTGCTGGAGGACTTCACTGGTAAGCGTAAGTTCCTCTGGATCAAGAAGAAACTCAGCCCCGAGCAGAAGCAGGCCGTCCATGACATTGGCGATCCGGGCCTTCTGTTCGGCACGCGCGAGATGCGCCTTTACCCCAACGGTCATCTTGCCGCCCATATCCTTGGCGGTGCGTCGTTCGGGCGTGAAGGGGTGCATAGCGCCGAAGTCATCGGCGTTGCGGGCGTTGAAAGCCGTTTCGACGACTTCCTGCGCGATCCGGTCAACGAAGGCGCGCCGCTTGAGCTTTCGATTGACATGACCGTGCAGGCCGCGGCTGAACGCGTGCTTTACGGCGGCATGAAGCTGCTGAACGCCAAAGGGGCCGCGTCGGTCCTGATGGATGTGCACACGGGCGAGATCATTTCGATGGTCAGCCTGCCTGATTTCGATCCCAACATCCGCCCGCGCCCGCCCACCGAGGGCGAGCCCGGCGACAGCCCGCTTTTCAACCGCGCGGTGCAGGGGCTTTACGAGCTGGGCTCCACCTTCAAGATTTTCACCGCCGCGCAGGCGCTGGAATTGGGTTTGGTCAATCAATCCACGATGATCGATACCAAAGGACCGATGGTCTACGGCCGCCACAGAATTCGGGATTTCCGCAATTATGGCCCGGAATTGACGGTCGAGAACGTGATCGTCAAATCCTCCAACATTGGCACCGCGCACATGGCGCTGGATATCGGGGCGAAACGGCAAAAAGAGTTTTTGGCCAGCCTTGGTTTCTTTCAGCCAACACAGGTTGAACTGACCGAAGCGCCAGGCGCGCAGCCGCTTTATCCAAAGCAGTGGAAAGACATCTCGACGATGACGATTTCCTACGGCCATGGCATCTCGACCAGTCCTCTGCATCTGGCGGCTGGCTATGCGTCGCTGCTCAACGGCGGCACCAAAGTCACGCCGACGCTGATAAAACGCGCAACCCCGCAACAGGGGCCGCGCATCGTGTCCGAGCAGACGTCAAAGGCCTCTGCTGATATGCTGCGCAAAGTGGTGACCAAGGGCACCGCCAGCTTTGGCGAGGTGCCGGGCTATCACGTGGGCGGCAAAACCGGCACGGCAGACAAGCCTTTGACCAACGGGCGCGGCTATTACGATGACAAGGTCATTTCGACCTTCGCAAGCGTCTTCCCGGCCCATGATCCGAAATACGTGCTGATCGTCACGCTGGACGAGCCGACGGAAACCTCGGGTCCGAAACCGCGCCGCACAGCGGGGTGGACGGCGGTGCCCGTTGCCTCGGAAATGACACGCCGCATGGCGCCGCTTTTGGGGCTGCGACCAGAGATTGCACCTGCTGCGCCAGCTAAGGTAACACTGACCTCAAACTGACGCGCAAACCGGGGGCCGGGCATGGGCAAAACCACATCGTTGACCGAACTGGGGCTGACCGCACAGGCAGGCGGCGAGGTGCGGATCACCGGCCTGACCGTTGACAGTCGCGAGGTGAAGCCCGGGTTTTTGTTCGCCGCCTTGCCCGGATCAAACATCCACGGGGCGGAGTTCATCCAATATGCGTTGCGCATGGAAGCAGGCGCGATCCTAACCGACGCGGAAGGCGCGCAAATCGCGCGCGACGTGCTGGACGGCGCAGACGCCGCTTTGGTCATCACCGAAGACCCGCGTCAGGCCTTGGCCGGGGCCGCTGCCCTTTGGTTTGGCCGCCAGCCTGCCCATATGATCGGCGTCACGGGGACGAACGGCAAGACGTCGGTCGCGACCTTCACCCGGCAAATCTGGATCGAACTGGGCTATCAGGCCGCCAATCTTGGCACCACCGGCATCGAAGGCGCCTATACCGCACCGCTCGCACACACCACGCCGGAGCCGGTACTGCTGCACCGTCACCTTCTTGAGATGGCCGAGGCCGGCATCACCCATTGCGCGATGGAGGCGTCTTCTCACGGCCTCGATCAGCGCCGTTTGGACGGTGTGCAACTCATGGCGGCGGGCTTTACGAACTTTAGCCAGGACCATCTGGACTACCACGGCACGTTTGATGCCTATTTCAGCGCAAAAGCAGGGCTTTTTGCACGGGTCCTGTCCCAAGACGGCACCGCCGTCATCAATATCGACGATCCCAAAGGCGTCGAAATGGCCCGCATTGCCGAAGCCCGTGGTCAGCGCCTGATCCGGGTGGGCCGGGCAGCGCGCGCGGAGCTGCGCCTGACCGGCCAGCGCTTTGATGCGACGGGCCAAGAGTTGCTGTTCGAATATGAGGGCAAGCCACAATCGGTGCGTCTGAACCTGATCGGCGGCTTTCAGGCCGAAAACATTCTGCTGGCCTGCGGCCTTGTGATCGCCTGCGGTGCCGACGCCGAGCGGGTGTTCGAAACGCTGCCCCATCTGGGCACTGTGCGGGGCCGCATGCAGTTGGCCGCCACCCGCGAAAACGGTGCCACCGTCTTTGTCGATTACGCGCATACCCCGGACGCTGTGGCGACGGCGCTCAAAGCGCTGCGCCCGCATGTGATGGGGCGCCTGATCGCGATTGTCGGCGCAGGCGGCGACAGGGATCCGGGCAAGCGCCCCTTGATGGGGCAGGCGGCCGCGAAAAATGCCGATGTTGTCTTTGTGACCGATGACAACCCGCGCTCGGAAGATCCCGCAACGATCCGGGCCGCCGTGCTGCAAGGCGCACCAGAGGCCACGAATGTCGGCGACCGGGCCGAGGCCATCCTGCGCGGCGTCGACGCCCTTGAGCCGGGCGATGCCTTGCTGATCTGCGGCAAAGGCCATGAAACCGGCCAAACCGTTGGCGACAATGTGTTCCCATTCGATGATGTCGAACAGGCCAGTGTCGCCGTCGCCGCGTTGGACGGCGCATTATGAGCGTGCTTTGGACCGGGGCCGAGGCGGCGCAGGCCACGGGCGGTAGGCTGCACGGAAACTGGTCGGTCACGGGCGTCTCTATCGACACACGCACGCTTGAGCCGGGCGACTTGTTCGTCGCGTTAAAGGATGTGCGGGACGGGCATGACTTTGTTGCTCAGGCGCTTGAGAGCGGGGCCGGGGCCGCGCTGGTCTCGCGCATCCCCGACGGCGTGCCGGGCGATGCCCCGCTTTTGATCGTGGACGATGTCCTCAACGGCCTCGAAGCGCTGGGCCGTGCTGCCCGCGCCCGCACGCAAGCCCGCGTCGTTGGCGTCACCGGATCGGTCGGCAAAACCTCGACCAAGGAAATGCTGCGCGACGTGCTCGCCTGTCAGGGGCGCACCCATGCCTCTGTTGCCAGCTATAACAACCATTGGGGCGTGCCGCTGACGCTGGCCCGGATGCCTGCCGACACTGAATATGCGGTGATCGAAATGGGCATGAACCACCCGGGCGAAATTGCGCCACTCTCAAGGATGGCGCGCCCGCATGTGGCGCTTGTGACCACAGTCGCAGCCGCGCACCTTGAAGCGTTCGAGGATATCGACGGGATCGCCGTTGAAAAAGCCTCCATCATGGCGGGATTGCCGCAAGACGGTGTCGTTGTGCTGAACGCCGATGTGCCGACCCGCCCAACATTGGAGCGCGAGGCCGCGCAGTTCGGCTTTGATCCGGTCTGGTTCGGCACAGCCTCTGAGCAGTTCACCTTGAACGATGTGAACCTGACAGGCCACCGCACCATCGTGCAGGCCACCTGTCACGATGCGCCGGTGATCTTCAAGCTGTCGACGGCTGGCAGGCATTTTGCAATGAACGGCCTTGGCGTTCTGGCCGTTGTGGATGCGTTGGGCGCGGATCTTGCGGTCGCGGCGATGGATCTTGCCTTGTGGGTGCCGCCTGCCGGGCGCGGCGCACGCATGCACCTTGCGCTTGATACGGTCGAAGAGACCGCCACGATCGAACTAATCGATGACGCCTATAACGCCAACCCCACATCGATGTCGGCCGCACTTGAAGTGCTGGCCGCCGCGGATGTGGTCGACAATATCGGCCGTGTTTCAAAAGGCCGCCGGATTGCGGTGCTGGGCGACATGCTGGAGCTTGGCGCGGACGAGGCCCGAATGCACGCCGCCATCGCGCAGGATGCGTCGGTTGAGGCGATCACACTGATCCATTGCGTGGGCCCGCGCATGCGTGGGCTGTATGACGCGCTTCCCGATTTCAAGCGGGGTCGCTGGGTTGAGACGGCCGATGAATTGGCCACCGATGCCCACCGCCTTGTCGACCCCGGAGACGTCATTCTCGTTAAAGGCTCGCTGGGCTCCCGCGTGGGTCGCATTGTTGACGCACTCAAGAAATTGGGGCATCCGGTGACCCAACCACAAGACCGAGGGGCCTGAAGGCATGTTATATTGGTTAACCGCGCTGTCGGACGGGGGAGATTTCTTTAACCTCTTCCGCTACATTTCCTTTCGCGCGGGCGGGGCGTTTCTGACAGCGCTTGTCTTTGGGTTCATGTTTGGCCGCCCGTTGATAAACGTGCTGCGCAAACGGCAAGGCAAGGGTCAGCCGATCCGGGATGATGGCCCTGAAAACCACGTCGCCAAGGCCGGCACGCCCACGATGGGCGGCTTGCTGATTGTCGGCGCCCTGCTGACCGCAACCCTGCTTTGGGCGCGGCTGGATAACCCGTTTGTGTGGCTTGTGCTTTTTGTCACCATGGCGTTCGGGGCTATCGGGTTTGCCGATGACTATGCCAAGGTGTCAAAGCAGAACACTGCTGGCGTGCCGGGCAAAGTGCGCCTGGGGCTGGGCTTTTTGATCGCGGCCATCGCGGGCTATTGGGCCGCGCAATACCATCCGCCCGAACTCGCAAATCAGCTGGCATTGCCGTTTTTCAAGGACGTTTTGCTGAACCTTGGTTTGCTGTTCATACCCTTTTCGATGATCGTTATCGTCGGGGCGGCCAACGCCGTAAACCTGACGGATGGTCTGGATGGATTGGCGATCATGCCGGTCATGATCGCGGCAGGCACGCTTGGCGTGATTGCCTATGCGGTGGGACGCGTCGATTTCACCGACTATCTGGACGTGCATTACGTCCCCGGCACAGGCGAAATTCTAGTCTTTTGCGCAGGTCTTTTTGGCGGCGGTCTTGGCTTTTTGTGGTATAATGCGCCCCCTGCTGCTGTGTTCATGGGCGACACCGGATCGCTGGCTTTGGGCGGCGCGCTGGGGGCCATCGCCGTTGCCACCAAGCACGAGATCGTGCTGGCTATCGTCGGCGGTCTTTTCGTGGTCGAAGCGCTGAGCGTCATCATTCAGGTGCTTTATTTCAAACGCACCGGCAAGCGCGTGTTCCTCATGGCGCCGATCCATCACCACTATGAGAAGAAAGGCTGGGCCGAGCCGCAGATCGTGATCCGCTTCTGGATCATTTCGCTGATCCTTGCCATGATCGGGTTGGCAACACTGAAGGTGCGCTGACATGAAAACCGCGCTTATCACCGGGGGCAATCGCGGCATCGGACGGGCCATCGCCGAAGGGTTGATGGAGGACCACCGCGTGGTCATCGGTGTGCGCGATCTGGAAGCGGGCAAGGCCGCCGCGCGCGAGATCGGATGCGAGGTGATTACGCTCGATTTGATGAAACCCGACAGTTTCGAGGCCGCGCTTGCCCCGCTGGGCGGTGTCGATGTGCTGGTCAATAACGCAGGCGTTTTGATTGATAGCAACCTGATCGAGGACCCTGAGGGGTTTGAGACCACCATGCAAGTCATGGTCCACGCGCCTTATCACCTGATCCGGCTTTGCACGCCTCACATGGCGCAGCAAGGCTGGGGGCGGATCGTCAATCTGTCTTCCGGATGGGGCGCATTTGCCGAAAACCTGGAAGGGCCGGGCGCCTACGGTCTGGCCAAGGCCGCGCTGAATGCGCTCACCCACGCGCTGCCGCGCGATGTGCCGGACGGCATTAAGGTCAACGCCATGTGCCCCGGTTGGGTCGCCACCCGGATGGGCGGTGCCGCCGCCCCGCTGACGCCTGAGCAAGGCGCGGACACAGCGCTCTGGCTGGCGCGTTTGCCCGAGGATGGCCCGACCGGTGGCTTCTTCCGCCGCCGCGCGCCGATCTCGTGGTAGGCCTATGATCCCGGTTCAAGGATATGACGGCCTGCGTGTCGCCGTTCTGGGGCTGGGCCGTTCTGGCTTGGCCGCAGCCCATGCGTTGCGGGCAGGCGGAGCCGAACCGCTGCTCTGGGACGACAGCGCACCTGCCCGCGAGAAAGCCGAAGGGGAGGGCTTCACCCTCCACGATCTGCGCAAACAAGGCGCGTTCGAGGATATCGCGGCGCTGATAATCTCCCCCGGTATCCCGCATCTCTACCCCGAACCGAACAAGGTGATCGCTGCGGCTTATGAGGCTGGTGTGCCGGTAGACAACGACATTGGCCTCTTCTTTAGGTCTTTCGCGACCGAAGAATGGACTGGCTTTGACACCACCCCGCGCGTGATCGCAGTCACTGGCAGCAACGGCAAATCCACGACTTCCGCGCTGATCCATCACATCCTGAGCGAAGCCGGACGCCCCACGCAGCTTGCAGGCAATATTGGCCGCGGCGTTCTGGATATTGAGCCAGCCCACGACGGCGAGGTCATCGTGCTGGAGCTTTCCAGCTACCAGACCGAGATCGCCCGCGCGCTTACGCCCGACATTGCCGTCTTCACCAACCTGTCCCCCGATCATCTGGATCGTCATGCCGGGATGGGCGGGTATTTCGCGGCCAAGCGGCGGCTTTTTTCAGAAGGCGGACCCGACCGCGCGGTCATCGGCGTGGATGAGCCTGAAGGGCGCTATATCGCGAACCAATTGGCCGAAGGGCCGGGGGATAACCGGGTGATCGCGGTCTCGGTGGACCGCAAGCTGACCGGTCCCGGCTGGCAGGTCTTCGCGCGCAAGGGGTTCCTGTCGGAATACCGCAAGGGGCGGCAAACCGGCTCGATCGACCTGCGCGGCATCCCCGGCCTGCCCGGATCGCATAATCATCAAAACGCCTGTTCCGCCTATGCCGCCTGCCGCGCGTTGGGCTTGGGGCCGAAGGTCATTGAGGCAGCGTTTCACAGCTTCAAAGGCCTGCCGCACCGCTCGCAATTGGTCGCGGAACGGGACGGTGTGCGGTTCGTCAATGACAGCAAGGCGACGAATGTGGACAGTGCTGCGAAGGCGCTTGCGGCGTTCGAGAACATCCGTTGGATTTGCGGTGGTTTGGAGAAAGGGGGCGGTTTGTCGGCCCTTAAAGAGGGGTTTGCCCATGTCCGCAAAGCCTATGTAATCGGGCGTGAGGCGGAAGCCTTTGCCCGCCAGCTGGACGGCGTCGACGCGGTGGTTTGTGAGACCATGGAACGGGCCGTTGCGCGGGCTGCCGGGGATGCAGAGGCTGGCGATACAGTGCTGCTGGCCCCCGCGGCGGCGAGCTTCGATCAATATGATAGTTTCGAGACGCGGGGCGAGGATTTCATTCGTCTCGTCCGCGGGCTGGATTAGAGGCCGGGAAAACTTTTTGAAAAAGTTTTCTCGAAAACTCTTATGCCTCCGGCGGGGATATTTTGAAAAAGCGAAAGACGGGCGCGCCTAAGCGTCTCGCTGTTGGATCGCTTGGCCCGCAGCCCATCCTGACGACCACGCCCATTGGAAGTTGTAGCCGCCTAGCCAGCCGGTCACATCGACCACTTCGCCGATGAAATAGAGGCCGGGGATGTCTTTCGCCTCCATCGTTTTGGACGACAGCGCATCGGTGTTCACCCCGCCCAA
>CAKZXZ010000235.1 GCA_937883775.1 uncultured Paracoccaceae bacterium
TGAACCAGCACATAGCCCTTATCGGCAATCTCCAGCGCCTGTCGGGCGTTCTGTTCCACCATCAGGATCGAAATACCGGTGCGCGCGACCTCGATGATACGATCAAAAAGCTCGTCCATCACAATCGGAGAGACACCGGCCGTCGGCTCGTCCAGCATCAGCACATCTGGTTGCGTCATCAGCGCGCGGCCCACGGCGACCTGTTGGCGTTGGCCACCTGACAGCTCACCGGCCGCCTGCCGACGCTTGTCGCCCAGGATCGGGAAAAGATCATAGACCTGTGCAATAGTCTTGCCGATGTCGTCGCGGCGCAGGAAAGCGCCCATCTCAAGGTTTTCCTCGACCGTCATCGATGTGAAGATGTTGTGGGTCTGCGGCACAAACGCCATGCCTTTGGCAACCCGCGCCTGTGGAGTCAGGGCCGTGATATCCTCGCCCCCCAGAAATACGCCGCCGGTATGGATGTTGAGCATTCCGAACACCGCCTTCATCGCGGTCGATTTGCCCGCGCCATTCGGCCCCACGATCACAGCGATCTCGCCCTTGTCGACGGCCAGGGTGCAGTCGTGCAGAATGTCCGCACCCGAGCCATAGCCCCCGGTCATGCCTTTGCCGATCAGAAACGGCTCAGCCATGGGTTTTCATCTTTGCAAAAATATCCAAATCCCACCTCGTCACGCGCTCACCGCGTCCTTGTTTTTCAAGCCGGTGCCAAGATAGGCCTCGATCACCTGCTCGTTGGCCTTGATGTCGGCGATCGTGCCTTCCGCCAGCACCTTGCCTTCTGCCATGCAGATCACCGGATCACACAGGCGTCCGATGAAATCCATGTCATGCTCGATCATGCAGAACGTGTAGCCGCGTTCCTTATTGAGACGCAGGATCGCGTCGCCGATGGTGTTCAGAAGCGTGCGGTTCACGCCTGCGCCGACCTCGTCCAGAAAGACGATCTTGGCGTCAACCATCATGGTGCGGCCCAGCTCCAGCAGCTTTTTCTGTCCACCCGACAGATTGCCCGCTTTTTCGTCCTTAAGATGATCGATGGTCAAAAATTCCAGCACCTCGTCCGCTTTTGCCAGCAAAGCGCGCTCTTCATCAGCGATCCGTTTGCGCGCGAACCACGTGTTCCAGAGCGTTTCGCCGGATTGGCACCCAGGCACCATCATCAGGTTCTCGCGCACTGACATTGAGCTAAATTCATGCGCAATCTGGAAGGTCCGCAACAGACCCTTGCCGAACAATTCGTGCGGTTGCAGGCCGGTGATGTCTTCCTCATCCATCAAAACGCGACCCGAGGTTGGTTTAAGAACACCAGCGATCACGTTGAAAAGAGTGGTTTTTCCGGCACCATTTGGTCCGATCAACCCCGTGATCGACCCGCTTTTAATCTCAAGCGTGGCACCATCGACGGCATGAAAGCCGCCAAAGTGTTTGTGAACGTCCTGAACGACGATCATATGATCCCCTCCGCTCTTTTGAGCGCGTCTTATTGAAAACAGCGCGGGGTTTGACGCCCGCGCTGTTTTATTCAGATATGATCCAACTTAGCGATACTGCGCTGTCGTGATCTCGCCGCCTTCGATCACGATCTCGCGGTAGTTGCCAGCAGATTCGCCGGGTCCGATCAGCTCGACCGCAGAGGCCCCGACATAATCAACGTCGCCGCCGCCTTTGATGATCTCAAGCGCCTTGGCCAGCTCACCGGGGAAGATCTGTTCGCCCGGCGCGTTGGCCACATCCATGATGTGGTCTTTGTAATCGCCCGGCTCGGCAGAGCCTGCCTTTTGCATCGCAAGCATCATCAGCGCAGCCGCGTCATAGCTTTCCGGCGTGAAAGGCGAGGTGCTGTCAAACGCATCGCCAACCAGCTCTGCAAACAGCTCTTTGCCGGGGCTATCAGTGCCCGGGTGCTGGCCGGTGGAACCTTCGATTTCATCGCCGAAGTTTTCGGCCAATTGCGCCGAGATCATGCCATCGGGGAAGTGGAACGTATCAAACGCACCGGAATCAAGTGCCGCGCGCACGATGCCCGATCCACCCTGATCCACATAACCAGCCACAACCAGACGCTCCCCACCGGCAGCGGCCAATGCGCCGACTTCGGCAGAGTAATCGGCTTTGCCGTCTTCATGGGCGGCTGTGATTGTGATCGTGCCACCCGCAGCTTCCCACTCAGCCTGGAACGCATCCGCAAGGCCTTTGCCGTAGTCGTTGTTGGTATAGGTCAGCGCGACCTCTTTGAGGCCTTGCTCCATCAGCACTTCGGTCATCACGGCGCCTTGGCGCGCATCAGAGGGCGCGGTGCGGAAGAACAGACCGTTGTCTTCAGCATCCGACAGGCCGGGCGATGTGGCGGAGGGCGACACCATGACGACACCGTTGGCCAGTGCCACGTTGGACAGGATCGCGCCGGTCACGCCCGAGCAATCCGCGCCCATGATGCCTTTGACGCCGTCGGATGTAATCAGACGTTCGGCAGCAGCGGTTGCGGCACCGGCATCAACGCATGTGCTATCCGCGCGCACAGGCGTGACGGTTGCGCCGTCCAACAACATGCCGGATTCTGTGACTTCCGACATCGCGAGTTCAGCGCCATCCGCCATCGAGGGTGTGAGCGATTCAATCGGGCCTGTGAAGCCCAAGATCACGCCGATCTTGATCTCGGAATGACCCGCCGCATTGGCCATGCCCGCCGTCAAAGCAGCTGCGGTCGTTGCCATAAGCAGTTTTTTCATTTGTTTTCTCCCATGTTGGATACCAAATCCAGATTGAAGAGTATCGCCTCTATTGAGAAAGAAAAGCCGATAACAGCGAAATTCCCCTAAGGAAGCCTAAGTCACAAGAGAGTTAACGCTCTAGGTTGCGGCAATCGCACCCCTATCTATGCATGCAGACACGCGGAGGTTGAGATGCGCCAGTTTTTCATCACGATGATCGTTCTTTTGGCAACCACTGTCGCCAGTGCGGCACTGGAAAGCCGGGTGGGCCCTTTGAAGGTTGACCGGGTTGTCAGTGGGCTAGAGGCGCCATGGTCGATGGGGTTTCTACCCGGTGGCGGGTTTCTAGTAACCGAACGCGACGGCAATCTACGCCATTTTCGCGAGGACGGGACGCAATCGAACATCACGGGCCTGCCCGATATCGCTGCAGCTGGGCAGGGTGGTTTGCTGGATGTTCTGATCCCGCGTGATTTTGCACAAACCCGCGAGGTTCTGTTCAGCTATGCCAAGCCGCAAGGACGTGGCGAAGGCACGGCGCTGGGGGCAGGCACGCTAAACGCAGATGGCACGGCACTTGAAAACACACGTGTGCTTTTCGAGATCGAGGAAGGCTCAAACGGCGGGCGCCACTTTGGATCGCGGCTGGTGGAAGCCCCCGATGGGACAATTTTCATGACTGTCGGCGACCGCGGCGACCGTCCCTCGGCGCAAGACCGCAGCAATCACAATGGCACGGTCCTGCGCCTGAACCGCGACGGCTCTGTGCCTGCAGACAATCCGTTTGTTGGTCAGGACGGTATTCAGCCCGAAATCTGGAGCTTTGGTCACCGCAATCCGCAAGGCGCAGCGCTTGACGCTTCTGGCCAGCTTTGGGTCAACGAGCATGGTGCGCGTGGCGGTGATGAGGTCAACCGCGTGGAGCGCGGCGCGAATTACGGCTGGCCCGTCATTTCGTATGGTCGTCATTATTCCGGTCTGCCAATCGGGGAAGGGCAGGCCAAGGAGGGTTTGGTGCAACCTGTGCACTATTGGGATCCCTCCATCGCCCCGTCTGGCATGATGATCTACACCGGAGAGATGTTTCCCGAATGGCAAGGCAACCTGTTTGTCGGGTCTTTGAAATTTGATCTCATCTCGCGGTTGTCACCAGAGGGCGAGGAGCTTGAGCAAATTCAAGGCGATGAGACCGCGCGTGTGCGTGATATCCGGCAGGCGCCTGATGGGTCGATCTGGGTGATGTCGGTCGGCAACGGGGCGATCTACCGCGTCAGTCGTTAGGGCCTGTCGCTGATACTTGTGGGCGCTTCGCACTGGGTCGGCTCTGACGCCACTGCTGAAGTGCCCCATCGAAACATCCTACGCCGTGCCGTGAAAAGCGCCGCGCCTAAGCGTCGAGTGACTGGGCGATCATCGTGATGGATTTCGTCATCTCGCTGATAAAATCGCCCGAGGCGGGGGCCTGTGCCAGTGGTGGGAAGACCACGTCAGTCAATCCCAAGGTGGCGATGCGGGCGCGGGCGTCGTCAGAAGGTGTTGCCTCCCAGATGAACAGGGTCGCGCCACTTTCGCTGATTTTTTGCTCAAGCGCTTGCCATTGGTCTTCTGACACTTCTTCCTGCGCATCCCATTCCATCGCTGAGATCTCAAGCCCGTAGGCGCGGCCGAAATACTGGTATCGAGGATGCGATGCGGTTGCGGCCAAAGGCGCGCGGAGCGCTTTTGCGGCGGCGTCGAGAGCTGCGAGATCTGCGTTCAAGGCAAGCAGGTTCGTTGATATCGTTGCTTCACTTTGAGGCATGGCGCGGATCAGCCGAGCGGCCAGCGCATCGGCCTGACGGGCCGCGAGGCCGAAATCAAGCCAGGTGTAGCTTGCCGTGCCGGTATGAGAATGGGTGCCCGCCTCACCATGGGAATGTGTGATGGTTTCGGTGGCAATATAGGCGTCGGCGAACCCTGCCGAGGTGTCGATGATGCGCGCGCGGGGCAGGGACACTTTCGTCGTCCAATCGGAAAACCCCGCTCCGTTCAGGGCAATGACCTGTGCTGCCTGCATGGCCGAGATATCGGCAATGCTGGGGCGCCAGAAGGAGGGATCGGTGCCGGGCGGGACCGGGAACAACACCTCTGCCAGATCGCCGACCAGCCTTTCGGCAAAATAGGCCAGTGGATAATTGGCGACAGCGATCACAGGCCCCTCGTCCTGCGCAAAGGCGTGGCCAGACAGCGGCAGGCTTGCGCCGGTCAGTGTGAGGCGGATCATGGTGCGGCGTGTCAGTCTACCTTGGCTCATTGGGTCTCCTTGGTGGCGCGCGCGATATCATCAGGTGTCAGGATCCAATAGTTATCATGGCCTTCCCCCGTTGCGACCTCGATCAGCAGCCCTTGTGCGGAAAGCGCCGGATCGAGCGGGAATTGCACGGTTCCATCGCTTTGCAATTCAAGGGTCATCAGCACTGCGTTCTGGGCATCCAGTACGCGCACATCCCCAGATACCGGGATTTTACCGGTCGAGAACTTCGTCTCGACGATGACAGTGCCGTCTTCGACAAAGGCAAAAACAAGAAGCTGGTGGGCGACGCTGACCGTCGCCCACCAAATCATGACAAAGGCGGTCAGGCCTGTTTTCACTCGCCGGTCCAGTCTTCGAAATGAACCCAGATCACGGCACCCAGTTCAACGGCCTTTGCTTCACCTTCGAACTCCATCGTTTCATCGGCAGTGTTCAAGGCGGCAAAGCCCCACCAACCGCTAGATGGCGCAGCGTAGGTGAAAACGCCGTTTTCATCTGCCTTGACGGTTTGGGTAATCATCAGCTCACTTGGGGCCGTGGCAGAGCCGTCTTCGTTGTAATACTCGACCTCAACCTCTGCGTTGGGGACAGGGGCGCCCTCCAACTTGACCACACCTTGAAAGACATTGCCGTCCCATAGGCCAAACGGCTTGGACATCGGGACAATTTCGGTGCGCAGACCCAGTTCGGCATCCCAGCCTTCATCATCGCCAAAGGCACTGACATAGGTTTTGGTGTAGTGGATGATAAAGCTATCTTCGACCGGTTCCCAATAGGGCTGGGGTTCCATTGCGAATACATAGGTGCCGGGGCGGTCCAACGGATAATCAAGCATGAAGCCCGGCTCGTCCATCACCGTGGCTGCCTGCAGATCACCCAACAGATCGCTCGTCTCACCCTCATGCGTGACGTTGAATGAAACGGGGGTTTCAAGCACCATGCCATCCAGTTCGAACGGGTGCGAGAACGACAGCGTCAGCTCAACCGAACGGCCATCTTCCTGGCTGACCATGCTATCGGACGGAATAATCATCCCGTAGTGAGCCAGCGCAGCAGTGCCCGTGACAGCGGTCAGCGCTGCAGCAGCGACGAGGGTCTTTTTCATTATAATCTTCTCCTTGGTTAGTCTGTCACGTGGCAAGGAGCCAGGCGACGATTTTATCGCCGCGCGTTTGCACGGCAAGTATGAGCAAAAAGGAAATAAATAAAGCACTTGAGAGTAATATGATCGTCTCGGCGGCCAGCAGCCGCGTGATCGTACCGCGCCGCGCGCCCAGCTTGAATGCAGTTTGCATTTCGCGGGCACGCAAGCGGTAGGATAGAAAAATTGCGAGGGCAATGGCTGCCAAAGCCGCTGTTCCAATAATCAACGACACAGCATCCAGAAGCGTCTTGATGCGGAAAATGCGATCCACCAGATCTCCGATGACGTCGCGGGGGACAATGACCTGAACAGGGTTTTCAGGGTCCAGATATCTGCCCCGCAGGATCGTGCTTGCGCGCGCGTCATTGGGCACAAAAAGAATAGCCGATACGGGATAGGTTGCCGGATCGCCATGGAAGTGAAAGCTGTCGATATTGTCTGGGGTGATGCGGTTGAATTGCAGGGTACTGGCAGCCGCAACGATATCGCCCTCGTCAGCTTGCGCATCCAGCACGCTATCATGGCCGTGTCCAATGCCCGAGATCACCCATGAGGTTTTTATGTCGGTAAAGACGGCCTCATCATCCGGTGTGCCGGTGGGGGCAAGGACACCAACGATGTTCAGTTCCAGCGGATACACCCCATCAAGATCGAACAGGTTTTGAGGCGATGACACCACCGTATCGCCCGCACCAAGTGAAAGCCGGGCGGCCACATCGGCGCCCAAGACAGCTTCGCCCAGAACCGCAAGGCCACGCCCTTCGGCCAATTTCAGATTGCGAAAGTCGAAATAATCGATGCTGGTGCCAATGATCCGGGCGTCGTTCGTTTCGAACGCGGTGTTCATCGGGATCGGGATGCCCAACCCCGTGTCCCAAACCGCATCCGCCACAGCCATCGTCACGGGTTCGGCGCGGTCTGCCGAAAAGTAAAGCGCGTTCATCACCAGATCAAGCTGGCTTCCACGGCTGCCCAGAACGAGCGGGGTAGCCTCTGCCCGGTCGGTGAGCGCGGCACGCGATCCGCTGAGCAGGACCTGACTGACGATCGGAACCGCCAGAATAAGCGCCGCAACTGCGACCAGCACCAGCGAGCGGATCCAGTTGAAGCGCAGATAGGCCAGGGCGAGTATCAGTGCATTCATGACGCCAGCCTTTTCAGGCGAAACGCAGCGAAATCAATCACCCGATCAAATCGCGACAGAAGGTCGTGATCGTGGGTCACGGCCAGCAGCGACGCATCCTGCGCGACCGTGCGCTCAAAGAGAAGGTCGAGAATGGCGGATTTGTTATCCGGGTCCAGGTTGCCCGTGGCTTCGTCTGCCAGAATGATTTTGGGCTGCATGACCAGCGCGCGGCACAGCGCGACCCGCTGTTGTTCGCCCTGGCTCAGCGCGCCGGGACGGCGATCAAGCTTGTCAGCCAAGCCGCAAGACGCGGCAAGCGTTGCGGCACGGTCGCGCGCGGCTGCGTCAAGCGTGCCCGCAGAGGTGATCCGGTAGGGGTAAAGGATGTTTTCGCGTGCGGTCAGATAGTCCAGCAGGGCGAAATCCTGAAACACAAAGCCAATCCTGCCGGCCCGCAGCGCGCGTCGATCGACATCCTTGAGATCAGACATGATTTCGCCATCAAGGCTGATGCGCCCGCTCTCGGGAACGGTGATGCCTGCAATCAGGTTCAGCAATGTCGTCTTGCCCGTGCCGCTGGGCCCGACGATCGCAACCTTTTCGCCAGCCTCGACCTGCAGGGCAGGGATAAACAGGCGAAACGCCCCGTCCGGATAGGCGAAAGAGACGTCCGTCAGGTCGATCATTCCGTACCCACTATCGTTCCGGCATCGGCGCGATCCACATCCGTCAGATCGAAACGGGTCATGCGCCAGGCACCGTCGATAGGCTCAACCGTCAGGTTGGCGGCGTAGGTGTTACCACGGACATGCAGGTGCTCGGCATGGCCGACGGTTCCAAGCACATGCCATTTCACATTCATCGAGATTGTTGTCCCCGAGGGCTCGGATGAGAGGCTGATAAGTTCCATCGCGTGCAAGGTCTGATCGGCATCTGCCAAGCCGCCGCCCATCATGGCGCCTGCGCGTTCCAGATAGAGCGTTTCAAGCGCGTCACGCGCAGAGACCTGTGCCAGCTTGTCATAAATGACGGTTTCGTCGGTTTCCTCGAACGCGCGATAGATCGTGGACAGCATTTCCGGCACGATCTTGTAGGAGTCACCAGACAGTTCCTGCGCGGTCATCTGCCCAAATCCCGGCGTGTCAAAGACCTGAGGCCCGCTTGGCCGAAGCACCGTCACGTAAATCGCCGCCCCAATCAGACCTGCAAGCACGGCAAAAAACGCCACTGATTTTATTCTAAATTTCAAAGACGGCCTCTGAGGTCTCAAAACGACTCTGGTCAGAATATCTGTTCAAAACGGCAGTTGTAAGCCTCTAGACGCATGAGACATCCAAAGTCTTCGCTTCTTAAATTGACAGGCGCGCCGCCTGCGCGCCGCGCTCGCGGTAAGGGGTTGTGTCATAATGCGAGCGGTAGCATTTCGAAAAATGCGAAGGGCTTGCAAAACCGCAGGCCAGCGCGACGTTAATGACGCTCATATCTGTTTGCATCAGCAGGTTGCGCGCTTTTTGCAGACGCAATTCCATATAATATCGCTTGGGTGAACGGTTCAGGTAGCGCCGGAAGAGACGCTCAAGCTGTCGGGTCGACATGCCGACGTCGCGCGCCAGTATCGAGGGGCTGATCGGCTCTTCGATATTGGCCTCCATCATCTGGATGACCTGGCTCAGTTTCGGGTGACGGACGCCAATGCGGGTGGGGATCGACAGGCGCTGGGTGTCCTGATCGGTGCGGATCGAGGAGTAGATCAGCTGATCGGCCACCGCGTTGGCCAGCTCTTCCCCATGATCGTTGGCAATTAGCTTGAGCATCAAATCAATCGACGATGTGCCCCCCGCAGTCGTGTAGCGATTGCCATCGATGACAAAGACTGACTTTGTCAGCTCGACCTCGTCAAACTCCTCGGCGAAACTGTCCTGGTTTTCCCAGTGGATCGTCGCCTTCTTGCCGTCCAGCAAGCCTGCCGCCGCCAGCGTATGGCCTGCGGTGCACAGCCCGCCAATGGTGGCCCCTTTGCGGGCTTCGCGGCGCAGCCAATTCAAAAGGCGCTTTGTTGTGGCCGCCTGCACATCAATGCCACTGCACACAAGGATCGTGTCATCGCGCAACGTCTCGCCCAGATCATCGTCCAGCTTGAAACCAGTACCCGCCGAGCAGGTGACGAAATCACCGCCTTCACCCACAAGGGTCCACTGATACAGCTCTTTGGCGGCCATCCGATTGGCAATCCGCAGGCTCTCCACAGCGGATGCGAAGCACAGCATCGTGAAACTCTCAAGAAGCACAAACACAAAGCGGCGCGGCTTGCGCCCCTCCGTGTCTACATCCACCAGCTTATCGTGTCCTGTCATCGGATCGTCTTCTGTTTGTCTTATGACATGCAGCTAAGTCAGGTTTGGCGGAACGGATCAAGCGCAATCGCATCCCTTGCCGAAAGGGGCAGGGCGATGTTATCTGCGCTTTCTTATCAGGCAGTCTTGTCCTATATTGGCCGCTGCTAACGCTAACAGGAGCAAAAACAATGACCGAGTGGCATAAATCTGACTGGCGCGCGAAACCGCGGGTTCAGATGCCGGAGTATACCGACGCGTCGAAGCTTGCCGAAGTGGAAGCCCGCCTGTCGAAATATCCGCCGCTGGTCTTTGCGGGCGAGGCCCGGACTCTGCGTGCGCAGCTGGCCAAAGCCTCGCGCGGTGAGGCGTTCCTGCTGCAAGGCGGGGACTGCGCTGAAAGCTTCGAGGAATTTTCCGCAGATACGATCCGCGACACGTTCAAGGTGATGTTGCAGATGGCGATGGTGCTGACCTATGGCGCCAAGGTGCCGGTCATCAAGGTCGGCCGCATGGCAGGTCAGTTCGCAAAACCGCGCTCGGCCCCGACCGAAACTAAGGACGGCATTGAGCTGCCCAGCTACCGCGGCGATATCATCAACAATATCGACTTTACGCCCGAAGCCCGCATCCCCGATGCCGAGCGGATGCTGCGCGCCTACACGCAGGCTGCGGCCTCGCTGAACCTTGTACGCGCGTTTTCAACGGGCGGGTATGCGGACGTCAATCAGGTGCATGGCTGGACGCTGGGCTTTACCGAAGGGTCCGAGGCTGCCCGCTATCGCGATATGGCCAACCGGATCAGCGACACGCTGGACTTCATGAAAGCCGCTGGCGTGAATGAAGCCACCGCGCACACGCTGCAATCGGTGGATTTCTACACCAGCCACGAGGCGCTTTTGCTGGAGTATGAAGAGGCGCTGACCCGCGTGGACAGCACCTCGGGCCAGTGGATCGCGGGGTCGGGTCACATGATCTGGATCGGCGATCGCACCCGTCAGCCCGACGGCGCGCATGTGGAGTTTTGTCAGGGTGTGATGAACCCGATCGGCCTGAAATGCGGTCCGACGACGACGGCGGATGACCTCAAGGTGCTTATGTCCAAGCTCAACCCGGAAAACGAGGCTGGCCGCCTGACCCTGATCGCGCGCTTTGGAGCGGGATCCGTGGGCGAGCATCTGCCGCGCCTTATCAAGGCGGTTGAGGAGGAGGGGGCCAATGTGGTCTGGTCCTGCGATCCGATGCACGGCAATACGATCAAGGCCGCATCCGGTTACAAAACGCGGCCCTTTGAAAGCGTGCTGCGCGAAGTGACCGAGTTCTTTGGCGTTCACAAAGCCGAAGGTACGATCCCGGGCGGCGTCCATTTCGAGATGACCGGTCAGGACGTAACCGAGTGCACCGGCGGCGTGCGCGCCGTGTCAGACGAAGATCTGTCGGATCGGTATCATACGGCCTGTGACCCGCGTCTGAACGCCTCGCAATCGCTGGAGCTGGCGTTCCTTGTCGCCGAGCAATTGTCGGACCGCCGCGGCGATCTGAAAGAGGCGCAATCCGCCTGATCGCCACGTCACACAGATCAAAGGCCCGGTGCAGAGATGTGCCGGGCCTTTCGCTTTTGGCGGCCCGCAAATGCCATGCGTTCTTCATAAATCTGCCGGTGTGACGAATGCGCCAAGCGCGCCGTGCATCCAGTTTACGGGCCATCGTTGCAACGTAGCTTTTCAACTCGTCAGACCTGCGCTAGCGTTGGGTAGGTTCAACAGGAGAAACTCATATGCGCTTTGCTGCTACAGTTGCTGCCGCCATTCTGGCCGCAGCCCCCGCATTTGCTCAGGACAGGCTGACGATTGTCCATGTCAATGATCTTGATCGTATGGAAGGCACCGGCGATTCCGGCGGCGTGGCCCGGCTGGCAACAGTGATCGCGGATGTCCGCGCCGAAGGCGGCACGGTTCTTGCGACCAGTGCAGGGGACAGCATCTCGCCTTCGCTTCTGTCGAATTTCGATGAAGGCGCACATATGATCGCGCTTTTGAACATGGCTGGGCTGGATGTCATGGCCCTTGGCAATCACGAGTTCGATTTTGGCCCCGACATCACGCGCGAGCGCATTGCAGAGGCGAATTTCACCATGCTCTCCAACAATGCGATTGAGCCTGATGGCACGCTGGTTGACGGCGTGTCCGAGAACATGATCGTCGAAGTCGGCGCACATACCGTTGGTATTTTCGGCCTGACAACCGCCAGTACAGCCGTGAAGTCCACGCCGGGCGATGTGACCTTCAGCGATCCCGTCGAAGTGGCGGCGACAACCTCTGCCGCATTGCGCGAGGCGGGCGCGGATCTGGTGATTGCGCTGGCGCATACCGATGTCGGCGAGGACCGCGCACTTTATGAGGCGGGTGATGTGGATGTGCTGTTGTCAGGCGACGATCATGACCTTGTGATCGAATATGATGGCAATGTCGCGATGGTGGAAAGCGGCAGTCAGGCCAGTTTTGTCACCGTTTTGACACTGGATATCGAAACGGTCGAAGGCCGCCGGGGCCCTCAGGTTGAATGGCAGCCTGCTTTTGAGGTAATTAACACGGTAGGCGTCGAGCCCAACGCCGAGATTGCCGCTGAAATGGCCAAGTATGAAGCGTTTCTATCGGCCGAGCTGGATATTGAGATTGGCGAGACGCCCGTGGTGCTTGACACACGCCGCACCACGGTCCGCGCGACAGAAAGTGCGTTTGGCAATCTGACAGCCGATGCGATGCGCGCAGAGACGGGTGCTGATGTGGTCATCACCAATGGTGGCGGCATCCGGGGCGACACAACCTATGAAGCCGGCACAATGCTGACGCGCCGCGACGTGCTGACCGAGCTTCCGTTTGGCAACAAAACAGTTTTGATCGAAGTGACAGGTGCCGATATCCGGGCTGCGCTGGAAAATGGCGTCTCTGAGATCGAGGATGGCGGGGGGCGCTATCCGCATGTTTCAGGCATGACATTTGCGTTTGACGCAACCATGCCCGCAGGCGAGCGCGTGACCGAGGTTATGGTCGGCGGAGAGGCGCTGGATGAAGGCAAGACCTACCTGTTGGCGACCAGCGACTTCCTAGGCAATGGCGGTGACGGTTATGCGATGTTTGCCGGTAAGCCCAGCATCATCGAAGAGAACGCAGCCGAACTGATGGCGGCACAGGTGATGACGGCATTTGAAACCGGCACAGCTGTTCCGGTGCTGGATGGACGGGTGACCCAAGCCC
>CAKZXZ010000236.1 GCA_937883775.1 uncultured Paracoccaceae bacterium
GATACCCATTTCGGCACGGCCGGTCAGGGCGACGTCTGCAACAGCCATGCCGGCGAAGGCAACGATGGCTGTCGAGAGGAGAAGAGTCTTTTTCATGTTTTCCCTCGTTTGTCTAAAAAATCACTCAAAACGGGGAACTCCGCATTGAGAATGAAGTCTATCTCTCTTGTTCGGGCTTTGAATGCAAGAAAGCCATGGGTCGGCGGATTCAACAAACCACGCTCTGGTGCATCTTTGCCACAAGTCTGTTTGCCCCCCTTTATATAAAGCCATCAACTAAACCTTGTCGCGCAAGGCAGGCTTGGGTAGGTAATGCCAAAGACAACAACTGGGGTCGGGTGGTATCACCGTGCATATCAAACAGATTTTCGCAGGCATTCTAATAACTTCCATGGTTGCAGGCTGTGGTGGCGGCATCGGAAGCGGCGGCTTTGGTCGCGCTTTAGAACGCAGTGACGCATCAGAGATTGACGTTAATCCAGATGGGCGCACACGTACTTCTACGATTTGGGATCTTTTCGGTAACAACGATGACCCCAACGTAACGGTCAAGGTGAACAAGTATATCTGGAACGCCTCGTTGGACGTTCTCAACTTTATGCCCGTTCAGGCGGCAGATCCCTTCACTGGCGTGCTGGTGATGGGCTTTGGCACACCCCCCGGTGGCGGGCGCGCTTATCGTGCGACGGTCTATGTGCAGGACCCCGCTTTGGACGCACGCTCTTTGGTGTTGTCGTTGCAGACCCGCTCTGGCGCTGCAGACCCTGACACCGTGCGCGCAATCGAAGACGCGATTCTCACACGGGCCCGTCAGCTTCGCCTACGTGACGACGCCCTCTAGACCGTTTCGCCCACTCGAACTATCACAGCGCCGGGCCATGATGCCCGGCGTTTTCATATGAAGGACCCCGCGGATGTCGCGTTACACCCCCGCTGAGATCGAAGCCAAATGGCAACAGGCCTGGGACAAGGCTGAGACGTTCAAAGCCACGCGCAGCGACAACAAGCCGAAATACTACGTGCTTGAGATGTTCCCCTATCCATCTGGCCGCATCCATATTGGCCATGTGCGCAACTACACGATGGGCGATGTGATCGCGCGCTATAAGATGTCTACCGGACATAATGTGCTGCACCCGATGGGGTTCGATGCATTCGGTCTGGCCGCCGAAAACGCGGCGATTGAACGGGGCATTCATCCGGCGGAATGGACTTATTCCAACATTGCCGACATGCGCAAACAAATGCAGCCGCTGGGCTTTTCCATTGATTGGAGTCGTGAGCTGGCGACATGCGACCCCGAGTATTACGGCCAGCAGCAATCGCTGTTCATCGACATGATGGATGCCGGGCTGATCTACCGCAAAAACGCCGTGGTCAATTGGGACCCGGTCGACATGACAGTGCTGGCCAATGAGCAGGTGATCGACGGGAAAGGCTGGCGCTCGGATGCAGAGGTCGAGCGCCGCGAACTGACGCAATGGTTCTTCAAGATCAGCGACTATTCCGAAGAACTGCTGGAGGCGTTGGACACGCTTGATAATTGGCCCGCCAAGGTCAAGCTGATGCAGGCCAACTGGATCGGCAAATCACGCGGTCTGCAATTTGCGTTCTCTGCCATTGAGGCCCCGGAAGGGTTTGACCGGATCGAGGTATACACGACACGACCAGACACGCTGCTGGGCGCGTCTTTTGTTGGTATCTCTCCCGATCATCCGCTGGCCAAGCAGTTGGAGAAAGACAACCCTGACGTTGCTGCCTTCTGTGCGGAGTGTCGCAAGGGCGGCACGACCGAGGAAGAGCTGGAAACCGGCGAGAAGATGGGCTTCGACACTGGCATCAAAGTGCGTCATCCCTTTGATACCGCTTGGGAACTGCCCGTCTATATCGCCAACTTCATCTTGATGGATTATGGCACCGGTGCGATTTTTGGCTGCCCGGCCCATGACCAGCGCGACTTGGATTTCGCACGGAAATACGACCTGCCGGTCGTCTCGACCTATGCGCCTGCCGAGGATGACGGATCAAGCATGCCCGAAGACGGCGGCGATGCTTTCGTCCCGGCAAAGACCGAAAAAGTGATCTATGTGCGCGGCTTTGCCGGTGAGACCGAGCAAACCGGTGAGGACGGAATCAGCGCGGCGATCACGTTTTGCGAGCAAAACGGCGTCGGCCAAGGCGTCACCAAGTTCCGCTTGCGCGATTGGGGCCTGAGCCGTCAACGCTATTGGGGCTGTCCGATTCCCGTTGTGCATTGCGATGACTGTGGTGTGGTGCCTGAGAAGAAAGAGAACCTGCCGATTGAGCTGCCATCGGACGTCACCTTTGATGTTCCCGGCAACCCACTGGATCGTCACCCGACATGGCGCAATTGTATCTGCCCGTCCTGCGGCAAACCTGCCCGGCGCGAGACAGATACGATGGACACGTTCGTTGATAGCTCGTGGTATTTCGCACGCTTCACAGCGCCGCGGGCGGACACGCCGACAGTGGCCGAGGACGCTGCCTATTGGATGAATGTCGATCAGTATATCGGCGGCATCGAGCATGCGATTCTGCACCTGCTTTATTCGCGCTTTTTCGCGCGCGCGATGCAGATCACGGGGCATCTGCCTGCCAAGGCGATTGAGCCGTTTGATGCGCTGTTTACCCAAGGGATGGTGACGCACGCGATCTATCAAACCGAAGATGCGCAAACGGGTCGACCGGTTTATCACTATCCCGAAACGGTCGAACTGCGCGACGGCAAAGGGTTTTTAAAAGACGATGGGCGCGAGGTGAGAGTGATCCCTTCGGCCAAGATGTCGAAATCCAAAAACAATGTCGTCGACCCGGTGAACATCATCGAACAATATGGCGCAGACACAGCCCGCTGGTTCGTTCTGTCTGACAGCCCTCCGGAGCGCGATGTGGAATGGACCGCCTCTGGGGCAGAAGCTGCGTACAAACATCTGGGGCGCGTCTGGCGCATTGCCGACGAGATTGCCCAGATGGAAGATGGCGCAGGTCAAGGTGATGAAGACCTGCTGCGTGCGATGCACAAGGCGATCTTTGAGGTCACTCAAGGTGTTGAAAGCTTTGGCTTCAACGCCTCAATCGCCAAGCTCTATGCGTTCACGAACACCGTGCAGAAATCGAAGGCGGGTGGCACCGCCCGCAAGCAAGCCATGCGCTCCCTCGCTCAACTGATGTCGCCGATGACGCCGCATCTGGCCGAAGACATCTGGGCAATGCTCGGTGGCGAAGGCCTGATCGCGAATGCGCCATGGCCCGTTGCAGACCAAGCGATGCTGGTCGAAGAGAATATCACGATGCCGATACAGATCAACGGCAAGCGCCGGTCAGAGCTTACCGTCGCCAAAGACCTGTCTAAAGAAGAGGTTGAAAAGCTTGCGCTTGCAGATGATGCTGTTGTTAAGGCTCTTGAGGGGGCCGCGCCAAAGAAACTGATCGTGGTGCCGGGTAGAATCGTAAATGTTGTCATTTGACCGTCGAAGCATCCTTTTGGGCCTGATCGCCCTGCCTGCTTGCGGGTTCGAGCCTGTTCACGGCACGCGCGGCAGCGCGCAGGGTCTTTATGGTCAGATCACCTTTGAAGCACCAAACGACGCCAACAGCTTTAATCTGCGCAAGCAGCTGGAAGATCGCTTGGGGCGCAACGATGCTGGCCTGTTTACGATGGCGGTTTCTTTAGATCTGAGAACCGAAAGTCTTTCGATCACGTCAGAGCAATCCATCAATCGACGCAATGTCATCGGATCGGCCCGCTACCAGATCAGACGCACGGATACAGGCGAGGTGTTGGACCAAGGGAAGGTCAGCAACTTTACGGGATACTCCTCAAGCGGTTCGACTGTCGCAACTGCAAGCGCGCGCGATGATGGGTTTGAGCGACTGACAACAACCTTGGCCGATCAGCTTATTTCCAGATTGTACGCGACCGCAGGCAGCTGGCAATGAAGCTTACCGCACGGGATGCGGGGCGGTATTTTTCAAAGCCTGAAACAAACCGCACCGGTCTGTTGATTTTTGGCGAAGACGCAATGCGCGTGGCGCTGAAACGGCAAGAGGTGATCGCGGCTCTGCTTGGACCCAACGCGGAAGAAGAAATGCGCCTGACGCGTATCCCCGCGAGTGACTTGCGCAAGGACGGTGCCTTACTGGGCGATGCAATCAAAGCGCAGGGGTTCTTTCCCGGCCCACGCGTGGCCTTTGTCGAAGACGCCAACGAAACCGTCACCAAGACAATCACCGCTGCATTACAGGACTGGGCACCCGGCGATGCACAGATCGTTGTGACAGCAGGTGCGTTGAAAGCAAGTTCAGGTCTTCGCAAGCTGTTTGAGGGGCATCCAAATGCATATGCGGCCGGTATCTATGACAACCCGCCGACACGAGACGAGATCGAGGCGGACCTGAAAGCCGCAGGGCTCACGCAGATCGAACAGGGCGCGATGACCGACCTCACCAATCTGGCCCGCGAATTGGGGCCGGGTGATTTTCGGCAGACGCTTGAGAAACTTGCGCTTTACAAGCTGGGCGACAGTACACCAGTGGGATCAGAAGATGTCCTTGCCTGCGCACCCTCTTCGACCGAGGCGGATCTGGATGACGTTCTGAATATCGTCGCCGAAGGGCGCACCAGCGAGATCGGGCCAGTGATGCAGAAACTCAAGGCGCAGGGCATGCAGCCAGTGGGGCTTTGTATTGGGGCAACCCGGCACTTCCGGCAACTTTATACAGCCGCCTCTGATCCGGGCGGCGCGCCGGCAGGTATCGGCAAACTGCGCCCCCCGGTTTACGGCCCGCGTCGCGACCGGATGTTGCGCCAGGCGCAGGGCATCGGGCGTGACCGGTTGGAACGCGCTTTGGAGACGTTGCTGGACGCTGACCTGACCCTGCGCTCTACATCGAAATCGCCACAAATGGCTGTGATGGAGCGGGCATTGATCCGGCTTGCGATGCTGGCGCAAGCACGACGCTAGCCTTTCAGCCATCGCGCGGCAGATCGCCCGGCCCAGCGCCCGGTCGCAAGACAGCCGGTGATAAGGTAGCCCCCCGTCGGCGCCTCCCAATCGAGCATTTCACCGGCGCAAAAAACGCCCGGAGCAGCGTTAAGCATCAAATCGCGGGTCAAGGCATCAAAGGGGACGCCCCCCGCCGTTGAAATCGCCTCATCCATCGGGCGCGACCCTGCATGACGAATTGGCAGTGCCTTGAGACAGGGCGCAAGATCATCCGGCAAGGGGCGTGCAAACTCCATCAAAAGAGCTTGTTTCACAGGATCAAGCCGCAAAGCCTTGCGCAAATGATTGCTTAGGCTGGCTTTGCCCCGTGGTTTCGACAAACGAGTTCGGATCTGATCGACAGAAAGGTTAGGTTGTAGATCGATGTGCAACGCTGCCCCATCACGAACCTTGCGGGAAATGGCGTAGATACCGCCACCTTCCAGCCCGCGTTGAGATAGCACCGCCTCGGCTTTCACCCGCTGACCCCCAGCGATCAAGGCAATGCCCTTAAGCGGCTTTCCAAAGTGCTTTGCCATATGATCTGACCAGTCGACCTTAAGCCCCATATTGGCTGGTTTGAACGGCGCAAGCGGCAAGTCTTTGGAAGCAAAAAGCGCCGTCCAGGCACCATCTGAACCAAGACGGGCCCAGGATGCGCCACCCAGCGCGAGGACCGTCGCATCAGGCGTCTCGGTGCGTGAACCTGATGGTGTTTCGAAATGAAAGGCTGTGTCCCAACCTGTCCAGCGCCAACCGGTGCGGATATCGACACCAAGATCACCCAAATGGCGCAACCATGCGCGCAGAAGGGGTGAGGCTTTCATGACCTTAGGGAAAACGCGGCCGGACGAGCCGGTGAAGACCTCTTGCCCCAGGCTTTGTGCCCAATCCTGAACCGCGGCACTGTCGAATGCTTCGATCATATGACGCAGCGGTTCGGCCGCCTCATGATAATGCGTCAGGAATGCATCAAAGGGTTCGGCTTTTGTGAGGTTCAAGCCAGACTTTCCAGCCATCAGAAACTTGCGCCCAACGGATGGTTTCGCATCCGCCACAACAACATGTATCCCCGCGCGCGCAAGTTCATCAGCAGCCATCAAACCAGCAGGCCCAGCCCCGATCACAAGTGCGTTTTTCACTGGGGCAAAGAGCCTTTGATCTCCACCACACGCTGGGGATAGGGGATTTCGATGTCATGCGCCTTGAGCGCATTCCAGATCAGGAACAGCACATCGGAGGTGTATTTGTTCTTGCCGTCGTCGATGCCGTTCACCCAGAACTCCACCGCGAAATCAATGCCGCTGTCGCCGAAACCGCGCAGTTCGCAATCGGGCGGTTCGGGCGTTTGAAGCACGTCGGGGTGGGTAGAGACAGCCTTTTCGATGATGTCCGGTACAAGATTGATATCGGTGTCGTAGCTGACAGAGAACGCAGCCTCATAGCGGTTGGCAGAGCCTTGATCGGACAGGTTCACGACCCGCGTCGTGATGAAATCCTCGTTCGGAACAACAATCCAACGACCGTCGAACGTCTCAAGAATTGTGGCGCGGGCGGTCATTTTGACGATGGTGCCGGATTCGCCGCCATCCAGTTCGACATAATCCCCAACGGTTGCCTGCCCCTCAAGCAGCAGGATCACACCTGAAATAAAGTTGGCCGCAATCTTTTGTAGACCAAAACCCAGACCCACGCCGATGGCACCCCCCAGCACGGCAAGCGTGCTGAGGTTGATCCCCATAATGTTCATCAACAGCAGGAACGCGACGCCGAAAATAGCAATTTCAGCCGCCTTGATGGCCAGTTCGCGCGTGGATGGGCGCATGTCTTGCTTGCTGAGATAGGCGCTTGATTGGTCGTTGGACCACCGACCCAACCAGAACAGCAGGCTTCCCGCGATCGCACCGCGTACCAGCGACATGACCGAGAAAGAGATGTTGCCAAGCTGAATGACCGTTTCGGTCAAGGCGAGCGTCACATCATCCAGAAGGCCCACAGCATAAAGCGCCATTGCCGGAATAAGAACGTATTTGCCCAGCAGTTTCAGGAATGGGTCTTTGATGATCTGACGCACCAGAATACGCGCCGCGATGAACAGGAAGACGCGCTTGCCAAAGGCGATCACAGCGCCGGAATCAAAAAGTGAGCGGACAACCTGTTCGCCAATCGCAGTGAACACATATGCAAATAACGGCATCAGAAGCGGCAAGAACATCAGCACAAAACGACGGGCCTGCGCGATCACGTGTTCCTGCTCCGCCGGGGGTGTCAGCAGGCGCGACAGTGTCGGCGACATGCGCCGCGTCACGATCACTGCAAGAATGTAGGCCACGATGAGCAGCGCAAACTGAGACCAAGCCGCAGGGCTCAAAAGCCAGCTTTTCGCAAGCTCGATCCCAGGCTCTAACATATCGAGCGTTTCAAGCACGATCGGGGGTAAATTCTCTAGATCCATACGGGACGCCCTTGTCTTGTCGGGTTGTTATCCCATTGTCCCACGCACATGGGAAGCCGTTTTGACACCGACGAACCTGATCCAATTTGCCCTTTATGCGAGCGGCCGATCCCCGAAGGCGTGCCGCAAAGTCTGCATCATCTGATCCCAAAACTGAAAGGCGGAAAAGGCGGGCCAACCGTATTGATCCACCACATCTGCCATAAGGAAATCCACGCAACGCTGAGCGAGGCGGAATTGGCGCGTGTTTACAACTCGGTCGAGGCGTTGCGACGGCACCCAAGGCTAGAGAAGTTCTTTCGCTGGGTGAACAAGCGGCCACCAGAATTCATGTCGAAGGTTCCAAAGCGGCGGCGTTAGGTGATGAGATCCTTGATGCCTTTGATATGGGCTGTTTGTGCGCCAAGAACGTCTGCCGCAAACCCATGTGCCGTTTCGATCAGCACATCGCTCTCGACGATCTGTTCGACCAGACCCATTGCAAGCGCGTCCTGTGCTGTCACCTTCTGACCACCCATCAGGATCAGTTTCGCACGCGCCGGCCCAACCAAGGCTGCCAGGCGCGCCGGATCGGAAGGTTGGGGTAAAAAGCCCAACTTCATGACCGGGTAGAAGAATTTGGCTGTAGGCACGCAGATGCGGATATCGCAAGCAAGCGCCATGCCCATCGCACCGCCTGCCAAAGTACCGTTCAGCGCGCAGATCGTCAGACCGGAATGGGCCGCAAGCGCGCTTGACAGGCGCTCCCAGACGGGGTCGGTTGCAAGACCGTCCTTTGCGGCTTCAAGGTCCATCCCTGCAGAGAAGACCTTACCCGTTCCTGTCAGGATCAGCGCCTTCGCTACATGCGCGCCTTCTGCGATGTCCGCCAAATCATTAAGCATCTGACGGGTCAGCGAATTGGCCTTATCCGGGCGGTCGATCGTCGCGGTCCACAGATCGCCGTCTTTCTCAAGGCGGATCATGCGAGGCCGATCCGCGCACGGATGTCTTCATCGCGCAAAGAGATTTCCTGACCGCAGAACGCATCTGCATCAGGGGAGCACATCCATAGGAGTGCCTTGGCAGGCCAATCGGCGGGGATATGATCGCTCCAGTCAAGCTGGCTGACCGGGTTCACACCGGACGCTTTGATCTCGCGCTGCATCTGTGTCGCGACGGTGCCTGGCGATAGCCCCATAACACGCAAACCCTTGTCAGCCGCTTCTTTATCAGCGCAACGGGTCAACATCGCCGCCCCAGCCTTTGAGGCGCAGTAATGGCTCCACGCCTCTACGGGGCCATGAGCCGCCCCAGAGGAAATCGTCAGGATCGTGCCACCGCCCGCAGCTTCCATCACCGGCATCGCTGCACGCATACCGTTGAACACCCCCTTCAGGTTGATGTCGATGACGTGGCTCCAGGTGTCGGGGTCAGCGGTGGACAAATGGCTGATCGGCTCGATCACGCCAGCGTTGTTAATCAGCACATCGAGCCCGCCAAATGTCTTGATCGTTGCATCGACAGCGGCCTGCATTTCCCAGTAGCGGCTCACATCGCAGGGAATCGCCAAGGCCTGAGATCCGATCTCACCGGCGAGGTCTGCAATCGCTTCTTCGGACCGCGCCAAAAGAGCGACATTCGCACCAGCAGCTGCAAACACACGCGCTGCTTCTGCGCCGATTCCACGGCTTGCGCCCGTAATCAAAACAGTTTTTCCAGTCATATCCATCTGCAGGCCCTCCTGAATTCATCGAAGGTGTAGCGGCTTGGCACAGGCGTGAAAACCGCCACTCGCAAAATGAGGCCTCTTGCACTTTTCGCGGCCGAACCTGACATTAGGCTATAACAAGTCATACTCAAAGGACTCTTCATGTTTCGTTTTGCTGCCGCTCTGCCGACCCTTGCGCTTCTTATGTCTACCACGGCGGCACATGCCGATGTTACACCTGAACAGGTTTGGCAAAACTGGCAGGAATGGATCGGGGCTTATGATGCCGACGTCACCGTTGGCTCTGAAACGCGCGACGGCGATACGCTGAGCGTCGAAAACATCGCGATGCTGATGGAAATTCCAGACGGTAAAATGTCTGCGATTACCGAAAGCCTTACATTCACCGACAATGGGGATGGCACTGTCAGCGTGACTATGTCACCCGATTATATCATAAAGATGAACGCCGATCCTGCCGACGCCGAGGCGTTTGATATGACAATGCGGCTGGTGCAAGAAAATATGCGCATGATTGTCAGCGGCACACCCGAAAACATGATCTACGCCCTGACAGCCGACGCCTATGGTGTGATCGTCGATGAAGTATTGGCCGAAGGGATCAAGCAGCCCCTCACGGTCGAAGTCATGGCAAACGATGTCAGCGGCACCTACAACACGGTCACCGGTGAGACGCTGGATGTCACCTATAATCTCGATGCCGTGTCCACGCTTATCAATATGGATTTTGAAGACGCTGAGACCAATGAAACGGCGGCCTTCTCAAGCACCATCGCGGGTCTGGCGATGACGGGGACATCTTCATTGCCCGATGGTGGCATCACGGACAATCCGGCAATGATGATGTCAGCAGGTCTGATGGGGGATGGAGGCTATACCTTCGACGGCTCTGCTTCGACTTTCAGCTTTGAAGGCAACGGCAACACATTGTCGGGCAATGGTACATCTGAGGGCGGCAATCTGGATGTGTCGATGGACACAGATGGCGTTGGCTATAAAGGCACAACGCGCGGTCTGAATATGAACATTCAGACCAGTGACCTGCCCTTCCCCCTGAGCTTTGCAATGGCCGAGTATGGTTTTGATTTTCTGATGCCACTCAGCAAATCTGATGAACCGCAGGATTTCGGCCTTGCCTTGAACCTGAGCGATTTCACAATGGCCGATGCGCTTTGGAACATGTTTGATCCCGGCACCATCCTGCCACGCGAACCCGCGACAGTGGCGTTTGACATCGATGGCAAAGCCAATTGGTTCTTCGACCTGATGGACCCTGAGCAAGCCGCTGCCTTGGAAAGTGCGGAGACGCCCGGTGAAATTCATGCGCTTGAGCTGAACAATCTTCTGGTCGAACTGGCGGGCGCAAAGCTGACCGGCGAAGGTTCATTTGAGTTCGACAATGCCGACACCGCCACATTCGACGGCATGCCGCGCCCGGAAGGTGCTGTTGATCTGAAACTGGAAGGTGGCAACGGCTTGATCGACAAGCTGATCTCGATGGGGCTTTTGCCGCAAGAACAGGCCATGGGCGCACGCATGATGCTGGGCCTTTTCGCGACGCCGACAGGCGAAGATGAGTTGAGCTCGAAAATCGAAGTGAACCCGGACGGGCATGTTTTGGCCAATGGGCAACGCCTGCGCTGAAAACAGCGCGCCTTGCGAAGACACGCACATCGGACTACCTCATGCTGGCAGTTGATGAGGACATTGCCCGATGGCTGATACGCTAGAGACCCTGACCCACGCGCTTTTGGACGCTGCAAAACGTGCGGGCGCAGACGCTGCGGATGCAATGGCCGTCGACGGCACATCGCTGTCTATTGATGTGCGACAGGGCGCCTTGGAACAGGCGGAACGCTCGGAAGGGATCGACATTGGGCTGCGTGTGCTGATCGGGCAAAAACAGGCCTGCGTCTCGTCTTCTGATGTAAAGCCCGACACGATTGCACAAATGGCAGAGCGCGCTGTTGCGATGGCACGTGAGGCACCCGAAGATCCGCATATCGGACTGGCTGACGTCGACCAATTGGCCCGCGATTGGGATGTAGCCGCACTGGAACTGGCTGATCCTGCAGATGAGCCGGACCCGTCAGCGCTGCAAGATGCGGCCCTGCGTGCCGAAGCTGCGGCGCTAAGCCACGAGGGGATCAGCCAGGTAGATGCCGCATCTGCAGGATACGGGCGTCGACGCATTCATCTCGCCGCGAGCAACGGGTTTTCAGGGGGGTATACCCGCACCGATAACGGTATGTCCTGCGTCGCGATCACAGGGACAGGCACCCAGATGGAACGCGATTATGACGGTGATTTCCGTGTTTTCGCCTCTGACATTCGAACGCCAGAAGAGATCGGCAACCAAGCCGCAAAGCGGACACTGCAACGCGCCGGAGCGCGCAAACCAAAGACCGGCAGCTACCCCGTTCTGTTTGATGAACGCATTTCAAGCTCGCTCATCGGGCATTTGCTTGCCGCCTCCAACGGTACGAATATTGCGCGCGGCGCATCATGGCTTCGCGATGCGATGGATCAGCCCGTTTTGCCGGACACGCTGTCGCTGACGGAAAATCCACATCGCAAACGGATGCCCTCGTCCAAGCCGTTTGACGCTGAAGGACTGCCCACTGCGACACGCAATATCGTTGAAAACGGCGTGTTGAAGCAATGGACCCTCGATCTGGCACATGCGCGAAAATTGGGGCTGCACAGCACTGGAAACGCCGCACGCGGAACATCCGCGCCACCCTCCCCTTCGGTCGGAAATATTGAGCTGACCCAAGGGACACAGAGCCGTGAGGATTTGCTTAAAGAGATGGGCACAGGCCTGCTTGTGACGTCGATGATCGGCTCGACAATCAATCCGACGACTGGCGACTATTCGCGCGGAGCCGCTGGCTTTTGGGTCGAGAATGGTGAGCTGACCTACCCAGTCAACGAATGCACCATCGCGGGCAATCTACGCGATATGTTGCGCCGGATCATCCCGGCGAACGACGCTCGCACGTATCTGTCACGGGTGGTGCCGTCACTTCTGGTCGAAGGGATGACCCTTGCCGGAGACTGACCTAGACCTGCTGATTTCAGCCGCCAAAGAAGCTGGCAAAATCGCATCAGGTTACTTCAAGGATGACCCCCAGATATGGGAGAAAGAAGGCGGCGCTGGCCCTGTGACAGAGGCTGATCTGGCTGTCGATCGTATGTTGCGCACCGAACTGATGGCAAGCCGACCAGGATATGCCTGGCTGTCTGAAGAGACAGAGGATTCCCCAGAGCGGCTGGATGCGGAAACCGTTTTTATCGTGGATCCCATCGATGGCACCCGGGCCTTTATCGAAGGCTCGCGCACGTGGTCCCATAGCTTGGCCATCGCACGCGATGGCGTTGTGACTGCCGCGGTCGTTTACCTGCCGATGCGCGACAAGCTTTACGCCGCAGACTTGGGTCAAGGCGCCACGCTGAACGGCGTATCCTTACAGGTCAGCGATACCACCCTGAATGGCGCGACGCTTTTGGCCAACAAATGGAATATGAACGCTGAATACTGGCGCGGTGACGTGCCCCCGGTCGAGCGGCATTTCCGTTCGTCCATTGCGTACCGCATGGCACTGATCGCCGAAGGCAAGTTCGACGCGATGCTCACACTGCGCGATAGCTGGGAATGGGACATCGCCGCTGGAGACTTGCTGATCCGCGAAGCGATGGGGCGCGTTACTGATCGTCATAGCGCACCACTGCTGTTCAACAATCGCCATCCGCAAACCAAAGGGGTGCTGGCCGCAGGTGCGCAGCTTCACACAGCGCTGGCCGACAGTCTGGCTTGACCGGTGGACCCGATGGCGTAGGGTACACGTCGTTTTGATCCCACTGCTTGGAAAGCTTCGCCCATGACCCAACGCTTGCATCTTGTCTTTGGTGGAGAGCTTGTTGATCCGACGAAAAAGACGTTCAAGGACGTCAACGACATCCATGTTGTCGGGATTTTCCCAGACTATGACAGCGCCTATGATGCGTGGAAATCCGAAGCCCAGAAAACGGTTGATAACGCGCATATGCGCTACTTCATCGCCCATCTGCATCGGTTGCGAGATGAGGAAGCCGAGACCTCACCAACAGAAGAGTTGGAGTAAGCTGCAATGGGCCAATCGCTTGGTTTGGCGCTATATCTTGCGCTTCGTGGTGGCGGCTCGAGCGCGCAAACGGATATGGTTCGCCCTGACCGGCCCAGCGGTCTGCTGGTCTGGCTGCATGCACCAAGTGCGACTGCTGTAAGGCGGCTGAATAGTCTGATCCACCGCATTCAGGAAGAACGGCCAGATGTGTCTTTCCTACTGACTGTTCCCGCACCAGAGATGCTGCCAGAGCGGCATATCGAGGGGGTGTTTTATGATGTTACCCCCAACGAGACGCTGCCTGATATCGCGCGTTTTCTTGACCATTGGCAGCCGGATCTGTGCCTGTGGAGCGAGGGGTATTTTCTGCCCGGTCTGATCTCAAGCGTCGACGAACAGCGCATCCCGCTTTTTCTGATAAACGCCGAGGCCGAAGGATTTCAGGTCTCGCCCCTTGAACGCGGCATGTATCGATCGCTGTTTGATCGTATTCGGCGCGTTTTTGCGGTGAGCGAGGCGGATGCCGATCACCTTCGCCGGCTGGGTGCTCCGCGATGGCGCATCGAAGTGAGCGGGGCCTTGCAAGAAAGCACCATCGCCTTGCCCTGCAATGAAAATGAGCGGGATACCCTGGCAGGGCTGCTGGCCGGGCGGCCCACATGGCTGGCCGCACAGACAGAGCCCGCCGAAGAAAACAGCGTCCTTGAGGCGCATCGGCTTGCCAGTCGCGCAGCCCACCGGCTGCTGCTGATCCTTGTGCCCGCCGATCCGTCGCGCGGGCCAGGACTTGCAAAAGCGATTGCTTCGCAGGGCTTCAAGGTCAATCTGCGCTCGCTGGATGAAGAGCCTGACGAGGATACGCAGATCTACATCGCTGATATCGGCGACGAGATGGGCCTTTGGTATCGGCTGTGCCCGACGACGTATATGGGCCGCTCGATGTCGAATGGCGGCGGGTGCGATCCGCTGGAACCTGCAGCACTTGGATCGGCTATTCTGGCAGGGCCCAACACACGCAATTACTTCGACAGCTATACCCGGCTGATCGAGGCAGGCGCTGTGCGCCGCGTGCGCGATACGGCCACCTTGGCCCGCGCGGTTGAAGCCCTGATGCTACCCGAAACAACGGCCGTCATGGCGCATGCAGCTTGGGACGTCTGCACGCAAGGCGCCGAGGTTCTGGACCGTGTGATCGCATTGGTCACCGATACGCTTGATACATTGGAAGCCGCTTGATGCGGACACCGGCGTTCTGGTTCACGGCGCCAGACGCACCTGCGCTGCGGGCACGATTGCTTGCACCGCTCAGCGTTCTTTATGCCCAAGGCACGGCAAGGCGTCTGGCCAAAGGTCCACGCGAAGCGATTGGTATTCCGGTGATTTGCGTTGGCAACATCAACGCTGGCGGGACCGGCAAGACACCTACCACAATCGCAATTGCCCAGCGCCTAATCGATCATGGAGAGCGCCCGCATATCGTATCGCGCGGATACGGTGGGACGTTGGAAGGTCCGATCCGCGTTGTCGAACGGGATCATAGCGCGGATCAGGTCGGGGATGAGCCATTGCTTCTGGCGGCTTTCGCGCCCACATGGGTTGCAAAAGACCGCGCTGCAGGTGCACGTGCCGCAGTCGCGCAAGGCGCAAGCGTTATCCTTCTGGACGACGGCTTTCAAAACCCTGCATTGGCGTATGATATTTCGATCGTTGTCGTGGATGCCGCCAAAGGGTTTGGCAATGGCCGCGTTTTGCCTGCCGGGCCTTTGCGGGAACCTGTCACGGTTGGTTTGCAACGTGCGGATCTTCTGCTGTCAATCGGCCCAGAGCCTGCACAGAAAAGCTTTGCCACCGGCCTGCCGAGACTGCCTTGTCCGCACCTGACAGGGCAGTTGAAACCGTTAATGACGGGGATGGATTGGACCCGGACGCCCTTGCTTGCATTTGCAGGGATTGGCCACCCAGAAAAATTCTTTGCGACGCTCAAATCGCTGGGTGCCACGCTACATCGCGGCGAAGCGCTTGAAGATCACCAACCCCTGACCGATGCTCTGATGAGCCGGCTTGAGACCGAAGCCAAAGCCTTGGGCGCGCAATTGGTCACAACAGAAAAAGACGCTGTGCGCCTGCCGGACAGCTTTCGCAAGAAAGTCCTGACCTTGCCCGTACGGCTCGAACTGGCGGATTGGTCCGCGTTCGATACCGCCTGGACAAAAGCTAAGTCCTAGCTGCCGATTTCATCGTCAATCAAGGACGAGAAATCAGCATAGTTCATGTTCGAATAGGTCGTACCATTCACGACAAAAGACGGAGTGGAGTTGATGTTATGCTCCTCCGCATTTCCTTGATACCACGCAACAAGCGCCTGTGCTTTGTCACCATCGTTCAGGCAAGCATCAAGTTCGTCATCGTTCATACCAGCCGCACGGCCAATTCGGCGCAGATTGTCGGCGATCTCGGCAGGTTCACCACGGGACCATTCGCTTTGCTGGTCGTAGATCATCTCGCTCACACCAAAAAAGCGGCTCTCACCGCCGCAACGCGCGACCATCGACGCCCATAGACCAAACCGGTCAAAATAGACCTCGCGGTAGATGAACTGGACCTTGCCGGTGTCGATATATTCTTCCTTGAGCTGCTTGAATGGCCCCTCGTGGAAGGTCGCGCAATGCGGGCAGGTATAGGATGCGTATTCGATCACTGTGACCGGCGCGTCCGCTTGGCCCAACGTCATCTCAACAATGGAAGACGTATCAATCGCAGACGCATCCTGCGCATTTGCAGCACCCAGCGCTGGTGCGGCTGGGGTCGATCCTGTGCCACCAGAGTTCAAAAAGTATCCGCCAACGGCCACGGCCCCGACGAAGAGTGCTGCATATCCCAGAATTGGTTTCATGAGTGCCTCTTACTGTTTCGCTTTCGACAGGACATTGCCCGCCAGTGTTTCGATCGCCTGTTTCAGGCCGTCATCCTGGACAGAGCCAGCCATTTGTGCCGCCTGTGCCCTGGCTTGTGGCGTGATCCCCGTCTTGGCTTTGGGTGCGGGGGTGAACTGCACCTGCCCTTCGGAAAATCCCGTCGGTGCGGTTTGTGTTATCACGACCCGACTGATCGCCGTATAGCCGTAGCAGGTGTTCACACGCTCGCGGATCTGCTCTTTCTGCATTTCGATCATTGGGGCAACTGCGCCGGTCGTCAGGATGGTCAACGTCGCGCCCATCCCGCCACGTCCATAGCCCACCTTGACCGGATGTGCCTGCGCGGCAGTATCGGGTCCGACAATCTCGGCCCAATGGGTCAGAAGACGCGTTTCGGCAAAGCCACGGCTTTGACTTGCCGTCCGGATACGCGTCTGCAACAGCCCCGAGGCGCTTTTGAATCCACGGGTGGTGCCATTTTTGCGATATCCTGCGCGCTCGGCCATCTGTCATTCCCTTAGTCAGGCGCTATTCTATCTGTGATCTGGCATAGGGCCAGCCTAATCCGAACAAGGATCATAAAGATTGCGTTACGACACGGCTGATTTAAGCAGCACATTGCTGGAATGGTATGATCGCCACGCCCGTGTGATGCCGTGGCGCGCCCCGCCTCATTCAGGGATTGAGGCAGACCCTTACCGCGTCTGGATGTCAGAGGTCATGCTGCAACAAACCACGGTTGCAGCCGTTAAGGATTACTTTGAACGCTTCACAAGGCGCTGGCCCACGGTGCGCGATCTTGCGGCCGCCAAGGATGCTGATGTGATGGCGGAATGGGCTGGGCTTGGTTACTACGCCCGTGCCCGTAATCTTTTGAAATGCGCCCGCGCAGTGGTCGCCGATCATGGTGGTCGCTTTCCAGCAGATCATGACACGCTGCTGACCTTACCCGGAATTGGGCCTTACACGGCAGCGGCGATATCGGCCATCGCGTTTGATCTGCCCGAGACGGTCCTCGACGGCAATGTCGAGCGCGTGATGGCGCGTTTGCACGATATCCACACACCCTTGCCAATGGCCAAGCCTGAGCTGATGCAAGAGGCCCGCAAGCTGACCCCATCAAAACGGCCCGGAGACTATGTGCAGGCCGTCATGGATCTTGGCGCTACAATTTGCACACCACGCAATCCGGCTTGTGGCATTTGTCCTTGGCGCGATCCCTGTGCTGCCCGATCCCAAGGGACCGCCTTTGAACTTCCCAAGAAGACGCCCAAAAAGCCCAAACCAACACGGCTGGGCATTGCGTACATTGCGCGGCGAACAGATGGCGCGTGGCTGCTCGAGACCCGACCCGATAAAGGGCTTTTGGGAGGTATGCTTGGCTGGCCCACAACCGATTGGTCCGAGAACGCTCCGCAAGAAGGTCCACCCATCGCGACAGACTGGCACGACGTCCCTGCGGAAGCCCGTCACACGTTCACGCATTTTCACCTGCGCCTCGCGATCCGGACCGCGACCCTGCCCAATGATGCGTTGCCATCCCGTGGACAATTCATACCAAATACCGAGTTTCGTCCTTCAGACCTGCCTACGGTAATGCGCAAAGCTTTCGATTTGGCTCTTGCAACGCTACGGGACAGTTGAAAATCGTCCCTATTTCACGGACAACCAAAAGGTATCGTTTCAGGTGGAGCTGAGTATGATTTCGTCCCAAACCATCGCAAAATTCCACAGTGCGTTGCCGTTTGCGCTGTCTCTGGCGCTGATCCCTTTGGTTTTTACCGGCGCTGTTTATGGGGGCTGGACGGTTCTGCTCCCACCGATTGCGACATGGTATCTTTTCTCGATCATCGACGCCTTTGCCGGTCTGAACGAAGAAAACCCCGATCTTGAGACCACGGACGACCAGCTTTTCTGGTATCGCGCAATCACGATGATCTGGGCACCGTTGCAGTTCCTGACGATCTTCGGACTGATCTGGTATGTCGGCGCCACCGATCACCTGGGCCTGCTTGAGAAATTTGGCCTGTTCTTCGGGGTCGGCGTGCTGAGCGGCACCATCGGTATCACCTACAGCCATGAGTTAATGCATCAAAAGAACAAGCTTGAGCGGTGGCTAGGTGATCTGTTGCTCGCGATGGTGCTCTACAGTCATTTCCGTTCAGAACATCTGCTGGTGCATCACCGATATGTCGCAACCCCGAAAGACCCTGTGACGGCGCGCTATAACGAAGGTTTCCACAAGTTCTTCCCCCGCGTGTTGCGCGACTCACTGACCTCATCTTTCAAAGCCGAGAAAGCGATGCTCGCCCGTAAAAAGCTACCCTGGACGCACTCCAGCAACCCGTTCTGGAAATACTGGGCGCTTCAAGGCGGGTTTGCGCTGCTGGCGCTGGCACTTGGAGGCTGGGTTGGGCTCTGGCTTTTCACAGTGCAAGCATTCACCGCGATCTGGCAGCTTGAGCTGGTGAACTACGTCGAACACTACGGTCTGACCCGCAAACATCTGGGCGATGGCAAATATGAACATGTCCTGCCCCGCCACAGCTGGAACGCGTCACAGAAAGCATCAAACTGGCTGCTGATTAATCTGCAGCGCCATTCGGATCACCACTATAAACCCGACCGGCGCTTCCCGCTGCTACAGACCTATACCGAGGCTGATGCCCCGCAATTGCCGTACGGCTATCCGGTCATGACGATGCTGGCGATGATCCCACCCGTCTGGCGTAAGTCAATGAACCCCCGCGTCCGTCGCTGGCGCGAGATGTATTATCCCGAAATCACCGACTGGAAACCGTACAACAAAGCGCTGCACCCACTGCCGCGGTAGGGTTTAGTTCTGGCAAAAAAAGCCCCGCCGGAGGCAAAAAAAGCCCCGCCATAAAGGCGGGGCATAGTTAGTGCTTGTAGTCAGGCCACAGGCACCGGCGGTAAACTTTAGTTAATTCTTCATCTCGGACCGGATTTGCTGGCGCAGCAGATCGATGGGCACCATTTTGCCCTCGCGCTTGTAACACCAGTAGGTCCAGCCATTGCAGCTGGGCGCGCCTTCCAGCGCGGCGCCAACCTGATGGATCGAGCCCTTCACATCATCGCCAATTAGCGTGCCATCGGCGCGCACCTTGGCTTTGTGCCGGTTGTTCATGGAATAGAGGTTCTCACCCGGACGCAGCATGCCACGTTCGACCAACTGGCCAAAGGGCACGCGCGGCTCGGCGCGCTTCGACGTCGAAACCTGCAACGCCTCGCGATCAAACTTGCGCACCTTCGACAGGCGCTTCTCGGCGACCTTGCGATAGGCCTCTTCCCGTTCGATCCCGATGAATTCACGGCCAAGCATCTTGGCGACAGCGCCGGTTGTGCCGGTGCCGAAGAAGGGGTCCAGCACCACATCACCAGGATTGGTGGAGCCGACGATCACGCGGTGCAGCAGGCTTTCGGGCTTTTGCGTCGGATGGGCCTTGTCGCCCTTTTCGTCCTTCAAACGCTCATGGCCTGTGCAGATCGGCAGCACCCAATCGCTGCGCATCTGGATGCCTTCATTCAGCGACTTCAGCGCCTCGTAGTTGAACGTATATTTGGCACCCTCGGACTTCGAGGCCCAGATCATCGTTTCATGCGCATTGGTCAGCCGTTTGCCGCGGAAGTTCGGCATCGGGTTGGACTTGCGCCAGACCACATCATTTAGGATCCAGAAGCCTTCGTTTTGCAACGCGGCGCCGACCCGGAAGATGTTGTGATAGCTGCCGATCACCCAAATCGCCCCGTTGGGTTTGAGCAATCGGCGCGCCGCTTTCAGCCAGTCTTGGGTAAACTTGTCATAGGCGGCAAAGGAGGAAAACTGATCCCAGTGGTCGTCGACGGCATCCACCTCGGAATTGTCCGGGCGGTGCAACGCGTTTTTCAGCTGAAGGTTATACGGCGGATCGGCAAAGATCAGGTCAACAGACGCCTCCGGCAGACTGTTCATCATCTCGATGCAGTCCCCGTCCAGAATCGTGTTGAGTGGGAGCGCAGATGCGCCCTTTACTTTGGTCATCGTTGTCATTCTCTGCCTCTGTCCCCGGCACATTTTGTGCTCGTTGGTTGAGGTCAAAGATGAGTCAAAGCTGATTCGCCGTCAAATTCTTTTTTGAATCAGTCACTTACATATTTTTCTTGATACAAGATATTGTGCACCGGTTTGAACGAACGTCTATGGTGTGGGGTCACGCCAAGATTTCGGAGCGCTTCGACATGCGCCTTTGTCGGATAACCTGCGTTCGTCTCCCAGCCATATCCGGGATAGTGTTGCGCCAAATCCCACATGACATAATCTCGCCTGATTTTGGCCACAATTGAGGCCGCCGCGATGCTCTGAGAACGGCTGTCTCCTTTGACAATCGCCTCTGACGAAAGCGTCAGCCCGCGCGGGATCAGGTTGCCATCGACCAACACATGATCGGGTGCCTGTTTCAGACCTGCCACCGCCCGCTCCATCGCCAGATGCGATGCGCGCAGGATATTGATCTGGTCAATCTCGGCGACTGTCGCTTCCCCAAGCGATACATCCGCGACCTCCCACAGCAGATCATTCAAGGCCTGCCGCTTCTTGGCCGTCATCTTCTTGCTGTCGTTCAGACCGTCAGGGATTTGTGCCGGATCAAGGATCACAGCAGCCGCCACAACCGGCCCGGCCAAAGGCCCGCGCCCCACCTCATCGACGCCAGCGACATGCAAAAAGCCGCGACCCTGCGCGGCGCTTTCAAATGAATAATCCGGTCCCATGCCCCGGGCTTGCCGCATCGCGCGCGCCACCGCAAACAAAAAGGAGGAGGGGCCATGACCACCCCCTCCTCCAATCGAGCCCGCGGCCTCAATCCGCCGGTCTCTGCTCGAAAGCGTTTAGCGCCCAGCGATCACGTAGCCGCGCTTGCGCAGGCAGCCCGGCCCCCAGCCCCGACGCACCCCGTCATAGGTCTCCACCTGACGGCGGCATTTGCGCGGAAGGCTGTCGACATAATCGTAGTTGCGACGCAGGCAGCGCCCCGACAGGATCTTGCGCGGGCCGTCCCATGTCCGCACCCGTGTCAGGCAATAGCCCGGCAGGCGCGCAGCCCGATGCGGGCGGTGATGCACCTGCTTCTTCTTGGGCTTCGGCTTGTAGTGGTGGTGATGCACCTCTTTCTTGCGTTTTTTGCTTTTGTTCTCGCTCTCAATGGCTTTGCCGATGATGAACAAGACCGTTCCCGCAGCGAGGATCTTGGCCAGTTCGTCATCTGCCTGGGCTGGTGCTGCAGGTAGGCTGGTCAGCGCCAAAGCGCCTGCCAAGACCGATGCAATTAATCCTTTGGTCATCTCGTGTCCTTTCGTGATGCGGTCGGTGGCATGAGCCAGTAACCTGAGATGACCAAAGACTGAGACCTCTTGCGTGCGCTAAACAATAACACCGTGTTGTTATCCGATAACACGCCAGCCAAGTGTCGGTTGTTATTGAATAACTCAGGCCCGACGGTCATGTTTCCTGTATGAAACGCCTTCTTGCCCTTACCGCGCTTACCCTGGCGCTGGCCGGTCCCGCCCATGCAGCCTGCTTTGCCGATTATAAGGCCAAGCAGGATAATCCATTGCGCTTGCACTATGGTGTGGCGCAAATCTCGGACTGCTCAGCGCAAGCGGCGCAGCGCGAACTGCGTCCCCGTCTGGCCAATGCAGGTTGGGAATTATTGAACATTTTGTCGGTTTTCGACGATTCAGGACTGGAGGAGCGTAGAGACAATGCCGGACGACATTTCCTCCGCTACTGAGCCTTTGCGGAATGGAAACCGCGTCGTCTCACTTGGTATTGCCGCGATTGTCCTGATCCTTTTGGTCACCGGCATCGCTCTTTTCTGGAGCCTTCCAGATGCCAACGCTTTTAATGACCGGGTCGAGCGTATCTTTATCGAGAACGATGCGCTGACAAGTGGCGATCAGATCAAACTTCTTGAGATCCTCGCCCAATCTGGCACCGCATTCTCCGATACGCTGGCCAGCTACCGCATGGTGATCTTTGTGCTGCTTGTCTTTGCTACTGCATTGCTGATCGCAGCGCTGGTTTTTCTTGTCATGCTGATCGGGCTGAACCGCCGCATGGCGCAGGTGGAACAAGCGGGCATTCAGGTAAACTCCCTTCTTATCAGCCGCGATCAGAACCTCGTTTATCTGAACAATATGGAGTTCAAGCTGACCGAGGCCGCAATTGAAACGCTATCCGTCCTTGCCGAAGCACGCATGGATGATGACGTGCTTTCCGGCGCCGAAATCGAGGCGATGATCTCAGGGCGCAGTGCGTCAGACTGCGATGAGGCCGCGGGTGCGACGCGGATCAAACGCCTTCGCGATACGCTGGGCAATCAGATGGTCAGCGATCTGCTGGTCCGCAACATCGCGCGCAAAGGCTACATGCTGTCGATCGACAAGGACGTTATCAGAATGGTTTGACGCTATGCGGGTACAGCCTTGATCGGTCCATCCCGCATGAAAAAGGCATAGTAAAAGACCGGTGCCGCAATCAGCGTCAGGATCGAGGCAAACGCCAGGCCGCCCATGATCGTAATCGCCATGGACTGGAAAAAGGCATCCCAGATCAATGGAACCATTCCCAGTATCGTTGTCGCAGCCGCCAGAATGACCGGACGCAAGCGCGAGGTTGACGCCGCCACAATGGCTTCTTGCAACGGCATTCCGGCATTCTCTTCGCGGACGATGTCGATCTCTTCGACCAACACGATGCCGTTCTTGATAAGCATGCCTGACAACGCCAGAAGTCCCAGCAGCGCCGTGAACGTAAACGGCAGCCCTGTGCCAAGCAGGGCGAGGCTGACGCCGTTCACAGACATGGGCACAAGCAACCAGATGATAAGTGGCTGGCGCAATGCATTGAAAAGCAGGATCGAGATCAGGACCATGATAAGCGCACTGACCGGCAGTTGTGCTGCGAGGCCCGATTGCGCATCGGTAGAGCTTTCGTATTCGCCGCCCCACTCCATCCTGTAGCCTGCCGGCAAAGGCATCGTGTCAATCGTCTCTTGCACCTGCGCCTGCACCTGCGCGGCCGTCAGCCCCTTGGTGATGTCAGCCCCCACAGTGATCGTGGACACGCGGTCGCGACGCATCAAAAGAGTATTCTGCGGCTCAAACCGCAAACCGTCGGTGACCTGCTCAAACGGGACGAAATCCTGCGCGCTATCGGAATAGATCACATGATCTGTGAGCAACAGGTTTGCATCAGGATCAGCTCGAAGAATGATCGGGATCTGACGTTCCCCTTCACGGTAAACACCTGCGTTGATGCCGGTTGTCGCAAACCGCATCGCTTCGGTGATGTTGTCACGCGTGATACCTGCCTCTTGCGCACGATCACTTGCATAGTTGGGGCGCAAAACTTGCTCCATCTCGCGCCAATCGATACGCGGAGCAATAATGTCGCTGGACGCCTCAACCAGCCGCGCCTCGGCTTCGGTTGCGAGAGCCCGCAAGACCACTGGGTCAGAGCCTGAGAACCGCACTTCGATAGGGTCACCCCCGCCGGGCCCAAAGGCCAGCCGTTTGGCGCGGAACTCCCCTTGTGGCAAAGCCATCGCCGTAAAAGACTCCATGCGGGTGATAAGGGCGGCAATCGTCTCAATTGTCTCGGTACGCACAATCAAATGGCCATAGCTCGGATTAGGATCCTCGGCATCGTAGGTCAGCATGAAACGCGCGGCACCGTCTCCGACATAAGCGGTCGTGGAAACGACCTCGTCCTGCTCGGACAGCCAGTCCTCCAAAACAGCGATATCGCGCGATGTCTCATGGATGGACGCGCCCTGAGCCAGCTTGTAATGCACAAACAAAAGCGGCGTATTACTGTCTGGAAAAAACTGCTGCTTGATCTGACCGAACAGCATCATACACACAACGGTGACTGCCAGCAGGCCCGGAATGACAACCCACCAAAGCCTGAGACAGGCACGCAGCAAGCCGCCATAAAGCCGGAACAAAACTCCGCCATAAGCATCATCTTCGCCAGCTTCACCCTGCTTGAAAAAGTAGTGCCCCAAAAGCGGTGTCACGGTCAGCGCCAGCACCCAGGACAGCAAAAGCGAAATCGCAATCACTGCGAAAAGCGAAAAGAGAAACTCACCCGTTGAATCCGGGCTTAGCCCGATACCTGCAAAGGCCATGATCCCGATGACGGTTGCGCCAAGCAGGGGGATTTGCGTTTTCTTTGCCGCATCTTGCGCCGCATCACGCGAATTTTGACCCCGTCTCATGGAAATTTGCATGCCTTCAGCAACAACGATCGCATTGTCCACAAGCATCCCCATCGCGATGATGAGCGCCCCCAGCGAGATACGCTCCATCTCGATCGAGAAAATCGACATGAAAAAGAGCGTGCCAACAACCGTTAACAGAAGCGTTGTTCCGACGACAATTGCAGCGCGCCACCCCATGAACAACGCCAGCACAACGACGACGATACTGACCGACATGGCAAGATTAACGAGGAAATCGTTCGAGGCGTCCTCGACCACAATGTGTTGTTGATAGATCGGCTGCAGATCAACGCCCAATGGGATCTGGGGGGCAAGCTCGGCCAGCTTTGCATCTGCGCGATGCCCCACTTCGACGATGTTTTCAGACGCAAGCCCAGCGATACCGATTGTGAAAGCATCGACGCCATTATGGCGGATCATCAGATCAGGGTTCTCTTCGCGTGCACGGTAAACCGAAGCAAAATCGAAAAGGTTCAAAACCTCACCACCAACGCCAACAGTCAGACCTGCAATCTCTTGAACGGTGTCGTCCCCTTCGGGCCCCTGAATAAGTGTGCGCCCGGCAATGCTTTGAATGGAGCCACCATCCACAACCGAATCCGCGGTGGCGATGGCATTTTGAACCGTGATCGGCGGTACGTTCTGATTGGTACTGACGACCAGATCAGGCTCAACATAAATGACTTCGTTGGGCACACCTGACAGGTCGACATCAGCAACCCCTGCAACCGTCAAAAGCTCACGCCTTAGGAATGTCGCAAGCTCATAGATCTCTGCGTCTGAGAACCCTGGCGCGGTTACGGCGTAATAGATCCCAAAGACATCACCGAAACTGTCATTCACAAACGGCACACCCGCACCGCTTGGCAAACGCGCTGTGTTCACCCGGTTGCGTAATTTGGTCCAAATCTCAGGCAATTCAGTGCCGTCATATTGGTCCTTCATATCAACTGTCACACGCGACAAACCTGGCTGATTGACCGACCGAACCTCTTTGACCTCCGACATCTTCTGGATCTCGGACTCAAGCGGTTCTGACACCTCACGCGCGACCTGTTGGGCACTGGCACCGGGGTATTGTGTGATGACCACGGCTGTCTTGATGGTAAAGGCCGGATCCTCAAGACGCCCAAGCGAGAAGAAACCCCAGATGCCTCCCAACAAACAGCCAAGGATCAAAAGCCATGTGAGCAGCGGGCGGTTGATAGACGTACGTGCGATTTCCATGGAGCCGCTCAGTTCGAAAAGCCGGTGAAGCGACGTACCCGGTCGCCATCGCGCAGCAGGTTAGAGCCGCTCGCGACAATCTCCTGACCAGCCTCAAGGCCTGACGTCACATTCACAGAGCCATCACCCCCCGGAACCATCTCAATCGGCACAGCGGCGACTGTGCCCTCGCTATCACCATCGGGCATAAAGACCATAACCTGAGGGGTTCCATCATCCATGTTTGTCACCGCCGATGCAGGAATGCGCAGTGTTGCCGGCCCCCCGTTCAGCACCGCATAAACGGTCACAGACGAACCCGGCAAAATGACCACATCTTCTGGCGGGGCCATGCCCAGCGTAATCTGAAAGGTCTGGCCGACCTGCGACGTCTCTGCATTAAATTCGCGCGGTTCCACATCATAACGCGCATCAATCGCGGGAAATTCGGCCCAAAGCTCGATATCGGCGTCATTGCCTGCGCGTTGAAACAACACCTCCGACACGTCAATATCGATGCGCAGCTCAGACATATCATGCAAACGCGCAATCGGCGATCCCGCAGCAATGGTTGAAAAGTTCGGAACATTGCGTGCCGCGACCAAAGCATCAAAAGGTGCGGTCAGCGTTGCATCCTCTAATGACCGCTCGGCATTGCGCACCGCAATATCCGCCAACTTTGCCTGCGTCTCTGCATCCTCAACCGATACTTGGCTCACCGAACTGCCTTCCAGCTTTTCAAGCCGATCAAGTGTGCGGTCGGCCTGCTCTTTCTGCAGTCGTGCCTGCGCGAGTGCCAGCTCAAATGGTTCCAAATCAAGTTGCGCGATCATCGCGCCTTTCGGCACAGGTTCCCCTTCGATGATCGGAATGTCGACAACCTGTCCGCTGACTTGAAAGGCAAGATCAACGGTTTCCCTTGCGACGACATGGCCAAAGAATTGCCGTGTCACCTCTGAGGAGCTGGCAGCGACCCGCTCGAGCTTAACAAGCTTCGTGTCAGTCTGCGCATGCGCAGCAAACGCACCACATCCGAAGAGAAAAGTCAGCATAGCAGAGCGAAACATAAGCAGCCTCTTGATTGGATTTAGCGCCGACCATGTAGAGGGCGCTTGGATGCCTATACAACAACAAGCGCCTATTTTGACGATTAAAATCAAAGCAGCGAATTTATGCCTGTCCAAATCAAGGGCGATACGCTTGAGAAACCTACTGGCGACCCCGGCAGGATTCGAACCTGCAACCTGCCCCTTAGGAGGGGGCTGCTCTATCCAGTTGAGCCACGGGGCCGCGTCAGCAATATCTCGCTCTATTTGACGCAGCGCGCAAGACGCTTGGTGCTTGGACTTTTCAAATGTTAGCGGCTAACATTTAACAGAGATCCGCAACAGAAAGACCGCAATGGCCCCGAATGACATGAAACGCCCGCTGACCCTTCGCGACGTCTCGGAAGCGTCCGGGGTCAGTGAAATGACGGTCAGCCGGGTGCTGCGCAATCGCGGGGATGTCAGTGCGGCAACACGCGAAAAGGTCTTGGAAGCAGCAAAGACATTAGGTTACGTGCCCAACAAAATTGCTGGTGCATTGGCCTCGCAACGCGTCAACCTTGTGGCCGTTATCATTCCGTCGATGTCCAATATGGTCTTTCCGGAAGTGATGACTGGCATTTCTGAAATACTCGATGAAACGCCACTGCAACCAGTCGTTGGCGTAACGCACTACTCTCAGGAAAAAGAAGAGTCCGTTCTCTACGAGATGCTGTCGTGGCGGCCTTCCGGCATCATTATCGCAGGGCTGGAGCATTCGGACGCAAGCCGCGCGATGCTGAAAGCCTCTGGCATTCCGGTGGTCGAGATCATGGATGTCGACGGCACACCGATTGACAGCGTTGTCGGCATTTCGCACAGGCGCGCCGGACGAAAAATGGCGCAGCAGATCGCAAAAGCGGGGTTTCAGAATATCGGGTTCATGGGCACCAAGATGCCGCTGGATCATCGGGCGCGAAAGCGATTTGAGGGGTTGATCGAAGGCCTCGCCAAGCACGGCCTCGAAGTGCAAGAGAAAGACTTCTACGAAGGGGGCTCTGCGCTCGCCAAGGGGCGCGAGATGACCCAAGCCATGCTGGAGCGCAATGAAGAGCTCGATTTTCTTTATTATTCCAATGATATGATTGGTGCAGGCGGCCTCCTGTATCTGCTCGAGCAAGGGGTAAAGATCCCTCAGGAAATCGGGCTGGCCGGCTTTAATGATGTTGAGCTTTTGCAAGGATTGCCGCGCAAGCTGGCGACGATGGACAGCTGCCGCCTTGATATCGGTCGGGCCGCCGCGCGGATTATTGCAGAGCGATGCGAAGACCCCGCTTCCGAGCCCGGTCAGGTGATCGAGCTTTCGCCGAAGATCAGTTTTGGCGATACGCTGCGTCGCACCAAAGGATAGGGCCGTGGACAGCACGCGCGCTTTGGTATTTAAGCCCGCCGAACAAAGAGACTGTAGACTATGACCGCTGTTTCCATCGTCATCCCCATGAAAAACGAAGCTGGCAACGTCACCCCTGTCGTGACCGAAATTGCAGCTGCCTGCGCCGATATCCCATACGAGATCATCATTGTCGATGATGGCTCTACCGATGGCACGGGCGATGTGGCGCGCGGGCTTGATTATCCGATCCGAGTGCTGCGAAATGAGCGTTCGGGGGGACAAAGCGCTGCGGTGCATAGTGGCGTTCTGGTCGCCAAGGCAGATGTGATCTGCACGCTGGACGGAGATGGGCAAAACCCACCCGCCGAATTGCCCAAGCTTTTTAGGCCACTTCTGGCTGATACCGAAAATCGCGTTGGTCTGGTGGCAGGGCAACGGGTGGACCGACAAGACACAGCGGCCAAGAAGTGGGCCTCGAAAGCCGCGAACAGACTACGGTCCGCGATTTTGAACGACGGCACACGTGATACCGGTTGTGGGCTGAAGGGTTTTCGCCGGGACGCCTTTTTGCGTTTGCCGTTCTTTAACCATATGCACCGCTACTTGCCTGCGCTGTTCAAACGCGACGGGTGGGATGTTGTCCTTGTTGATGTCAGCCATCGCGAACGCGGTGCAGGCGCGTCAAACTACACCAACCTGCAGCGCGCATTCGTCGGCGTCTGGGATCTGATGGGCGTCGCGTGGCTGATCCGTCGCCGCAAGACCGCGACCCCGACGGAGATATCGGATGGATAGCGTTTTCAGCTGGCTCAAGGTCGACAGTTGGTTTGAGTTCTGGTGGGTAATGTTTGGCCTTTCAGGGCAAATTCTGTTCACAGCACGCTTTCTTGTGCAATGGATCGCCTCCGAACGTGCAAAGCGGTCCGTTGTGCCAATCGCGTTTTGGTACTTTTCGATCAGTGGCGGTCTGATTTTGCTCGCGTATGCGATTTATCGTCAGGATCCCGTGTTCATTCTAGGCCAATCAATGGGCTTGTTCATCTACGTCAGAAACCTGTGGTTGATCCGTGTCGAACGCCGTCTCGACACCTGACCGCACGTGGTTGAAGCCCGCGCTTTTGGGTGTTGGGCTGCTCACCCTCTACCGAGTGCTTGCGCTTCACTGGGGTCAACTCGACCTGTTTGTGGATGAGACGCAGTACTGGTTCTGGGGGCAGGAACTGGCGTTTGGATATTACTCCAAACCCCCCATGATTGGCTGGGTGATCCGTGCATTCGTTGAAGTCGGAGGAAGTGATGCGGCCTTTTGGGTCCGCCTGCCCGCACCGCTCTTTCACGCTGCGACAGCTGTCATCCTTGGCGCCATTGCACGTGAACATATCGGTCACCGCGCAGCCATAGCGACGGCCTTGGGATATGTGACTATGCCGGTCATCACCGTCGGCTCAACGCTTGTTTCGACAGATACGATCATGTTCCCGTTCCTCGCGTTGGCATTGGGCGGCTACTTGCGGCTTGCCATCACACCATCGCGTAACCTTGCCCTTTTTACCGGGGCGATGCTGGGCCTTGCGTTCATGTCAAAATATGCAGCGATTTATTATGTGCTTTGCGCTGGGCTGGTGGCCTTGGCCCTCCCGCTGGAACGGCTTCGCTCACGCGACTACGGGCTGATCTTGCTGGCCTTCCTGATCGCGATCTCGCCAAATGTCCTTTGGAATGTTGCAAACGGGTTTTCCACGCTGCAACACACGATGGACAACGCAGACTGGGTGCGCGACCCGAGCAAGCGTGCTGGGCTGAACATCACGGGCCTGACCGAATTTTTCGCACTTCAGTTCGTAGTCATGGGGCCAGTTCTGTTTTCAGCGCTGCTTCTGATGGGGTGGCAAGCTATTCGTGGTCAACTCACTCTGATTCAAGTGACGCTTCTGCTGTTCGCGCTACCGATCATCGGGATCGTATGTCTGCAAGCGCTCTTATCGGAAGCCTACGCAAATTGGGCCGCAGCAGGCACAATCGCAGGCGTCGTGGCCGTGATGTCATGGCTGATCGAGCGTCCAAAATGGATGCGGATATCTTTCTGGATCAACGGCACGATCAGCGTGCTTTTGCCCTTGCTGACCCTTTTTGCCGGATCCCTATCGTTTGGTGGCGATCGGCTATTGTTTGAGCGATATGTCGGCCTTGATGAAATGTCGGAAGAAATCTTTACCATCGCCCGGGACACCGGCCAGAAAGACATCGTCGCCTTTAACCGCGATCTTCTGGCCAACCTGTTTTACACAGCGAAAGGGCGCGATTTCACGATCTATGCAGGACCGTTTGAAGGACGGGCGCCCCACCATTACGCCCTGAAGCATGCGTTCGATGGCATGGCAGAAACGGTGCTATTCATCGAAAAGGAAGGGCGAAGCCCCCCTTGCCCCAGCGATACAGCCATCGAGATCGAAAGCCCTAACGGCAGTTATCAAGATCGAGTGTATATCGCTTACGTCCTTGACGGGGCGTGTTTGAAGTAAAAGCTAGATCACCCGATCCGCGCGCAAACGGGCCAGATCATCGGCGGTGAGGCCAAGTGTTTTCAAAACAGTGTCGGTGTCCGCTCCAAGGACAGGCGGCGGCGTCTTTACCGTAAGGGGCGCGCCGTCGATACGTGCACCCGCCCGCACAACAGTTGCGCCATCCGGAACACCAGGAACATCATCAAAACGCGCCAGAAACTGACGCTCGGCAATTTGGGGATGCGCAAGGATATCTGGAACGCTCATAACCTCACCCGTTGGCACGCCAAGTGCATTCAACGCGGCGACCCAATGCGCGGTGGATTGCATGACCAGCACAGTCTCAAGCTCGACCGTCAGTCGCAAACGATGGGTTTTGCGATCTTCCCGCGTCGCAAAATCAGGATCGATAAGTAGATCCTCACGTCCCAGATGGCGGACAAGGCTCTCCCACTGGGTATCGCGATTGGCGGCGATGTTGATATATCCATCGGCCACTCGAAACGTACCAGACGGGGCCGATGTTGGGTTGTCGTTGCCATTTTGCCGTGGCGCAACGCCCGCAATCAGATGATTCGAAATGGCCCATCCCATGGTCGCGAGGGTCGCCTCCAACATGGAAACGTCGATCACACACCCCCGCGGAGTTGCATTCAAAGCGGCACAGATTGCCATGGCGGCGGTCAAACCGCCTACCGTGTCGGCCACAGGATACCCTGCGCGCAAGGGTCCCTCACCATCGCGCCCGGTCACTGACATGACACCAGAAACACCCTGCACGATCTGGTCATAGGCCGGGCGATCTTTCCACGGACCGTCCTGCCCAAAGCCAGAAATCGCCGCGTAGATCAAAGACGGGTTTTCAGCACGCAGATCATCGGGCCCAACGCCCAGCCGTTCCATGACACCGGGTCGGAAATTTTCAACGACAACATGAGCGGTACGCACAAGTTTTCTGAGTAAATCCTTACCACGTTGATCTTTTAGGTTGAGCGTCACGGACGCCTTCCCGGCATTTTGCGCTAGAAAGGATACCCCCATATCGGCGGCATTCAAAGCCGGATCAGCGCCCAGCTGGCGTGCAAGATCACCGCCGCCCGGCCGCTCGATCTTGATGACCTCAGCACCCAGATGGGCCAACTGATGACAACAAAATGGCCCTGCCAGCACATTTGTCAGATCAAGAACGCGGACGCCGGACAGCACAGATTTGGTCATTAAAACGCCTCTCTCGGTTTCCCGCGCAAGCTAGGTCAGGTCGAGCATGGCGTCCATCAGCTGATTTGTCCGACTATTTTTATCAGGATTGACGGATGGCTTGGATATGCCTATCTTGGACCCCGTTAGAGATTCCATCCAAGCCACCCTGTTTTCAGGTCAGCCCGGAGCCGTCGCGCAACAGGAGAGACCATGACAACGCCGATGACCCGCCGCCTTTGGCGCGCCCTGATCGAGGCCACACAGACTGGCCTCTGCCCTACTGAACGCCGTTTGGCCCTTACTTTGGATCGGATAGAGACATGGGTTTGATGATGAATGCGAGCCCCGCCCCGACACCACAGTTGGTTGACGATACACCCAGCTACGATGCACAAGATCTTACTGGGCAAGATGGACTTGCACGGATCGTCTTGAATGACCAAGTATATACCCTGCGGATCACCCGCGCTGGAAAGCTGATCTTAACCAAATAACCCCGCCACACGCGGCCTATGCCGCGCTTAGCCAAGGTTCACATGCCCAAAGTTCCAAGTCCCTGTATTGATGTCTGTAAATACAAACGGCAGGGGCACTGCATCGGTTGCTCGATGACGAAAGCGCAGAAGTCGCTTTATAAGCAGTTGAAAAAAGAGAAACACCAGCAGGCGTTCGTGCACATGCTGGTGTCTCAACAAGAAAACATGGGCAAATTTTCGCATTGGGCTGATGCCTACGCGAAGCGGTGCCGCAAGAAAGGGGTCAAGAACCCCATTTCATGATTAGCGCAGATGTGCCCGCAGGAACCACGCAAACTTTTCGTGGGTCTGACCACGCGAAATGCACAAATCTTCCGTCAGCGTATCGCCGTGCTCTGCAGCCAATTCACCGGCGCCAGCCAGCGTGGCGGCCAGCGTAACCTGAGCATCCATCATCTCTTTAATCATGGTTTTGTCATCGGCATGACCGTCATGCTCGCTGATTTTCGAACGCTTCAGCATACCTGCAAGTGTGCCTTCAGCGTGTGCGTCGAGTGCTTTAACACGCTCGGCCAAATCATCTTGGGCGGTGAAGTGGTCTTCGTAGATCTCTTGGAACAACGCATGCAGCGGACCAAAGGCCATGCCGGTGACATTCCAGTGGAAATTCTGCGCCAGCATCGTTGTGACAGCTGTCTCGGCGACAGACTGATTCAAAGCATCTGCGATCGCGCTTGATGCATCTGGTGTCAAATTCGCGGCAGTTTGTGTCATCGGTCTTATCCTCGTCTCCAAATAATCGCTGGCTGGCGGAAGCTGGCTTGCGTACCGTCCAAAGATATACCTCTTGGCAGAAAAGCCAAGAACTTTTTAGAATTATTCTAAAGCGCCAGCTGCGCGATGAGGGAAAGAACCATCCTATGACTGTGTCGCGGGATCCGCGACGTGAGCAAAAAGGCAACGCTATCTGCGTTTCCAGCATTCTGTGCATCTACCACAGACAGCAACCAAACTTCATCGAAAGACGCCGTCTTTGCGCTGGGTTCATAAACGACAGGGGCCTGGCCCCACGCATCACCCAGCACCTGCACCAGCGTCGTTGATAAGGTTTCGCGCTGCTGTGCGATTCCGCATCCAACCGCCGCGCAAATACGATGACCATCGACCCGGCTGGCCGACCGTGCCTTGCGCATCAACTGACGTAGTGGAACCAACCGGCGCTGTGTTTCAGCATCCAAAGGGAGACTGCGAGGCGACCGCTCTGCAGGGATCGTTTCAACTTGGGTCAGCGCGTGAAGAGCCATTATGAGAATCAACTTCTATCTTTATTCCTGATTAAAATAATAAGCTTTTTACGCTCTGCCTAGGGCTCACATGTCGCAGCCAGGTCTAAATCGATAAAAAGACCATAAAATTTGAGATTGCATAGGTATTCAATCAGAGTACTCTTAGCGTCAGGATCACATGGAGACACAAAATGACCCCGGCAGAAATGGAGGCACGGATCGTGCGCTACGGCGACCTTGTCCCTTGCAAGACCGCTTTTATCGACGCGCACACACCTGGTAGCGACCAAAAGGAAAATTTCACGATCATCGGGGGCGGTGTTTCAGAAAGCGCCGATCAGCACGTTCATATCCGCGACACGCCGGGATTTAACATCGGCGCCGCCGGACAACCTCCGAAATGTCGCAACTCGCTCCACACTCACTCCACCGCCGAGGTTTTTTTCGTGCTCAAAGGCCGTTGGCGCTTTTTCTGGGGGCGTTGGGGCACCTCAGGTGAGGTTGTTCTCGAGGAAGGCGACATCTTCAATATCCCGACTGGTATCTTCCGCGGCTTTGAAAATATCGGCACGGACTACGGAATGATTATGGCGATCCTTGGCGGCGATGACGCTGGCGGTGGCGTGCTGTGGGCACCGCAAGTGATTGAAGATGCTGCAAATCACGGGCTTGTCCTGGGGGAAAATGGCAAGCTCTATGACACCAAAAAAGGCGAGAGCTTGCCAGACGGCATAAAGCCAATGCCACTTTTGGATCAGGCCGTGCTGGACCGCATGCCAGAGCCGACAACAGCCGATGTGGTTCCAACATATGTCGCACGTTACTGGGACATGATGGCGTTGGCTGACCGGCAACCCGCCAACGTCATCTCCGAGAACGGAATACTACGCGATAAACCTGGCTTCACCGTCGAAATGTTGAGCCGCGGCTCGATCTCTGATGAGGTATATACCACTGACAAGCATGAAGTTCTGATGCCCGTTCGCGGCTATTGGAAGTTGACATATGATGGCGGCCAAACCGTTCTAAACCCCGGAGATACCTGCGCCATCCCACCTGATTTACCGCATGGCCTCCGTCCCGCAATGACGGGCGAAACAAGCCTTTATCGCATCCGCAGCACCGACGACTCAGCCGGGCCGACGCTGACGCATTGATGTTTCGATAAATCCGAGCCGGCCCAGCGCATCGCGGGCCTGCTCGCTTTCCTTGGGGGTTCCATCAAGGACGGACGCGTTCAACCGTTGCACAATAAAACTCAGTTTTTGGTCCGGATGCCGCCCGCGCAGCAGTGACATCACCTGATCGTCCCGCATCTGTAAGATGCTATACGCAACGTCCTGCTCAACACTCTGAAGGTTTGACATCACAATCCCCACTTGCATCGTATTTCTGTTACCTTTCTTGGCAGCGCAAATGATTCTGGGCAAACGATTTATCGGCAGAATTTCAAAGCTGCGCTCAAATGGAATCTTGAAAAATGGCGCTTATCACAGCCCATGAACGCCTTGATATCATGTGCTGACAAAGGCTCTGCGGTGAATTCTCTGCGGATCTCAACAGCCTGCGGCGTTTCTACTATTGATTTATCCGATTATTTTACTCAGAAATGAACGGCAAAGATTTTTAAGTCTTTCACACGTTATAAACGTCTGCCGTATCGCCCTGAAAAGGTTTCAAATGCGCTTGAATCCGCCCGATTCTTCTTTGCGAAACGCGCCTGAACCTGCGCGGCAAAGCCTCAAGCCTGAGGTTGATGCATTAAACTTGTCTGACTACGCACCGGATGATCTGCAGGTAGAGCGGCATTTTGAGCAGGTCCTTCGCCAAGAGACCCGTAAATGAGTGCGCAATACGCAAAACGTGGCGGAGCCCCGGTAGGCCTTGTCGCAAACCTGCCCAAAGTAGAAGCAGCCTGCGTGCGTTATTTGCGCCTGTGGAGCATGGGCGTTGATGGTCAGTCCGAGGTCTGGAACGCCTTCGCTGCAGGACTGGGCGGTGTGCAGGGTAAACAGGCGATGCGCACCTTCGAAGAACTGCACACCATATGTTGCCGCCATGGCCGACGTCCGCTGATGCGGCACGCCATCAACTGCAAATGTCTTGGCGCCGACGAATCCTGCTTTGCCAATTTCATCGCAACAGCCGCCGAGGGCGAGATGGAAGACGCAATGCTGATCGCAACTCTGATCGTGAGGGCCGATATGGCCCCCGTGATCCCCGCGCTGGCCAGCGATCTTGGCTTGGCGCTGAAACGCATGCCGCCCGATCTGTCATCGGTGGCAATGCACACTCACCAAACACATACGGTTCACTAGAGGAGATACCGATGAAGACCACCCCCATGTTCCTGGCACCGCTCGCGCTTGCGCTTGCTACCCCGGCTTTTGCCGTGGAAAAGGCCGACGTGCTGACAAACTATGCAAACATCGCTGCCGCGAAATATGCGGATAGTGTGACAACGGCTCAGCGTCTGCAAACAGCCGTAGACGCATTGATCGCAAACCCTTCGGCCGAGGCGCTTGAAGATGCCAAAGCTGCATGGCTTGCATCGCGCGTGCCTTACCAGCAGACCGAAGTTTATCGCTTTGGCAACGCCATCGTTGACGATTGGGAAGGCAAAGTGAACGCCTGGCCACTTGATGAAGGCCTGATTGACTATGTCGACGGCTCCTATGGCGGCCCTTCCGATGAAAATGCATTTGCGGTTCTGAACGTCGTTGCCAATCCGAACTTTACGCTGTCGGGTTCCGAAGTGGATGCAGCCGAAATCACGCCTGCCTTGCTTGAAGAAACGCTTCATGAAGCAGACGGGATCGAGGCAAACGTAGCCACAGGCTACCACGCCATCGAGTTTTTGCTGTGGGGTCAGGACCTGAACGGTCACGGCCCAGGCGCAGGCAACCGTCCGTGGACAGACTATGCAGCTGGTGACGCCTGCACCGGTGGCAATTGTGATCGCCGCGCGGATTACCTGAAAGCCTCCACAGATCTGCTGGTTTCCGATCTGGAATGGATGGCAGCACAATGGATCGACGGTGGCGCAGCACGTGCCACTCTGATGGAAAACGAAGATGCTGGCATTTCGGCAATTCTTACGGGCATGGGCTCGCTGTCTTATGGCGAGCAAGCTGGTGAGCGGATGCGTCTTGGCCTCATGCTGAACGATCCCGAAGAAGAGCATGATTGCTTTGCCGACAATACACATAACAGCCACTACTATGACGGTCTGGGCATCCAGAACGTCTATCTGGGCGAGTACATCCGCATCGATGGCACATCCGTCAGCGGCGCTTCGCTGGCTGACATGGTCGCTGCAACCGACGCCGCGCTAGACGCCGAAATGCAAGGCAAGCTGTCAACCACGATGATGGCTCTTGGCCGGATTAAATCAGCAGCCGAAGCTGGCTTTGCCTATGACCAGATGCTGGAGCAGGGCAACGCCGGTGGCGAAGCGCTTATCATGGGTGGCGTGAACGGCCTTGTCGACCAGACGCGCTCGATCGAGCGTGTTGTGGCCGCGCTGGGCGTTGATGCGATCGAGTTCGAAGGCTCTGACAGCCTCGACAATCCTGAGGCCGTCTTTGAGTAAGACACTCCTTTAAAACTTCGTTGCCCGGGCGCTTGTCAAATCGCGTTCGGGCGACGCGCCGCCCGACGATGCCATGTCATTGCGTCGCAGGGTCACTCGGCCAGCAACAGCTATGTTCCACCAAATGAAAAACGGTACGACCATGCACGCCACCCGATCTATTGCGATCTTTCTGACCACATTCGTTGCCAGCACCAGCAGCGCAACCATGGCGGATGTGACGCTAGAGCCCCACCTCAACATTGTTCCACGCACCGCCGAAGAAGCCGCACGGATCGCCAAAGTGCTGACACCGCCAACCGACTTCAGCAAAGCTGCTGCATATGAAGAAAAATCGGCTGGAGCGGCCACAGTTCGCGCACGCAAGAACAAAGACGCGTTCTCTCAACCCTCCGGGAATATCTCGTTCGAGGATGAGCTAGACTTCAAAGTCGGGAATGGTCTGTTCAAGAAACTTTGGGTGTCATCACCTTCCTCGACGCTCGCCTCCGATGGGCTAGGCCCGCTTTATAACGCACGCTCTTGTCAGCGCTGCCACATCAAAGATGGGCGCGGTCATCCGCCAGAACCCAATGATACCAATTCTATTTCGATGTTCCTGCGCATTTCGATCCCGGGCGGGCCCGAGCACGACATCGCTGAAATTAAAGACTACATCGCGACAGCCCCTGATCCGAACTATGGCACACAAATGCAGGATTTCGGCATTGCCGGCTTGCCTGCCGAATACAGCCTAAAAATCGACTACGAAGAGATCGAGGTCGCGCTGTCCGAAGGTGAAACTGCCAGCTTGCGCGCACCGACATATACCGCTGAAAACCTTGGCTATGGCCCGCTTCATCCCGACGCGATGCTCAGCCCACGGGTTGCCCCGCAGATGATCGGCCTTGGCCTTCTTGAGGCGATCCCGGCCGCAGATATTCTGGCTCTTGCCGATCCTGATGATGCGGATGGCGATGGGATTTCGGGGCGCCCCAACATTGTTTGGTCAGCCGAATTCAATCAGCCGATGCTGGGCCGCTTTGGACTTAAGGCAGGCTCGCCCACGGTTAAGGAACAGTCTGCAGGCGCATTTGCCGGGGATATCGGGATTTCTTCCCCGATTAACCCTGATCCATGGGGTGAATGTATGCCCGCGCAGACAGATTGTGTTGCAGCGCCTCATGGTGATGGCGACACGCGTGTGACCGAAGTGGATGCGGAAGGGCTCCAGCTTGTGACATTCTATAGCCAGAACCTTGGCGTTCCAGCACGACGAGATGTCAACGACCCGCAGGTTCTGCGCGGCAAGCAGGTGTTTTATGAAACCAACTGCGTGGCATGCCATCAACCCAACTTTGTGACCCACCGACTGGTCGATCAACATGAACAAAGCTTTCAGTTGATCTGGCCCTACACCGATATGCTGCTCCACGACATGGGCGAAGGTCTTGCAGACAATCGTCCCGAGGCACGTGCAAATGGCCGCGAATGGCGGACACCACCGCTGTGGGGCGTCGGTATGACCGAACGGGTGAGCGGGCACACCTATTTCCTGCATGATGGTCGGGCTCGCAATTTGCTTGAAGCCGTCTTGTGGCACGGTGGCGAAGCCGAAGCTCAAAAAGAGGCTGTTATCTCAATGCCTGCTGCAGACCGTGCCGCCCTTATCGCCTTTCTTGAAAGTCTCTGATCTATGCGTTTGATCCTTGCCCTCGTGGCCCTGCTCCCGCTGCCCGCACTTGCTGACAGCACCCGTTCGATTGTCGACGAACATATCCTTCCAGGGTTCGCCGCATTGGCGGAAACCACACAGACGCTGCAAAATACTGCGGCTGAAACCTGCACCCGGGGCGATCCACTGAACACGGCCTATAACGCCGCTTTTGATGCCTGGATCACCGTCAGCCATCTGCGGTTTGGTCCGACCGAGCAGGAAGACCGGGCTTTCGCATTGGCTTTTTGGCCAGACAGTCGCGGCGCGACGCCCAAAGCGCTGTCACGGCTTATCGCAAACGCTGATCCGGTTGCTGAAACCGCAGACACTTACGCCGAGGTGTCTATCGCCGCTCGGGGCTTCTTTGCGCTGGAATTCCTGCTTTATGATGCAGCCTTTGCCGATCAGGGGGATGCAGACTATCGCTGCCAGCTGATCCAGACGATCACCGCAGATATTGCAGCGGTTTCCGACGCAATGCAGCAGGATTGGCAAAATGACTATGCCGCCAAACTGATTGAGCCATCAGCCGACAGCCCTTACCGAACCCCGGCCGAAGCCACGCAAGAGCTGTTCAAAGCGCTCAACACTGGTTTGCAATTTACATCTGAAAACCGTCTTGGCCGCCCGCTGGGCACCTTTGACAAGCCGCGCCCAAACCGGGCTGAAGCACGGCGCTCTGCGCGCTCGTTGCGTCATGTTGAGTTGTCACTGACGTCTTTGAAATCGCTGGCTCTGGCCCTTGCCGCAGACGCCCCCGACATTCAGGAAAAGCTGGATCAACGCTTTACAAAAGCGATTGATGTCGCCGCGCGCGTCGATGATCCCAGTTTTGCTGGCGTTGCCGACCCCGGCACGCGCATCAAGGTCGAGGCGTTGCAAAGCGCTGTTGAATCGATCCGCCAGGCGGTAGCTCTTGATCTGGGGCCGCGTCTGGGCGTCTCGGTCGGCTTCAACGCACTTGACGGCGATTGAGATGGCGACCCGTCGGCAACTTCTGGCAGGCCTTCTGGCAACAAGTCTGGTGCCGCGACACTCATGGGCTGATGCGGGCAATCCTGCTTTTCTGTCAGCGGCCGGTTTGCCCGGCGGGGGATACGCCCTTTGCGGGATCAGCGACGCGCTTGATGTTGTTTTCCGCATTCCGTTGCCCGCACGCGGCCACGCAGCCGCGGCACACCCCGCACGCGCCGAGGCCGTCGCCTTTGCACGGCGCCCGGGAACATTCGCACTTGTGATAGATTGCCGGTCAGGCAAAGTGCTTGCCAAGTTGCAAGCGCCCGCAGACCGACACTTTTACGGTCACGGCGCATTCTCGGCAGACGGTACCCGGCTTTACACGACCGAAAATGATTACGAGGCGGCCGAGGGCCGCATCGGCATCTGGGATGTCAATGCAGGCTACAGGCGCGTTGGCGACATCTCGAGCGGTGGCATCGGTCCGCACGACATCAAGCGCCTGCCCGGCACTGAGACGCTTGTCATCGCAAACGGTGGTATTGAAACACACCCTGACAGCGGTCGAAGCAAGCTGAACTTGCCCACCATGAGGCCCAATCTCAGCTACATTGAAGATCGGCAGATCACCGAACAGATCGAGCTTGATACAAAGCTACACCGGAATTCGATCCGTCACCTCGCAGTCTCAAAGACGAGCAGTGTCGCTTTTGCAATGCAATGGCAGGGCGACAAGATCGACGCACCGTTGCTTGGCGTTCACAAGCGAGGCCAGGCACCGCGCCTTGCAACTGCACCTGCGGATGATTGGCGCGCCATGCAGGGCTATGCAGGCAGCGTTGCCTTCTCGGCAGATGGCGAACAGATTGCCCTGACCTCCCCTCGTGGAGGGATTGTGCAATTCTACGATCAACGCGACGCCACGCTGCAACAGACCCTTCAAATGGCCGATGCATGTGGCGTTGCTCCGACGCAAGACAAACTTGTCATCACATCCGGCACCGGCACGATACAGACCCTTTCAGGACAGACCGTTCAAAATGACGATCTGTTGTGGGACAACCATCTGATCCCTGTTTAGGCCACAGCCGAAACGCTCGACCAATCGACTGATATCGTTCGAGAATTCCAAAACCTGCTGTAAAGGCCCAAAAAGTGGCCGCTTTTGTGGCCTGTCGCAGCCACAGGTTATATTTGGGCTTTTTGAAATTGTGCGTTGCGACGCTTCTATGCTTGTTTGTGCAAATGACGTTACTGAACTCTCACAATAGGCCTTGGCCAGCGCTCAGCCGCACCCTCGCTGCCAGGGTCGCGCTCATCTATCCCGATCTTGATGCGGATATACTGGCCAGCAAAATCATCGATGCCTTCTGGCCCGATGGCACCCAACGCCGCAAGCGCGCCCGCAGGCCCGGCAACGCGCTTTGGTCTCAGGACGACGCGTTGCTGATTACCTATGGGAACTCGCTGATCGACGGCAAACACAAGCCGCTTGATCTGCTGCATCATTTTTTGGGCAGCCAACTGTCAGGCGTGTTGGACGGCGTCCATATCCTACCCTTCTTTCCGTTCACCTCGGATGACGGCTTTGCCGTGTCGGATTATACCAGCGTGAACCCACAATTGGGCGATTGGGCCGATATTCAGCGTATCGCCGGTGATTTCAAATTGATGTCAGATCTGGTGCTGAACCACGTGTCCAGCCAAGGCCAGTGGTTCAACGCCTACAGGCAGCGGCAGGCGCCCTATGACAGGTTCTTCTATGAAGGTGATCCGGAAGACGATCTCAGCACCGTCGTACGCCCGCGCACAACACCCTTGCTGCAAGAGGTCGAAACACTTGATGGGCCGCGCCATGTGTGGTGCACGTTCAGCCATGACCAGATTGATCTGGATTTCCGCAATCCCGAAGTGTTGTTGGAATTTCTGCGGATCATTCGCCAGCATGTTGAAAATGGCGTGCAGATCGTACGTCTGGATGCCGTTGCGTTCTTGTGGAAAGAACCGGGCACCCCGTCGATCCATATGCCGCAGACACATGAGATCGTTAAACTCATCCGCATGCTTTGCGATTTTGCGATTGAGCCGATTATTCTGCTGACAGAAACCAACGTCCCGAAGGCCGAAAACCTCAGCTATTTCGGCAATCAAGACGAAGCGCACGTCATCTACAACTTTCCGCTGCCGCCGCTGATCTTGCATGCCTTGCTGTCAGGAGACGCGCGCCATCTTGTGAAGTGGCAGCGCTCGATGCCGCCTGCTCCACTGGGTTGCGCTTATCTGAACTTCACCGCCAGTCATGATGGCATCGGCATGCGGCCGGCCGAAGGGCTTTTATCACCCGAAGATCAAGCGGCGATGATCGACACTGTCGAAAAGAACGGTGGTCGTGTCTCGATGCGCGCTTTGCCGAATGGCGGCGTGGCACCCTATGAATTGAACACGACATTCTTCGATGCGCTGCGCGAGACGTTTGATGGTCCTGATGACCACCACATCGAACGCTTTCTTTGCTCGCAGATGATCGTGATGTCGCTGGAAGGTGTCCCCGCTTTCTATATTCATGCCCTTCTGGCGACAGCGAATGACCATGACAGCGTTGAAAAACGCGGCATGAACCGTGCGATCAACCGGCATCGCTGGAATTATGATGTATTGCAGGCAAAACTGGCTGACCCGACAAGCCGCCATGCCATCGTTCTGGAGGCATTGCGGAAACGACTGAAACTTCGCCGCAAGCAGGTTGCGTTTCACCCCAACGCCACGCAATTCACCCTGCAAATGGCAGATCCCAGGGTCTTTGGTCTTTGGCGACAAAGCCTTGACCGCAGACAATCGATCTTTGCCCTGCACAATGTCAGCGCAGAAACAGTCACTCTGCCTGCGGCGACACTGAACCTGATTGAAGACGAAAGCTGGGGCGATCTAATGGCCCCAGACGATGTGATCGGGGAAGAGATCACGCTTGCCCCGTATCAATGCCGCTGGATCACGAATATGGGCTAGGCGTATTCCTCGGCGTCGGCCATGGCTGCTGCCCGAAGATCCCGCACAAAATCAGGATCAGCCGCATGGACCCGGCTCCATGTCGGGATAAAAGGCGTCTCATGCGGGTTCTCAAGGAAGGTCTGCCCAGCACGCATGATTGCCTCGGCAAACAGCTCAATCGAAACCTCTTCACTGTGTCGATCCAGCGCAAGACCATTCATTTGGGCGTCGCTGTGATAGGCCTCCAGCAGATCCAGCGCACTGCGGTAATAGGTGGCTTTCAGCGTGCGGAACGTGTTGTTGGTAAAGATCGTCCCATCGGCCGCCAGCTTACGAAAAATGGCCTTGCAGATATCTGTCGACATCCGGTTCAGACCGGCATTTGCATCCTCGGCGCTTAGGGTCTGATGCTTATGGTCATAAGAGTCCGCGATCTCTACCTGACAAACAGAACGCGGCGCCAGATTGCGCCAAGCCTCTGACAGCAAGCCGATCTCAAGGCCCCAATCAGAGGGAATGCGCAGATCTGGCAGGATATTCGTGCGCATCGCCATCTCGCCCGACAGCGGATACCGAAAGCTGCGCAGGTAATCGAGGTAATCGCGATCCCCGACGACCTTTTTGAGCGCGATCAGAAGTGGGCTGACCAAAAGCCGCGTCACACGGCCGTTCAGCTTCCCGCCGCCAACACGGGCATAATACCCTTTCGCAAGTTGATAGGGGAATGTCGGGTTGGCCACCGGGTAAATCAGCTTGGCCAACATATCGTTGGTATAGGTCAGAATATCGCAATCATGGATCGCCATCACGGCGCTGTCTTCGCAGCCGATCAGATACCCCATCGATGACCAGACATTCTTTCCCTTGCCCTGCTCGGATGGAGCCAACCCCATCGCACCCAGACGCTGACCAAGCGCAAGCATGCGCGGACTGTCGTTCCAGATGACGATATGGTTCTGGTTCAGCCCTTTGAAAAACTGACGCGCATGGCGGAACTCATCCTCATTGGCACGGTCCAGCCCGATAATGATCCGGTGCAGATAAGTGACTTTCGACAGCTCCGACAGAATGCGCGGCATCGCGTCCGTCTCAAGCTCGGAATAGAGGCAGGGAAGGATAAGCGACATCTTTCGCGTCTGCGCGAAAGTCTCAAGCTCGTACGTCATCTCGTCCCGGGAACGGGTGCGTAAATCATGCAGTGTCGCGATGTTACCGCTTTGGTGAAAATCAACCATGAGGGTCTTGTCCTATCTGGGCGGCAGATGTGCAAGCCATTCAAGCACGGCATTGGACCATCCCGCAGGTCCGGGCAAGGTCGTGCGCTGAATTTGCTGCGATCCTTCCCCTTCAAGGCGCGGAATGTCCGGACCATCCGGGTTCGCGACGATCACGCCATGATCCGCGGCCTCAAGCATTTCGATGTCATTGGGCGCATCGCCAAGCGCAAGCGTATGTTTGGGGCGATAGAACGCCACCAGATCAGCCATTGCATCGGCTTTCGTGCGTCCTTTGGACAATGTCAGGAAACGGCCCCCCTGCCGCCCTATAAATCCCTTTGCGCCCAAAGCCTCTAGAAATGCCGTCCTTGTCGCAGCATCGCCATGCCAGTGCCCCGGCTCGGAAAAGCGCCGCGCTTTGGCTTTGATCGCTGCATCAACTGACAAGCCAGTGCGCTGGGCCAGGGTCCTTGCAGATATGTCGCCAAAGCCTTCAAAAGGCGCGCGAAGCTGCGCTGGTAAAGCCTCTAATGCTGCGCGCAGTTCATCATAGACACCGTCGCTTTGAGGATGCGAAGGCAAACCGATCACACCTGCGCCATTCTCCACAATCGCTGGTGCACCAGTCAGGCCCATTGTATCTTGAAGCACCTCGATTTCCGCGGCCGTCTTACTGCTTGAAAGCACAAGCAAGGCACCCCTGTCCGCCAATGCCGTCAAAGCCGGGGTTGCAGCGTCCCATCTATAGCTGTGGTGATCGAGTAGCGTGCCGTCGAGGTCTGAAAAAACGATAAGGTCGGCTCTTTCTTGCATAATGGCAGTATCAAGACGGATCTGCACCGCTGCAACCCGAAAGCTCTACCCCGCTTGCGCAGCCTGCGCATCCTTGGCAGTGCCATATGTTGGAAGATCAGCTGTTGTCTTGCCATGGGCCGCCAAGAGCGTGTCGCGCACATAGGCGATATGGGCCGTCTCTTCGATAATCTCGGCAAGGTACTGTGCCGCCATCAGGGTCTTGCCAACGCCGATTGTGCCGTGATTGGCCAGCACGGCAGCCCGAATAGAAGTGTCTTCAAAGACCGGACTGATCTCAACCTCCGTCTGTGGCCCTCCATTGTCGGATAGGGGAATCAACGGCATCCGCCCTATCTTTTCAATGGTTTGTACAGTGAGGCACGGAATCTCAATGCCTGCGCTTGCAAAGCCCGTTGCCCACGGGCTGTGGCAATGCACGATGGCATTGATATCGGGGCGGATACGGTAAAGATCGATATGAAACTCCATATCCTTCGAAGGCTTGAAGGGCGACGGCTCAATCGTGCCGTCCAGATGTACCACCTGTAGATTGTCCCGGCTGCACTCCGCGAAACCAACACCGGACGGCTTGATGACAATTGCATCGGCCGAAGAAAGACGCACCGACAAGTTACCACCGGCATTTGTCTGCAACCCTCGGTCAAAACAGCGTTTGGCCGACCAGATCAGGGCGTCTTTTTTGGCTTCGATATCAGAGGGATCAATCATGGTTCATTCCTTTGTAAGAGCGTCAAGCGCGTCTGCGGCGGCATGGGCCGTGGCGCGGTCGTTGATATGGCCGTCAAGGCGGGTCAGCGGGATATGTGCTTCAAGCGTGTCTGCAAAGGCCACGCGCAAAGCGGGGTTTTCGATGGCACCACCAGGGCGATCCTCGGACGAAAAACCACCCATCGGGATCAGCACGCGCACCGGAGCTGTTGCCTCTTTTAACGCGGCACCAAGAATGTTCGCGCAGATCACGACCTCTTCTTCGGTGCATTGCACATGGGTAAAAAGGGGCGAATGCGAATAATGCGGGCGCGAAGCATAGGGCTCTGGCACCAAGGCCGGTGCACCAAGTCCGATAAAGTTCACACCACCCGACAGGACCACACGTGGCAGATGCCCCATCGCAGTAAAGCGACCCGGCATATCCGCGTTAAGGCCTGCAATATAGCAGCGGGTCAGCTCGTGCGGGGTATAGTCGATCACGGACTTGAACGCGCCGATTGCTGCCCATCGCGCAAAGGCCGCACCCCCAAATCCGTTCGCGTGAAAGACCGTCACTTCGTGATCGCGGTCTCGCAGCCGCTCACACACCGCATCTGTCCCCGGCCCGGTCACCCCCAAAGAGGTCACACCAACTGACGGTGTCAAAGCCGCAGGCCCTGTTGGCAGCGTTGAATGAAAAAGCCCACCCGTGATCGCGGCCGCCTGATCCAGCGCGGCCCGCGTCGTTGCGTTCAATCCACACAGATCCGCAATCGTCGGCACCAGAACAATGCGATTGTCTGCGATGATATATCGGGGATCAAACGGCAGGGTTGTGACCAAAACCTTGGGCATCGCGACAGGTAAGGATTGCAAGACCTGCAATGCGATTTGCCCACCAGTGCCGCCGCCAATCGCAACGACCATACGGCGTCCCTGGCCCTCAAACGCAGAGATTTCAGCAATAGCGCGCTGGGTCGCATGGGCCATACCGGCCATCTTGTCCTCTGGCGACCATTGCGCGCCCCCTGCCTGCAGCGAGATATCGCAGGTCTCAACCGCGACACCTTGCGCGCTGAGAGCAGCGATCAGGTAGTCGGCCTCTTCCTGCTTGGTATCAAACGTCGCCAGAAGCAGGACCGACATCAGCCTTTCACGGCTCCTGCGGTCATGCCGGTGATGATCTGTCGACTGGCAACGAACGTGAAAATGATCGGTGGGATCGCCAAAAGCATCCCGGTTGCCATGATAACACCCCAGTCGATGTCAAACTCGGTCAGGCTGTTCACAATGGTCACGGGCACAGTACGGCTGTTGCGGTCTGCCAGCGCGTTGGCCAGCAAGAACTCATTCCACGCCACGCGGAAGGTGAAAATTGAGGCAGCTGCAATGCCTGGCTTGATGAGCGGAAGCACCACAAGGAAAAAGACCTGAAAGGGGCCAGCGCCGTCCATCCGCGCGGCCTCTTCCAGCTGGATGGGCACTTGGACAATAAAGCTTTGCAAGATCCAGATCACGAACGGCAGGTTCAACGCGACATAAACCAGAATGATCCCGCCTCGGGTGCCATCAATGCCAAACTGAAACGTCCAGATGCCAAAGACAGGCACCAGCAGAACTGCCGGCGGGACCATCCGCATCATCAAAGTCCAGATCGACACAACGTCCCGGCCCATGAACCGAAACCGCACCAGCGCATAGGCCGCCATCGTACCAATCACCAAAGTGATCGCCGTCGACACAAGCCCGATAATGAGCGAATTCGTGAGGGCGCGGCCAAAGGTTGGATCGCAACGGCGCAGATGCTCGGGCTCGTACCATAGAAAATCGCAAAGGGCGGTTTCATAATTCCTGAGCGTCGGCATAAACAACAGGCTTGAGCTGTCAGACATGATGTCCACGTTCAGCTTTAGCGATGTCACCAGCATCAGGTAGATCGGCCCAATAGCCATGACCACAAGCGCAATCAGCAGCGCATAAAAGGCCGGGTTTTGCCGGTCGTACGTCTGCGTGCTCATGCCTCTTCCTCCGCCGCGCGCATCCGGGCGGCACGGACCTCTTGGGCTTTGTTGTAAATGAACATTGTGAAGGTCAGGATCAGCAAGACGATCAACAAAAGGTTCGACATCGCCGCTGCTTCGCCCAATTCGCGGAATTCAGAAGCGGTTCGGTTGATCCTAAGAGACAGGATTTCCGTCGAAAGACCAGGCCCGCCATTGGTCATCACAAGGATAACCTCGAGCACCTTGAAGCTGTCGATCAGGCGTAAAAGTAAGGTCACGATCAGCACCGGAAGCATCAGCGGCAACTTGATGTAGATGATTTGTTGCCACCCCGTCGCGCCATCGATCTTACTGGCCTCAAGCGCAGAAGAGGGCAACGATTGAAGCGCGGCAAGCGATAGGATGAAGATAAACGGCGTCCATTGCCAGACATCGGCAATCACAACCGATGCAAAAGCCCAAGACCCGTCCGATAACCACGGTATACCTTCATAGCCCCATGATTTCAGGGTCTTATTAAATATGCCGACGGTCGGATGGTACATATAGCGCCACATCAAACCAACAACGATTGGGGCAATCATCATCGGCAGAATAAAGAGCGTCCGCAGAACCGACATCCCGCGAATGTTGCGATCCAGCAGCAAAGCCAGACCAACGCCAAGGAACATCTCAATCGTGACAACGACCGCAGCGAATTTCAGAGTGACGCCCATGCTTTCGCGGAAAGCGTCGTCACCGAACAATTTGAAGTAATTGCGCAACCCGACAAAATCCGCCTCGCCGATCCGCTGACTGGGGTTCCAGTCCAAGAAGCTGGCGTAGATCATGTAGCAAATCGGGTAAAACAGCGCGAAGGCAAGAACCAGACCCGCTGGTGCCAAAAACAGGTACGGTGTCAGGCGATTTGTGCTGGCAATACTCATGAGACCGAGGCCTTTGGTAGTGGGGGGCTGTCAAAGTGTCGGGCCAGCACAACGCGCGCCAGCCCGAACTGGGAGGTTACTGCCAGGTATAGTAGCCGGCTTCATCCATAATCGCGCGTGCGCGCTCGGCGACGCCGTCAAGCGCTTCCTGCGGATCCAGGCCTTCGGTCAGAACCTGGCTCATCGTGGTGCCGATATCGGCGTTGATGGCACCCCAGGTTGGGATGATCGGACGCCAGTCCGGATCGGCATACTTCAACGCTTCGCCAAAGGTAGCCGAGTACGGATATTTCGCATTCAGTTCCGCGTTCTCATAAGTCGAGAAGCGCGAAGGGTTACCGCCGGCAAGTGCAATCGCAAGGTCCTGCTCTTTGCTGGTGAGCCACTGCATCAGCAAGAATGCAGCTTCCTTGTTTTGCGCATTGGAGGGGATACCAATACCAAAACCACCTGTCTGGCTACCGCGGCGCACACCTTCAGGGTGCAAGGCATAACCGACATTGCCAACAACGGTCGATTTCGAAGGATCTTCAAAGCCAGCCGCAAACGCGATTGAATCCATGAACATCGCAGCTTGGCCTTGCTGGAAGGCAGCAGCCGCCTCAGCCGGACCGAACGTCGTGCCGCCCTCTGGGCCACAGTCGACGATTGTCTTCAGCGCATTCGCAGCAGCAACACCTTCGGCGCTGTTGATGATCGGATTCCACTCGGCGTCAAAGACGCGGCCGCCTAGCGGCGCAAGATGCAGCAGGAAAGCGTGGCTCGCCTGGTGACCGGACGCTGCGCGCGATGCCATTCCGCCTACACCCGGCTCAAGCTCGGGGATTTGGCACGCCACTTCGAGCAATTGGTCATAGTTCTGCGGCACGTCGATGCCGTGCTTTTCAAAGATATCCTTGCGATACGCCAGTACCGACGTCTCAGAACCGAACGGAATACCAAAAAGCGATCCCGTCGGACCGGGCAGATAGCCCTTCTCACCGCCAGCAATACCAATATTGGCCACATAGCCATCAATCAGATCGCCTGCGTCATAGTTCGGATCCGCCAGCTTCGGGTTCATGAAGTACTTGGCCAGATTCTCAAGCTGATCGGCGAAAACGTAATCTGCTTTCGAGAAGAGCACATACGAGATAAGAGCGTGATCGCGGTAATCCTTGGTCAGCTCACGCGTCTGACGCTCGCGCATTTTCAAGTACTGCAGTTGGTCAACTTCGACTTCGATACCGGTTTGCTCTGTAAACTCGGGCAGCACATCCAACACCGCGTTGTAATGCGGGTGTGCGGGGAAATTCACGACCAGCGTCGTGCCCGCGTAAGGCGCGTAGACGTCGGCGGTATGGCCGTCAGCAAAGGCGGCCCCCGTGTAGCTAAGGCTCACCGCGATTGCAGCAGACCATACTTTCGTTTTGCTTGTTGTCATAATCATCCTCCCAGATGGTTGTTCCGTCGCAAAAGCGACTGTTTTCTGGCCACGCTAAAGCGCAGCTTCTGTTTTTGGATCAAAGAGATGGACTTCATCTCCCTGCACCATAAATTCACGCTCTTCCCCAGACCGGATCGGCGCAACCGTGCTGACTTCGATGGCAACGCGCTGGCCACCCATCTCTGAAATCAGAACCGACTGCGCGCCAATATATTCAGACAGAATAATCGGCATTTTCAGCCCGCCTGCGCCTTCGACAAAGCTTGAGGGCCGAATCCCAAGGTGAACCTTGCGATCTTTATGCGCCTGCAAGGTACCCTTGCGCGCATCCGGCAGCGGGATCGAAAACCCCTCACCTTTGGCTTGCAACGCGCCACCCTCATCGACAAGTTCAGCGTTCAGGAAGTTCATGGTCGGCGACCCGATAAATCCGGCAACGAATTTGTTTGCCGGATTGCGGTAAAGCTCTTCGGGCGACCCGGCCTGCATGATCTCGCCAAACTTCATCACCACGATCTTGTCGCCCAACGTCATTGCTTCGACCTGATCGTGGGTCACATAGATCATGTTCTTCTTGATCCGCTGGGACATCAGCGCAAGTTCAGCCCGCATCTGCCCGCGTAATTTCGCATCAAGGTTTGAAAGCGGCTCGTCGAATAAGAACGTACCGGCGTCCCGAACCAGAGCCCGCCCCATCGCAACGCGCTGACGCTGGCCGCCCGACAATTCCGCAGGCTTACGATCAAGATAAGCCGTCAGATCAAGCGTCGCAGCCACCTCTTTGACCCGCGTTTCGATGTCCGACTTGTTCATCCGCGCAAGACGCAAGGCAAACGACATGTTCTTTGCAACGTTCATATGGGGGTAAAGGGCGTAGTCCTGGAACACCATCGCCAGATCCCGCTCTTTGGGCTCAAGATGGGAAACATCGCGGTCGCCAATCATAATCTGGCCGCCCGTAACACTTTCCAACCCCGCAATCATTCGCAGGGTGGTTGATTTACCGCATCCAGACGGGCCAACCAGCACGGTAAATTCGCCATCGGCCATCTCTAGGTTGAGATCTTCGATGACGGTCAATGCGCCATAATCCTTACGCAAATGCTGTAGTCGTATTTCGGGCATGCGCCGCTGTCTCCCCCTCGTTACGCTCGAAGGAACAGCAGTTTGTATACAAAATCAACCAAAAATATCCATTTTTACGAGTTTCGGTAGTTTTGTGCGTGATACCGTGCTACGGACAAAGGCAGTAGCCAAGGTAGGACCCAAGATATGGACCGTCAAAGCGCCACGCAACGCGAATCGACCGGACAAAAAATCGAAAGCGTATTGCTCGATGATATCGCTGCCGGTGCATTGCAACCTGGCGAGCGATTGGACGAGACAAAGCTCGCCCAAAGGTTTGGCGTTTCCAGAACACCCATCCGCGAAGCGCTGAGCAGACTGACTGCGCAGGGCGTGTTGGTCGTCGGCGAAAAGCGCGGCGTTCGTGTCGCGCAGTATTCGCGCGAAGAGCTTGCGCAAATGTTTGAAGCGATGCAAGAGATCGAAAGCATCTGCGCACGCCTTGCAAATCAAAGGCTTACGCTTCTGGCACGCGCCGAGATAGAGACAGCGCAGGCCAATTGCAAAGCCGCAGCCAAAGCGAATGATCGCGTCGCCTACATTCGCGCGAACGAGGCGCTTCACCTTTCAATCTATCGCGCCACAGAGAACCCGTACATCTTCGAACTAGCCTCTGACTTTCGCCGCAAGACAGGCCCTTTCCGCGCAAAAAAGTTAGAAACGCGGGCCGATCTGATGGCCTCGGTTGAAAATCACGAAGTGCTTCTGGCCAAGATCTTTTCAGGCGACAGTCAGGTCGCTGTTGATGGTATGCGCGAGCACATGACCGAAAGCTTCATGCGGGTTCTGGCTGTAAATAGCTGATCCGATACTCGAAAAATCAGAAAATTCTATTGCCGCTGTGGACAGAAAGTAATTTTTGTATACAAACGTGATGACTCACATCTGGAGGACATCATGGGCGTTGCAGAGACAAAAATTTATCCGATCAATACAGGCTGGCTTGAAGCTGATCTGGGCACTTACATCTTCTGGAAAGGCCCAGCCGGCCAAAAGATCTGGAACCCTGTCTATTGCCACTATATCGACACGGGTGAGCATAAAATCCTGATCGACACCGGTTTGTGCGATGAAGAGCGTGCGACCAAGTATCACCACAAATGCGACAAGCGCGGCTGCCTTCAGGTCCACGAGCATCTTGAACAAAAACTGGGCGTTCATCCCGACGAAATCGATGCAATTGTCTTTACGCACCTGCACTGGGATCACGTGCAGAACATGAAGCAATTCAAGAATGCCCGCTATATCGCCCCCAAAGCCGAAATCGAAATGGCCTACAATCCGCTGCCCTTGTATTATCGCACCTACGAATGCGGCATCCTTGATATTGAGCCAGCTTACGCTGGATGCGTCTTCGAAGCCGTGGATCAAGAGACAGAGATTTTTCCCGGCATCACAATGTTCCACACACCCGGCCACTCTGTTGGGCATATGGCAGTGACGGTCGAAACCAGCGCAGGCGATATCGTCGTTGCCGGTGACGCGATCTTCCAGGAACGCAATATGGAACCGAACCCCTCCGAAATGTGGCGCTACTGGGTTCCGGCACGATTTGTGAATTCATACGAAGGATGGAAATCGGTCGAAGAGCTCGACAAACGTGCGGACTATATTCTTGCATGCCACGACAAGGTCGCCAACGCACGCTCGGACGTCTTTCCTTACGAAGGGATGCCCCTGCGCAAGCGGCGTCAGGTGATCCCAGGATATCAGTTCTATTTTGGCGATATGCCCACCGGTATGGCTGACAAATCTGCTCCGGCCCTGACCAAGGAAGAGGCCGAGGCCTACATCGCAGGTCTTGTTCCACCAACACCCGATCCCTGATCGCATGACACGGCTGATCGACAGCATTGGCGATATCGCCACCAAGTTTGATGCCATCGTTCTCGATCAATGGGGCGTGCTGCACGACGGCAGTGCGCCCTATCCCTCCGCTCTTACGGCCCTTGATGTCCTGCGTGACAGCGCTGCGAAGATCGGGGTCCTGTCCAATTCGGGCAAACGCGCCGGTTTGAATGTGGAACGCATTGCGGCGATGGGGTTTGACACCGACACGCTCGATTGCGTCATGACCTCGGGCGAGGCGCTTTGGTTGCAATTTGCCTCGGGGGCTGCTCAGCAAACGACGCTGTATCCGATAGAGGCACGCCCCGGCGACGCGGCGTTCTGGGCGCAGGGCTTGCCGATCACACTGGTCGATAGACCCCAAGACGCCGAAGCGATTTTGCTTATGGGTTTGCCCGATGGGAGCGAGCCGGATGCCTATGGCGCGCAACTGCAAACCGCATTTGATCGTGCTTTACCGCTTTATTGCTCTAATCCGGATTTCGTGTCGCCGCGTGGTGGGGGCACCTATGTCATGTCCCCGGGCGCGCTGGCCCAGCGCTATCGCGAAGTGGGTGGCGAAGTGCATCTTTTCGGTAAGCCCTACCCGTCGATCTTCAAGGCGATTGAAACCACGCTGAACTGCACCCCTGATCGCATTCTGATGATCGGAGACAGCCTACATCACGATATTCTGGGCGCTCAAACCGCTGGTTGGCACAGCTTGCTGATCCAGGCCGGCATCCACGCACCCGATATTCGCGCCGGTCATCAGGCAGACGACATTGCCCAATTGGCCAATGCGACTGCGATGCCACCACCTGATTATTCCCTTCCCGATTTGAGGTAAGTCCATGGACGCCCTGCTCACCCCCGCATTCCGCGCGCTTTCGGCACGCCTTGGTCAAGACCCTTTGCGCGTTCAGGGACCGGGCGGAAACACTTCAATCAAGTCTGGTGATGTCATGTGGATCAAAGCCTCGGGCACCGAACTTGCCGATGCCGAGACGGACCCGATCTTTGTCGCTGTTGATCGTGCAGCCGCCAAAGCCGAAGCAGCTGGCAGCGGCGATGGCAGCTGCAAGACAACGGTGTTGGATCCGTCCAATACGCTGCGCCCCTCTATCGAAACGACCTTTCACGCCGCCCTCGATTGGGCTGTCGTCGCACACACGCATTCGATCGCCACGCTTGTTCACGCAATCAGCCCGGAAGGGCGCAAGATCGCCGCGCAAAAGCTGGCCGGATTGCCGGTCGTCTTTGTTCCTTACGCCAAACCGGGGCTGCCGCTAACGCGCGAGATTTTGGCCAGAGCAACGGACAAGACACAGATCATCGTACTCGAAAACCACGGTCTGATCTGCTGCGGCGCCACCGTCGAAGAGGTCGCCGCGATTATGGACGATGTTGAAACCAGGCTTGCCATGCCAGAGCAAAGCGCGAAGTCCGCTCCTAACGGCCCCGATAAGCTTGGCTTTGAACGGCTTGCCGAAAGCTGGATCGCGTATGATACGCGCGCTTGTGAGCTGGCGGGCGCCGGATCCTATTACCCGGACCATGTCGTGTTTCTGGGCCCAGCGCTGCCCGCGTCCGATCATGACGGCAGCCCGCCTGCGATCCTGATGGCACATGAGGGGCTTTACCTGCGCAACGGGGCGACCTCGTCACAACGCGCCATGGTGCGCTGCCTTTCAGATTGTCTTGCAAGACTGCCCGCCGACTGGAGCGTTGCAGCAATTGGCAATGACGCCGAGGCAGAACTGCTAAACTGGGATGCCGAGAAATACCGCCAAGCGCTTGCTGCCCGGTCATGACGGGCCTGAGCCTTGGCATAGATATCGGCACCTCTGGCATCCGAACTGCGGTGCTGGATGAAAGCGGTGCGCTTCTCAGCACTGCCCGCGCCCCGCATGAGCCACAAGATACCAAACATATTGATGCAATGGCGTGGTGGCGTGCTGTAGAAAGCTGCATCGCCAGCCAGGGCATTGCACTCCAGAAGATCGGGCATAGCCTTGGCGACGTGGCGCATATCGGCGTTGATGGCACATCGGGGACGATGGTGCTGACGGACGCCAACGTAAAACCCGTAACCCGCGCGCTAATGTATAACTCAACAGGCTTCGATGGCGAAGCCAAGCGCATCGCGCAGCACGCACCTGAGGTTCATATCACCCAAGGGTCAAACTCTGCCCTTGCACGGGCTTTGAGGCTGCAATCCCAAGACACGGGAAAACGTGCCAGCCATCTGCTGCATCAAGCCGATTTCGTCATTGCAAAGCTGCGCGGCACAGGCGGCGTCAGCGATCATAACAACACGCTCAAGCTGGGGTTTGATCCTGAAACCGGCACATGGCCGGATTGGTTTGCGCAGACGGGCTTCGATCTTTCGCTTTTGCCAAAGGTCGAACCAGCGGGCGCACCTATCGGCCCAATTGCGCCTGACATGGCAAAGCAATTGGGCTTTTCGCCCGCTGCAATTGTCCATACTGGCACCACCGACAGCATCGCTGCGTTTCTTGCCGCCGCTCCGCTTGTGTCCGGCGCTGCGGTGACCTCGCTTGGCACGACACTGGCGATCAAGCTGCTCAGCGAAACGCGGATCGATGATCCATCTGTCGGGCTTTATGCACATAAGCTTGGGAGGTTTTGGCTGGTTGGCGGAGCTTCAAACTCTGGCGGTGGCGTTCTGGCCCAGCTGTTCACACCACAAGATCTGGCAAAGCTGTCCGCACAGATCGATCCAACACAACCCAGCCCGCTGAATTACTATCCGCTGACAAAACCCGGCGAACGGTTCCCGGTGAACGACCCGAACCATGCGCCAGTTCTAACACCGCGCCCCGACAGCGATGTCGCGTTTCTGCACGGCCTTCTGGAAAGCATCGCCCGGATCGAGGCGCAGTGTTATGAGGCCATACAAAATCGTGGCGGCAGCGCGCCATCGCAGTTGTTCACAGCAGGTGGCGGCGCCCAAAACCAGACCTGGACACAAATCCGGGCACGCGTTCTGGGTATTGAACCAAAAGAGGCCGACCAGTCAGAGGCCGCAATTGGAATCGCACGATTGATCTTGGACCTCTAACACGAAAGGGCCGCCCTTTATCAGAGCGGCCCCATCTTGTCATAGCTGACACGCCTAGTGCGAGAACTTCTTGATCTCACCTGATTTCAGACGCGCGCTGTAGGAGTTCAACTCTTTGCGCACCACTTTCATCAGGAAGTAGAGACAGAAGATATTGACGACCGCCATCGCAAAGATGGCCGCATCCGAAAAGTCGATCACGGGCCCAAGGCTTGCTGCCGCACCAATCACGATGAAGACGCAGAAGATGATCTTGAAAATCAGCTCTGTCGTCTTGCCTTCGCCAAACAGATACGTCCACGCCTTGAGGCCGTAGTAAGACCACGAGATCATCGTCGAGAACGCGAACAGGACGACCGCAATAACCAGCACAAAGGGGAACCAGCTGATCGCTGAGCCAAACGCTGCAGACGTCAGCGCAACACCCCCCGTATCGCCAACCGTAGCAATCGCAGTACCAGCCTCGTTGAGCATGTAATTGCCGGTTGTCTCGTCGATAATCAGCTGCTGGGAGATGATGATGACCAAGGCAGTCATCGTGCAAATCACAACCGTGTCGATCAGCGGCTCAAGCAACGAAACAAAGCCTTCGGTGATCGGTTCCTTGGTCTTCACCGCCGAGTGTGCAATCGCAGCCGACCCCACGCCCGCTTCGTTTGAAAACGCAGCCCGCTTGAAGCCTTGGATCAGCGCGCCGACAAAGCCCCCTGCAACCCCCAGCCCGGTAAAGGCGCCGGCAAAGATCTGTCCAAAGGCCCAACCGATCATGTCGTAGTTCACGATCAGAACAATAAGCGCCGCGCCGACATACATAATGCCCATGAACGGCACAACTTTTTCAGTGACCTTGGCAATGGACTTGATCCCGCCGACGATCACAGCAAAGGCCACCGCCGCAAAGATGACGCCCGTGATCCACCCTGGATACTCACCCGTGATCTGCGTGATCTGCACATGGGCCTGATTGGCTTGGAACATATTCCCGCCACCAAGCGCACCAAGGATACAAAAAACTGAAAAGAGAACCGCTAGGATCTTGCCGCCCGGCAAGCCCAGTTCGTCAAAACCCTTCGAGATGTAATACATCGGGCCACCAGAGACGGTCCCGTCAGGGTATTCGTTGCGGTATTTCACACCCAGCGTGCATTCGGTGAACTTCGAGGCCATGCCCAGAAGACCGGCAAGGATCATCCAGAATGTGGCACCCGGCCCACCAATACCGACCGCAACCGCAACACCTGCGATGTTACCAAGACCGACAGTTCCCGACAGAGCCGTTGCAAGCGCTTGAAAGTGGCTTACCTCGCCTGCGTCATTAGGGTCGGAATAATCCCCTTTGACCAAACCAATCGCATGGCCAAAAAAGCGAAACTGCACAGCTGCAAAGTAGATTGTGAAAACAGTCGCACCGACAACCAGCCACATGACGATCCATGGAAAGTCGGTGCCGGGAATAGGCGCGAAGATAAAGCTGACGAAAGGACCTGTGAAATTGGCAAAAGCCTCGTTCACGCGGGCGTCCAAAGACTGTGCGGGGTCCTGAGCATGCGCAGGCAACGCAATAGCGACAAATGCAGCGAACGCGAGGAATATCGAATATGTCTTTTTCATTTTTACCAGTCCTTATGCGACGACAGTGACGGGAACGCGTGCGTTCATCACAAGGTTTGCTGTTGAGCTGCCGAACAGGCGCGAGGTCAAACCGCCTGCACTTGTGCGTGCAACGATGATCTGGCTTGCGCCTTCGCTGTGGGCAATATCATCAATCGTGTCGGCCACATCACCGTGGCGCACCATCGCCCGGGCTGACAATCCAGCCTCGGTCAGGGATGCCACCGCAGGATTAACCACGCGTTCCATCGCGATGGAGATTTCCTCCTCGCGCCGTTTGTGTCTCTGCGCGTTCTCTTCCGCGGTCTGGAAGGAAAATGGCGACCACTCAATCACGTAGATCACGATCAACTCGCAATCTTTCGTGCAGGCCGCCAGATTTTTGGCGAATGCGAGGGCTTTGTCCCCCGAGCTTTGGCCATCAAGGCCGATCACTAGTTTCATGGGTCTGTCCCTGTTTTATGTTTTTTTAAGAAAGGCACCTCAACAGTGGGGCACTCATGTGGGAACCTGCCCGAGACCGCCAATCTCCAGATACGCTAAGAGATTAAAGGGTTTCGGTCTACAATCTTGAAGAAGCCTCGCACGTCGCCCGTGATCCAACCTTCCGATTTGACAGAAAATCAGATGCGGCTGGTCCGTATCAGCTTGAACTTTCGAGGGCTGCGAAGACGGCCAAAAGATAAATCTATTCAGCCTGTCGTGGGTGCATAAGCACGCTGGCGCAGAGTACCCTGTCTAAAGAAAGACCCGATAGAAATAGACAGCTGACAGGATCAGGCCAAAACCCGTTACTGCCCCGCGCAACAGCTTTTGGTTAACACGCTTTGCCAGCTTGCCGCCGAAATAGCCGCCAATCGCGCTCCCAAACATCATCGTGATGGCCTCAGGCCACGCAATCAACCCACTGAGACCAAAAAGAATAATACTGATGAACGTAAAACTTGTCGCGGTGGCATTCTTGATTGCATTGGCCACATGAAAATCGCGATAGCCAAGAAGCTGACCCAACGCCAACAGGATGACACCGACGCCCGCTCCGAAATAGCCACCATAGATTGAGACCGCAAAAAGCGCTGCATATACGATCCGGTCGCCCCCGGCTTCGCCCGCCATTGCCAACAACGCTGCACGCAAGCGGTCTCCCAGAACGAAAAGAGCGGTGGCCGCAAGCAGAAGAAATGGGATCAACACATCAAAAAACGCCGGATCCGAAAAGATCAGCAATAATGAGCCGATAACAGCTCCCGCCCCGGAATAAAGCAGGATGGGAATCAACCTGCGGCCGATCCTGCGCAACTCATCAAGGTAGGGCGGCAACGCAAACAGGTTGGCGGGTGCCAACGCAAGGAAGTTGGTGGCGTTTGCAACGACAGGCGGCAATCCGACCGCCATCAAGACCGGAAAAGAAAAAAGCGTGGCTCCGCCTGCAATGGCGTTCCAACCGCCTGCAATCACGCCGATGCCTACCAAAAGGGCGATTTCCAAAAAGTCCATAAGGCGGTTCCAGTCGCGATTGCTGGGCTTGGATTAGCGCGATAATGTCATCGTGAAAAACGAAAGTAATTTATATCAAACATCGAAATTTTCGAACGCTATGGTAACGACAGATCAACTCCGCGCCTTCCTGACGATTGCTGATTTGGGCAATCTAACGGCCGCATCCGGACGTCTGCATAAAACCCAGTCTGCCGTCAGCGCACAGCTCAAAAACCTCGAGGCGACAGTCGGCGTAGCGTTGTTTGAGCGCGCAGCGCGGGGCATGATCCTGACCGAACAGGGGGAACGCTTCCTGCCGCAGGCACGTACAACACTGCGCGAACTGGGCGCGTTGACGTCAATGTTCAACGACGCCCTGTCTGGCACCATTCGCATCGGTGTGCCGGACGATTTCGAGGATGGCCGACTTGAGCATTTGCTGGGCACATTCGCGCAAACACATCCCGGCGTCGAAGTCCGCATCACCTCAGGCTGCACGCATGATTTTGAAAAAGCTATTGCCCGCGACGATCTGGATATCGCTGTAAAATCAGGGCCAACCTATGGGGCGGGGGATCCGCTTTACGAAGAAAACATCGTCTGGGTCACGGCCAGCACACGCAAGGGCGCTGCGTTCGAGTGTATTCCCCTTGCCCTTCTGGACCGTGATTGCTGGTGGCGCCAAATTCCCCAAACAGCCTTGGACGCGGCAGGAAAACCCTATCGCATCGCATTCTCAAGCAGCAGCTTTGCCAGTGTCTGTTCCGCAGTCCAAGCTGGCTTGGCCGTATCCATCGTCCCCGAGCGCGTCGTGACAGATCGCATGAGAATACTTGCTGAGAGAGACGGCTTTCCCAGACTGCCAACCATACGCCGAACCATCCTGTCGAACGCGCATGCCTCACAAGACTTGGTAGATGCGGTGCGAACCGCGTTCCTCTCTCTGGCTGGCAAGGGCACCTAGTGGCAAAGGCGGCCAGCCTGGCACAGTATGGCGATCACGCGGGAAGCTCCTTTTGACCGTCCGGGTCCTCTGCTGCGGTCTGTGGGGCAGTTTCAACGCCTGAAATCATGCGCGCCGCTGCAATGGCCGCATCGCGATATGGCAAAAGCACAAGATCCGCTTGTAAAGGCTTAAGCGTTTCAGCGGATGTTTCACTATGCGCCGCGACCGCAACCTTCCCAGGAAACCCAATATCCCGCACTGCGCGCAAAAGCGCATGGCGGGGATCGTCATGGCTTAGCCCGGTATCATGTTCCGGAACCGCAAGAACCAACCATTCCGCTTGTTGCAGCGGCAGATGCGCCAGAAACTCTGGATCCGTCGCGTCGCCGAAAACGGTATCATAACCGCGCCGCCGCGCGTTGCGCACCGCGTCTGGGCTGAAATCGACGCCTAGGATGTTCTTTCCGCTTTTCTGAAGCACGGACGCAATCCCCAAACCGTATCGCCCAAGGCCGAACAGGATCACATCATGCGGCTGCGCCGCTTCGGGGCCGTTATTGGGCTCGGCGCCCGTTCTGCGCCGCTCAAAAATGCCCAGGACAGGCTCAAAGACGGTGTAGATCTGATGCGAAAACGTAATCATGTAGGTAGAGGCTGCAATCGTCACGAGCCCGACAAGTGTGACAAGGCCCAGCGCTTCGTCGGCGACATGGCCGATGGACACACCCATCGCCATGAAGATCAACGAAAACTCGCTGATCTGAGCAACTGTCAACCCGGCCAAAAAACCGGTCCGCTTGCGAAATCCCATCGCTCCCATAATCACCAGAACGATCAGCGGATTGCCAATCAGCACGAACAAAGACAGCACAATGGCGGGCCCAACGCTTGCGCCCAGCACAGAAAGATCAAGCGAGGCGCCCAGCGCGATAAAGAAGAAAAGCAAAAGGAAATCCCGAAGCGAGGCCAACCGCGCGGCGATGGCTTCCCGGAACGGCGTGGATGCCAGCGAAACGCCTGCCAACAGCCCACCCAGTTCCTTGCCAAAACCAAGGTAATGGCCAACCGCTGCAAGAAGGGCGGCCCAGCCAATTGCAAAAGAGACCAGAAGCTCTGGCGCGCGCGACAGCCGTGTGACAAGCGGATTTGCGACATACCGAATGAACACAACCACAAAAGTCAGCATGCCAAGCCCGTAGCCCAGCACGCGCAACACATCTGTAAGCGCACCATCGCCACCCGCTGCCGCGCCTACACCGATGGCCGAAAGCGAGATCATCGCGATGACAACGACGATGTCTTGCACGATCAGAAAGCCAAGCGCGATCCGACCATGCAGCGCGTCAATCTCGCGCTTATCAGACAGAAGTTTAACGATGATGATCGTAGACGAAAACGTCAGCGCAATCGCCACATAGATCGCCGTTCGCGGATCAAGGCCAAGACCAAGCGCGATCAAAAAGCCAAAGACCGTCGTGAAAAGAACCTGCCCAAGACCCGTGACCAAAGCCACCGGTCCCAACGTGCGCACAAGATTGAAATCAAGCTTCAAGCCCACAAGAAACAGCAAGACAGCGATCCCAAGCTCCGCCAAAAGATCAATCTGCTGGTCCGAGCGGGCAATGTTCAAGACAGAGGGGCCCGCCAGAATACCCACCGCGATAAAGCTGACGATAAGCGGTTGGCGCAGTATCAAGCCGACAAAGCCAACACCTGCCGCCAGCACCAGGAGCGCCGCAATCTCGTAGAACAGGTAACCCTCGATCGCGGCGTTCATGCAGTCTCTCCTTCATATGTCCTTAGAAGCCACCGGAATCATCAAATCCGGCGACCAAAAGCTCTGATGCAAGAGGGGGGCGTGTGCGCAAAAGCTGACAACAACGTCAGAGGTTGTCAATCCAGGCTGACAACCCCTGTTCGAATGCCGGACAGATAGGTATCGCCATTGGGCCGCGTTTAATGAAAGGCACTGGCGAACTGCGCGCGGAGTGCATTCTTTTGAACTTTCCCCATCGTGTTGCGAGGCAGTTCAGGTAAGACAACAAGCTTTTGCGGCTGTTTGAAACGAGCAAGAGATCCGCTGATACGTGTTTTGATCGCCTCTAGGTCCAGCTTTTGATCTGACTTTGGAACAAGGACGCCGACAACACTTTCCCCAAAATCCGCATGCGGCACCCCAATGACCGCGCTTTCCAGCACGCCATCTTGTTCATCCAGCAGCAATTCGATCTCTTTGGGGTAGATATTGTAACCACCTGAAATAATGAGATCTTTGTTCCGACCAACAATGCTCACATAGCCGTCCGCATCAATCTGGCCCAGATCACCGGTGATAAAAAAGCCATCCTCGCGCAGTTCTTCAGCGGTCTTCTCGGGCATCTGCCAATAGCCCTGAAATACATTTGGACCGCGCACCTCGATCTGGCCGATCTCACCTTGTGGGAGGGTCGCACCGGTTTGGCTGTCTGTGATCTTCAGCTCGACATCCGGCAATGGAAACCCAACCGTGCCGGCCCGCCGCTCGCCATCATAAGGGTTCGAGGTATTCATGTTTGTTTCCGTCATGCCGTAGCGTTCAAGAATGCGGTGACCCGTGCGCTCTTCAAACCGAAGATGCGTTTCCGCCAAAAGCGGCGCACTGCCGGACACAAACAAGCGCATATGCGCCGTTAGATCCTTGCTAAAGCGCGTGTCAGACAGCAGTCGGGTGTAAAAAGTCGGCACACCCATCATCGCCGTCGCACGAGGGATATCGCCGATCATCTGATCCAGATCGAACTTCGGCAAAAAGATCATTTGTCCACCAGCCAGAAGCGTGATGTTGGTCGCAACGAACAATCCATGCGTATGAAAAATCGGAAGGGCGTGCAGCAAAACGTCTTTCGACGTGAAACGCCACTCTCTTTGCAGGGTCGCCGCGTTGGACAACAGGTTGCCTTGGCTCAACATCGCACCTTTTGAGCGTCCTGTGGTCCCAGACGTGTAAAGCAACGCCGCAATATCAGTTTCAGCACGCGGCACAGTGTCGAACATCGTTGGAAAAGCGGCGGCCTGTTGCACGAAACTTCCCGTGCCATCGGCATTCAAAGTGTCCAGCCGCGCCCCACATCGCGCGGCAATTGGCGAAAGACTGCTTTTGGCGCGTTCATCGCACAGCATGATACCAGCGCCACTATTTTCAACAAAATAAGCGACTTCGTCGGCTGTGTACGCTGTATTGAGCGGAAGAAACACCAAACCGGCCTGAACGCAGGCCGCATAAAGGGCCAGGGCCTGCGGTGATTTCCCAACCTGCACGGCAACGCGGTCTCCGGGCGTGAGCCCAATATCCGACAAAAGCCCTGCATACTGCGCAGCCATCTCAAGAAAAGCCCCATAGGACAGCATATCGCCATCGGGCAGTTGCAAGAACACAGATGCACTTTGATGGTGCTGTCCAAACAGCGTGTCATAAAGAGGATTTGCCATCATAGTCGTCCTTAGGCGGCCGGTGTTACAGAAGCACTAAGCGCGCGCACCTCACGTGATGCTGCAACAGTTTTTTCGGTGACAAACCGTTCATGGTTCGTCGTGATTTGCGCCAAATCGTAAAGATAATTGACCATCACGCCACCCGATTGCGTCATTCCATTCTCAGATGTGTCTGCGTTTGCATGAACCGCATAGACGGCCGCGCCATTTCCCAGATGAAAGCGCGCGACAGGGTCTTGCGGCTGTCGATCCTCCCGCTTTGCCTCCAGCAGGTAATGCGCGGCCCGGGCCTCGACAGAGGCGTTCGCAAGCGCGGGAGCGTCTGTCGCAGCCAACCACTTGGCCAGACCCGGGATCGGGGACAGAGTCACAAATGTCTTAAGCCCAGACAATTCCTGTGAAAGATCGGCAACAACCTGTTTGATAAGCGAGTTGCCGAAAGAAACGCCCGCCAACCCTGACTGGCAATTAGAGATCGAATAGAAGACGGCGGTATCTGCATCTTCTGCATCAATTGGATCGCGCCCGTCTACCAGCAGGGTCTGGATCGAGTTTGGTATCCCTTGGATCAGCGCCACCTCGACAAAGATAAGCGGCTCATCCGGCATCGCAGGGTGGAAGAACCCAAAGCAACGCCGATCCGTTGGCTGCAACCTGCGGCGCAGGTCATCCCAACTGGCAATCGCATGCACCGCCTCATAGGCAATGATCTTTTCCAACACCTCGGCAGGGCTTGACCAGTTGATCGGGCGCAACTCCAGAAACCCCCGATTGAACCATGACCGAAATAGGTGCCCGAAATCCACGTCCAAAGGCTCAAGCGTCGGATCGTCATGCATCATCCGCAAAAGGTCCTGGCGCATGGAGACCAACCGCTGCGTTCCGCCATGCACCTGATTGAGACGTCGCAAAAGCTCTTGTCGTTTGGGCTCACTGGCCCGTGCATAAGCGCGATAACTGCGCTTGGACGGCGCGTCCTTGTAGTCTTTTAGGCTCTCAACGACGGCAATCGGATCAATCTCCAGATCCGACATCATGAACCGGAAAAAAGCGCGCTTGCCCGTTTCGTCTGCACCTGCGTACTGATCGAGGATCAATCGCGCCAGCGTACTGCCTGAAACCTCACCTTGCGCACCAAGAAGCTCCAGGCAAAGCTCATTGATCCCACGCCCCTTTGCATCCGACGAGACCGCGCGCGCAAACCGTCGCTCAAACACCGTTGAAAATAGCCCACCGAAATAGCTCATATGGCCACGCCCATCACCGCATTGGGAAGCCACGTCGCAAGACCCGGAAAGAAGCATAGAAGAATGATCGCAATCACCATGCACGCCACAAAGGGCAGCGATCCCTTCAAAATGGTCTTGAGCGAGATATCCGGCGCGATACCGTTGATGACGTAAAGGTTCAGACCCACAGGCGGAGAGATCAATCCGATCTCCATATTGATCGTCAGGACGACCGCAAACCAGATCGGATCGAACCCAGCCGTCGTGATGATCGGCAGCAGGATCGGAGCAGCCATCAGGATGACGGCGACCGGGGGCAGGAAGAACCCGGCGATCAGCAAAAAGACATTCACCGCCGCCATAAGCACCCAAGGATTCACATCCAGCGTGCCAATCCATGCCGCGATGGACTGGGTGATGAAAAGGCTGGAAAGCATGTAGGAAAACACACCGGCAGCAGCGATGATGAACAAGATCATCACGCTTTCCTTCGTGCTGTCGCGCAGGACAACCCAAAGGTCTTTGGGGTTCCAAAGCTTGTAGATAATCATGGCGATCAAAAGACACAGCAACGCGCCAACCGCAGCCGTTTCAGACGGGGTCGCGACGCCGCCATACATCGCGTAAAGCACGCCGATGATGATAAAAAGAAACGGCACGACACGCGGTAGAATTTCGAACCTTTCTTTCCATGTGTAATTTCCCTGGGCCAGCAAAGCGCGATCCCCGGATTTCCATGTGGAATAAAGCGACCAGATCATAAAAAGACCAACAAGCATCAGGCCGGGGATCACACCGGCAAGAAACAACCGCCCGATCGATTGCTCTGTCGCGATGCCGTAAACAATCATCGTCACCGATGGCGGGATCAGGATCCCCAATGTGCCACCGGCCGCAATTGAACCGGCCGCGACACCATCGGGATAGCCACGCTTGCGCATCTCGGGGATACCCATTTTGCCAATCGCGGCACAGGTTGCCGGGCTAGAGCCCGACATGGCGGCAAACAAGGCACAGGCGCCAAGATTTGAGATGACAAGGCCACCCGGAACCCGGGTTAGCCAACGCTCCAGCGCCTCATAAAGATCGGCTCCTGCGCGGGTTGATGCAATCGACGCCCCCATGATGATAAACATCGGGATCGACAGCAGCGCAAAGTTATCAAGCTTGCCAAAAAGGATTTCCGGCAACAGCTCAAGCGACCGCATGCCCTCAAACATCAGGATGAAACCGGTTGAGACAATCAACAGCCCCAACGCCACCGAAACGCCCGAAAAAAGAACAAAAATGGTGCAGAGAGCGACAACCGCGCCAAGCGTCAGCGGATCCATCAGGCGTCCTCCAAGCCGAAAGGCTTTTCGATTTTCAGCACGATTGCGACCATGTCTGCGATCAACTGCAACAAAAACAATGCAAAACCCACCGGAAGCGCCAGATAGGGGATCCAAAGGCGAACGCCCCAGACAGTGTCTGACCGCCAGTTGCGTTCCCATGTGAGGTGCCAAAACTCGTAAGAGTACCACAGCATGATTGCGACCATCATGATGGACATCGACAGCGTGAACATCGCCAGTGTGAACCGCGCTTTGCGACCCAGTGCGATGGGGATCAAATCTACGTTCACATGCCCGCGCAAACGCTGCACGTAAGGCAACCCGATCAGGGTCGCGCCAATCGCCAGATAGACCACCGCCTCGGTCTGCCAGACGGTTGATCCGTTCAAGACAAACCGGATGAAGATCATCTGACAGGTGATCGCGACGGCAGCGACAATCATCGCGGCAGAGCACCAGCCCGCAAGAGTAGAGAGTGCAGCCACGAACCGCAGAAAAGGGTTATTCCCTGTCTGCGCGATCCTGGCCATGCTTTGGCCCGCCATTGCGATGTCCTTGGGTCAGTTCTGAGATGAGGAAGGGCCGCAATCAACGCAGCGGCCCCTCCGTGCAAAGGTTATTCGACGGCCAGCGCCATATCGAGCAGTTCCTGACCACCCTCCACTTCAGCAACAAACTGCGCATAAGAGGTTTCTTGCGCCAGTGCCCGCCAGGCCTCAAAGTCCTCGGCTGACATTTGGGCAATCTCAACGCCAGCATCGCGGAACACCTGCTCGGAAGCGGCGTCCTGCTTTTTGGCTTCTTCCAGATAGAAGGCTTGTGCCTTTGCAGACGCACCCAGCAGCGCTTGTTGCTGGTCTTCGGTCAGACCTTCAAAGCGGGATTTGTTCATCAGCAGCGGCTGATACATGAACCAAAGCGCAACATCGCCTGCGGGCGTATAGCAACTGACCTGCTCATAAATGCGGTAGGACACGAATGACGATGATGAGATGTTTGCCGCCGTCAACACACCTGTCTGCATGGCATTGTAGATTTCAGACGACGCCATCGAAGCGATGGACGCGCCAGCGCCTGCCAGCATCTGCTCAAAGGCCTTGCCCGCTGCACGGGTCTGCAGGCCTTGCACGTCTTCCGGCGCCGTGATGCACTTGTCTTTGCCAACAAAGCCCCCGGCAAGGTAGCCGTGCACAAGGACCATGACATCATCGTCGGCCATCTTCTTTTCCAAAGCCGCCATGAACGGCGACGCGCTCAAACGCGCAGCGTGGTCATGATTTTTCACCATGCCCGGCATCAGCGTCAGGTTATAGGCGGGTTGCTGACCCCCTGCGTAGCTAAGTGGCAGCACGGTCATATCCAGCTGACCACGGCTCAAGGGGCGATACTGCTCGCGTGGTTTGAACAGGGATTTTGATCCAAAGATCTGGATCTCAAGATCGACGTCGGCAGCTGCAACTTCGTCTGCAACCATTTGGGCGACCTGATGACGGACGTCCTGGTTCGACCACTGATGCGAAAGGCGCAATGTCTCTGCGCTCGCAGCCGATCCAAGAGCAAGGCATGCTGCCATTGCTGTGGCTGTAAGTTTTGCGAATTTCATTTTTTCCTCCCTAGGTGTGACTCAGCGTTTTGCACTGACCCAACGTCACACAAGCTTCCACGGCTCGCATTACAAGTCAATCATCTTGTATACAATAACTACCTTATTGCATTTAACACGTGGCCAAGATAAGCAATTGTGTATGAATATCAGACGCGCAGACCAGATTGCCGACACGCTTGAGCAGCTTGTTTTTTCAGGCGATTTTCAGGATGGCGAACGCTTGGACGAACTGAAGCTCGCAGAACAGTTTCATGTCTCACGCACGCCAATTCGTGAAGCTTTGCAAGTTCTTGTGACGTCCGGAATGGCAGAACAAATCCCACGGCGCGGCGTGTTCATCCGACAGCCCGGCCCTGTTGAATTGATGGAAATGTTCGAAACCATGGCCGAGATCGAAGCCGTTTGTGGGCGTCTCGCCGCGACGCGCATGACAGATCAGGATCTTGTTTCTTTGAGCGAAGCAAATGACCGTTGTCAGCAAGCGATCGAAGACACCAATCACGATCAGTATTATCTGGAAAATGAGACATTTCACCAGATCATCTACAAAGGCGCCGCGAACAGTTACTTGGAAAAGCAGGCACTACAACTCCAAAGCCGCCTCAGAGCATACCGCAGAATTCAACTCCGTTTCCGGGGGCGTTTGAACCAATCAATGAACGAGCACTCGCAAATCCTGAAATCCCTTAAGGAAGGTGACGCCGAGAAGGCCGCTGAAGTGCTGCGAAACCACGTGGCCGTTCAAGGTGAGAAGTTCCACCAACTCATCGCGAGCCTGAACAGATAGTCGTTACAAAATATGCGATCTGCATCGCCAACCCTTGCGGGTGCGAAGCGAACTCAGACGTGTCTTCCTGCATAATAGTAAAAAGTGGTGAGCCCTGCAGGATTCGAACCTGCGACCCACTGATTAAAAGTCAGTTGCTCTACCAACTGAGCTAAGGGCCCACGAAGCGCTTATCTAGAAAAGCACCCCTATGGGGTCAACCCCTTAAACGCAGCGCTCCCTTTCAAAAAAGTCGCATGGGGTCTATATCGCGCCTCATGGATGGACCGACTCCCCAGACAGGCCTGCGTTTTATGAAGATGCACGGCCTTGGCAACGATTTCGTTGTCATCGACTCGCGCGGCCGCGAGCCAGTGATGACGCGCGAGCTGGCCGCCGCTTTGGGAGATCGGCACCATGGCGTCGGTTTCGATCAGCTGGCCGAGATCACCGATCACGATTCGACAGATATCGGGCTGGCCTTCTGGAACAGCGACGGCTCTAAAGCCGCAGCGTGCGGCAACGCCACCCGCTGTGTGTCCGAGTTTATCCTGAGCGAGACCGGCTCCAACCACCTCACGCTCACCACGCCACGCGGCCTGTTGGAAGCAACCCGCGACCGGACGATGATTTCGGTCAACATGGGGCAGCCCCAGATGGCGTGGAACGAGATCCCGCTCGCTGAAGACATCGACCCCACACACCTGCCCATCGACGGCGCCCCGATGGCCGTTGGCATGGGCAACCCCCATTGCGTCTTCTTCGTGAACGACGCTGAAGCCGCGCCTGTCGACACCCTCGGTCCTCAGATCGAAACGCACCCGCTTTTCCCCGAACGCACCAATGTCGAGTTCGCCCAAATCCGCGCCCGTGACGACATCCGCATGCGCGTTTGGGAAAGGGGCACCGGCATCACGCTCGCCTGCGGCTCTGGCGCATGCGCCACGCTGGTCGCCGCCTATGCACGCGGCCTGACCGATGCCGGCGTCCGGATGGAGGTGGATGGCGGTTGGCTCATCATCGAGCGGCGCGAAGATGGCGTCTGGATGACCGGCCCGACGATGCACGTCTTTGACGGCACTCTCACCGAAGCCTTTCTGGGCTCGCTCTGACATGGACCGCAAAGCGCCCATATTCTCGACCCTTGGCTGTCGCCTGAACGCCTATGAGACCGAGGCGATGAAAGAACTCGCCGATACGG
>CAKZXZ010000237.1 GCA_937883775.1 uncultured Paracoccaceae bacterium
ACTACACCCTCGTGCGCAACGGCACCTGCATGAAGTGCAATACCTGCGGCGCCACAAGCGGCTGCAGTTAAGAAATTGGGAGTGGGGAAGAAGTGTTGTACCACCTCTTCCCCGCTTGCCCCAAGCCTAAACAGCGTGGGCAAAGGGCTAAGCTATTCGGCCAAGCGGGCCGATGGAAAGAAGGAGAAACACGGTTCGGAATAGGGATCAATGACGCGCTGCTAACTCACAGGAAATACAGGGATATACATTTTTATCCACGAGCTGCCTGTGGAAAAGAGGAGTGATTATCATGTCACGACGCAAGAATTCGGAGGTAACGAGCGCTAAAGCTGCATCTGCTGCATCTAAAGTTCTCAGAAATCCGAAATCCTCAAAGGCTGCGAAAACTGCAGCAGCGTCGGCGCTGACCCAGCGACCGAACCGAAAAAAGTAACAGTGCGCTAAAACGTGCTGCTATCCGGGGCGGGTGCGCTCGCCCCTGACGACGCTCAGGCCGCAGGCAGAAACCGGGCGGTACACCAGAATGAGCCTGAGTGGCGAGACTTACAGGGGGGCCTTTATGGCTCCCCTTTTTTCTTAGCTTTTCAGCGTAGCTGAAACGCGTCACCCGATAAGTGAATTGCGGAGCAAATCACTGAAAGGTCAGCAGCGCTGAAACGCGTGCGCTGTCATTGACGGGCTTCATCCGAAGGCGACTTGGCTGCAATGCAGCAATAGAGGTTTTGCGCTTTGGCTGCGCCAAATCGCGATGCTGGGGGCTTTGCCCCCAGACCCCCAGGATATTTCAAAAAAGCGAAAGAAGGGCGCACGGCCTTCACGCAGTGTATTACGGCTTAGCTGTCGCGCGGTGTCAGCAGCGCGGCAACCGCTGTGCCATCGGGCAGCTCAAGCGCGTCGCGCAGGTGGGATCTGGCGCGGGCCAGTTTGGACATGACCGTGCCTTGTGGCAGGCCAAGCCGTGTGGCGATCTGGGCGTAGCTTTCGCCTTGAACCGCGAAGGCGCGCAGGATTGTGGCCTGATCGGTGGGCAGATCCGCCAAGGCTGCTTGCACATCGCGCAGCATCAGGCGGTCTTCGGCCTCGCCGGGGGCGGTGGGTTCAACGGCGCTTTCTTCGGCTTTTTCGGCCGGGCGCCGTAGACGATTGCGCAATGCGGCGTGAAGGTAGGGGCGCAGATCCTCAATCGGTCCGCGGGCGCGGCACCTTCGCAGGGTGCTGAGCAAGACGTCCTGTACCACGTCTTCGGCTTCCTGCGCGTCGCGTCCGATATGCCGGGCCAGCCGCACAAGATCAGGTGTGAGGGCGGCCATATCCTGTTCAAACTTGGTGCTGTGCACGTTCATGGCTGTCTCCTTGGTAAGGCTTGCGTGATATAAATGGCGGTCTGTTTCGACCTCGCAAGCTGGGGGATTCCCGCCAAAACCGCTAAATCCGCCTTTTTGCGCGACCCCTCGCGCATTGTGTCGCACCGCATCGGCAAGCCCTCGCGCGCAGTCCGTCTGCGGGGCCAAGCGCGGGAATAATGATCGCTCTGGCGGCTTTATCCTTGTGAAGGCGCACAACACGCCCTTCATCAACAAGATGCAAATCAAGGAGTTTTGCAGATGAAAACCATGACCCTGACACTTGCTGGCCTGACGGCTTTGGCACTTTCCACAACAGCTTTCGCCCAATCCGACATCGACACCGATGGCGACGGCGTGATGAGCATGGAAGAGCTTCAAGTGGCATATCCCACGCTGAGCGAAGATCTTTTCGCCGCGATGGACGCCAATGGCGATGGCTCAATCGATGCGGATGAATTCCAGGCTGCTCAGGATGCTGCAGTTCTGCCCGTCACGGACGGCTAAGATCCTCCCGACAGACCGTCGCCCGATTGCCTCTTGCGGGGGGCGGTAGGTCAGATCTTGAAAGGCCACATCCCCATGGTGTGGCCTTTCTTGTATTCTGAGCCCTATTGATCGTGTCACGATGACATGTCGGCTATCATGTCTGGATCAGATCGCCTTTATCACGTCATCTGGATGTCGCGCCCGCTGATGCAGGCTACCAAAACCTGTGCTGCCAAGGCGATCAAAGCCGAAGTTAGGCGCGCCAAGGCAAAGGGCCAGCCCGTGATTGCCTTGCGTCAGGCATGGCCGATCCCGTCCACAAAGCGGCTCGCGCGCTTGCTGATAAAAGGGCAGGGCATCGCAGGCCTTGATGACACCTACTATATGGTAAAGACCGCCGTCGCGGCACGCCTGCGTGGTTACGATGTTGCGCGGCTCACCAAGGCGGTTTTACCCGCAGATCTGGAGGCTGCACCCGTGACGTTCAAACGATTGGCAAAGGCAGGCGTTCCCCTAGGCTGAGGCGGCTTTACTGCGCGCCGCGTGACAAGGCCGCGACGCCGGTGCGGGCCACCTCTTGCAGGCCCAAAGGCCGCATCAGATCGGCAAAGGCGTCGATCTTCTTGGGATCACCGGTGATTTCAAAGACAAAGCTTTCCAGCGTGCTGTCCACGACGTTGGCGCGGAAAATCTCGGCCAGACGCAACGCTTCAATGCGCTTGTCGCCCGTGCCTGCAACCTTGAACATCGCCAGTTCCCGCTCCACCGCGGGGCCTTCAACGGTCAGGTCATGCACCTCATGTACCGACACGATCCGCCCCAACTGCGCCTTGATCTGCACGATCACCTGAGGCGTCCCCGTCGTTACAATCGTGATCCGCGACAGATGCCCTTCGTGATCCACCTCAGCGACCGTGAGGCTTTCAATATTGTACCCACGCCCCGAGAACAGCCCTATGACACGCGCCAGCACGCCCGGCTCGTTCTCGACAATCGCAGCCAGCGTATGCCGTTCCTGCACGTCGCTAAATGTGGGCCGTAGGTTATAGGCGGAATGGCTCGTGGAGCCCTTTTTGATCTTAAGTGGGGACATATCCGTCGTCCTCGTCAGAGAAAGACCCAAGGCCGCAATCAGCCTCGGGTCGATAAGAAATTACACCAGCACCGACCCCTTGGCATCAATCGCGCCTTGGGTTTCAGCCTCGCCCAGAAGCATTTCGTTATGGGCCTTGCCAGACGGGATCATCGGGAAGCAGTTCTCGTGCTTTTCAACCAGACAATCGAAGATCACCGGACCGTCATAGGCCAGCATTTCCTTGATCGCCTCGTCCAGATCATCGGCATTGTCACAAAGGATCCCCTTAGCGCCAAACGCCTCGGCCAGCTTGACGAAATCGGGCAGGGCTTCAGACCAGCTGTGCGAATAGCGCTCCCCATGCAGCAGTTCTTGCCACTGGCGGACCATGCCCAGACGCTCGTTGTTGAGGATGAACTGCTTGACGGGCAGGCGGTATTGAACGGCGGTGCCCATCTCCTGCATGTTCATCAGCCACGACGCCTCGCCAGCCACGTTAATCACAAGGCTCTCGGGATGCGCCACCTGCACACCGATGGAGGCAGGCGTCCCATACCCCATCGTTCCCAGACCGCCCGAGGTCATCCAGCGGTTGGGATCCTCGAACCCCAGATACTGCGCGGCCCACATCTGGTGTTGGCCCACCTCAGTCGTGATGTAGCGGTCATGGCCCTTGGTCAGCTCTTCCAAACGCTGCAACGCATATTGCGGTTTGATCGTCTTGCCTTGTTGCTTGAACTTCAGGCAATCGACCTTGCGCCATTCGTTGATCTGATCCCACCACTTGGCCAGACCTTCCTTGTTGGTCTTGCGCCCCTTGGCCTTCCAGACCCGCAACACGTCCTCCAGAACATGCGCGATATCGCCCAGGATCGGGACATCCACGCGGATCACCTTGTTGATGGACGAGGGGTCAATATCGATATGCGCCTTCTTGGACTTCGGGCTAAACGCATCAATGCGCCCCGTAATCCGGTCATCAAACCGCGCGCCGACGTTAATCATCAGATCGCAATCATGCATCGCCATATTGGCTTCATAAAGCCCGTGCATGCCCAGCATGCCCAGCCAGTTCTTGCCGGACGCGGGGTAGCACCCCAGACCCATCAGCGTCGAGGTGATCGGGAAATCCGTGGCCGCCACCAGCTCACGCAGCAACTGCGTCGCCGCCAGACCGGAATTGATGACACCACCGCCAGTATAGAAAACCGGCTTCTTGGCGGTCATCATCAGATCAACCAGCTTTTCGATCTCGGCCATATCGCCTTTGACCTGTGGGTTGTAATGCGTCTGCACCTGCTCCGGCGGCGTGTAGCTGCCATTGGCAAATTGCACGTCCTTCGGAATATCAACCAGCACCGGCCCAGGCCGCCCCGAGGTCGCCACATGGAACGCCTCATGGATCACGCCAGAAAGATTATCCGTCTCCTTCACCAGCCAGTTATGCTTGGTGCAAGGCCGCGTGATGCCCACCGTATCGGCCTCTTGAAACGCGTCCGAGCCGATCATGAACGTGGGCACTTGCCCCGTCAGAACGATGATCGGAATGCTGTCCATCAGCGCATCCGTCAGGCCGGTCACTGCATTGGTCGCACCGGGACCAGATGTTACCAGCACGACACCGGGCTTGCCGGTCGCACGTGCATAGCCTTCAGCGGCATGGGTCGCGCCTTGCTCGTGGCGCACGAGGATATGCTTGATGTCGTTTTGCTGAAAGATCTCGTCATAAATCGGTAGCACAGCGCCGCCGGGATATCCGAATACCGTATCCACACCCTGATCCTTCAGGGCTTGGACAACCATTTTCGCTCCGGTCATTTGACGTGTCATAGCTTTGTGCTCCATCTCTGACGTCATTCTTTTTTACACACAAAAAAGCCCCCGAGGATATCGGAGGCGCATGGGGTCCCATTTGGGTGTCCGGTTCACCGGCCCATGCGCTTTTTTCCTACTAGTACGACAATGAAAGGCATCATCAGCTCCTTTGTGTGAGGCGGACATTAGGTTGGGCTTTCTGGGCCGTCAACAGGCAAAGCTCTGAATAATCTGTCGCAGGGTGATTATTTTGCGAAATTTTATATCCCAACCTGCTCCTCGCACATCATAACCGCAAATCTGACCCGCCGATTTGATCCAAATATCCCCGCTGGCGGCACAAAAAATGAAATGCCCCGCAGCAGCGCGAACGCATCAGGCGAGACATCTGCGCCATAATCTCGCGAAACGAGAGCTTGAAAGCGACTAGCGCAGATGCAGTGAAGGACCGTTTCGAGCCCTTGTTGACCGATGCTGCGGCATCGATGAACGACCGCTCCGGTCAAGTTCCTTGCATATTTTGTATCATGTAGTATACCCCCCTATGCTATATTATGAGGAACGGTATATGGGTCATCTCAGTCGTGACAACTCCAAATTGATTGCTCGCCTGCGCCGGATCAAAGGCCAGGTTGAAGGCGTCGAACGTGCGTTGGAAGCAGATGCTGGCTGTACTGAGGTGCTGCGTCAGATCGCCTCCATTCGTGGTGCCATGACCGGCCTAACAAACGAAGTCTTTGAAGAACATCTGCGCAACCATGTTGTTGAGGCCGCTGACAATGCCGCGCGGGAGAAAGGTGCCGAAGAGATGATCCAGATATTGAAATCCTATCTCAAATGATGGGCACGAGTGTACCAAAAGGCGGAGGTATGCGCGAAAGACCAGTTGCACCGTTCGAACATGACCATGTGTTTCTTGGAGCCAATCAGGAGCGCAACGAGCGACGGGTTTGGTTGGTCATCGCCCTGACCGCCAGCATGATGGTCGTGGAGATCACCGCGGGTCACTGGTTTGGCTCGATGGCATTGATCGCCGACGGGTGGCACATGTCCACACATGCGGCGGCCATGCTGATTGCAGTACTTGCATATCGCTTTGCCCGAAAAAACGCGAATAATCGGACCTTCACGTTTGGCACAGGCAAAGTCGGCGATCTTGCAGGGTTTGCCAGTGCCGTGATCCTGGCGCTAATCGCGGTGTTGATCGGGTGGGAGAGCTTTCAAAGGCTTGTTGAGCCCGTTCCGATCAGCTTTGACCAGGCGATTTTGGTGGCGGTGATCGGATTGGTCGTGAACCTGCTAAGCGCATGGCTGTTGCGCGATGATCATGATCACCATCATCATGGATACGGTCACCAGCACCCCGATCACCACCATGGCCAGGAGCAAGACAACAACCTACGAGCGGCATACTTGCATGTACTGGCAGACGCCCTGACATCCGTTCTGGCGATCGTCGCCCTGCTTTTAGGCCGGGTCTATGGTTGGTTCTGGGCGGACCCGGTGATGGGTATTGTGGGAGCTCTTGTCATTTCGCGCTGGTCTTGGGGGTTGATTAAAGACGCTGGCGGCGTGCTCCTAGATCGTGTTCCAGATGGTGGGCACATAGAGGCCGAAGTGCGAGAAGTCATCGAAAGCAGTACGGACAGGGTCACCGACCTACATATCTGGCAGGTCGGTCCCGGGCACTACTCGGTTATCGCGGCGATCACCTCAGATGCACCTAGGACGGTCTCTGAATACAAAGCGAAGTTGGATCACATCAAACACGTGTCTCACACCACCGTGGAAGTGCATAACGTCGGCCTGGTGGCATAACCCCTCATCGTTTGCAGGGACGCGATGTTGTCAATGTAGCGGCAATTTGCGCAAGCACAGCGAAATGGCGGTTTGTCCGCATTCGCTGAGTTCGTACGAAATACGATGAATGCCCTTGTCTACCAGACCGGCCATTTTGTAACGAGCGCGGCGAAGGTGCCAAGAGAGCACAGAGTGCTGAATGCTGCGCAGCGCACGAATGGCGGCATGCTCTACTGGCCGCAGAGACGAAGCACTGTGTTTGCGCCTCGTCGCTGCAATCTGTGTTTAGTTCATCGCACCTTGGCCCGTGGGGCGCACCACGATTTCGCCCATGCAAACCGCCTCTGATTGGTTCAACGTAAATACGACGGCATCGGCGATGTTCTGGGGTTACATCGGCTGATAACCGAGGCCCTGGCCAAGCACGTCTAGAACGGCAGGGTCCGTGATGGTGCCAAAAAGCTCAGTTGCAACTGTCCCCGGTGAAATAGTCGTCACACGGATGTTTTGCGCTGCAACCTCCTGCCGCAATCCTTCGCTCAGGACCCTAACACCAGACTTCGTCGCCGAGTAGACACCGAAAGCGGGGCCAGTCTGAAGCCCTGCAATAGAGGCGACATTGATGATGTGGCCCGACTGGCGCTCAATCATTTGGGGCAAAACAGCGTCGATTCCATAGAGAGTACCCTTCAGGTTCACATCGATCATCTTGTCCCAATCATCGACCTTGCGGGACGAATACAGGGATATCGGCATGATCCCCGCGTTGTTGATTAAAACATCGACTTGGCCAAAGGCATCGTTTGCTTGGTTAACGAGCGATAGAACATCGTCTCGTTTCGAGACATCCGTCGCGGTGAACTTTGCGGTTTCACCAAGTTGGGCAGCAAGTTCTTCGAGTTTCTCTGTCCTCCGCCCTGCCATCATGATGTTGAAACCTTGGGCGACCAATGATCGCGATATGGCAGCACCAATCCCACTGGTTGCGCCGGTCACAATTGCTGTCTTTGCCTTCGTCATGTTCATGCCTTTCTGTGTTTGAAGAGAACGACTGATTGCGCAGGGCAGTTTGTAATTCAGGCAAGAGATACGAGTTTCTGCTTTGCGTAGAAGGTGTATTGTTGTAAAATTGATTTGCACGTACGGAAAGCAATATCATGCAAGATGCAACAAACTGGGATGATATGAGACTGCTTCTCGCCATTTCGCGAAGGCGCAGTATGTTGGGTGCCGCGCAGGAGCTTGATCTTGCCGTTTCGACTGTGTCGCGGCGGATCACAAAGTTTGAGCAAAGTGTCGGGTCGCCCTTGCTGGAAAGACGGGTCGATGGCTGTTCGCTTACGGATGCTGGAAAACGACTTGCAGTACTTGCAGAAGGGCTGGCCGCCGAGCTTGAACGGGAATATCTGGTCAACCGGGCTAAAACTGGCACGCTTTCAGGCACTGTCCGACTGACATCAGGTGATGGTTTCGTGCCAATCATACTCGAAACGATTGCCAAATTCACAGCGGCACATCCAGATGTCACAATCGAGTATTCGGTTGAACCCGAGTATCGCAATGTCGCGCGCGGTGATGTGGACGTTGCCGTCCGGGTCTCAAACCATGGCGAGCCATCGCTGATCTACAAGAAGATCACGGAAATCGCGTTCGGCGTGTTTGCCTCTCAAAAGTATGCTGCGACCCTTCTGGAAACGCCCAAACCAGAGGAGGTCAGTTACATAGGCCTTCTGCCGCCGCTTTCGGAAGAACCTCATATGAAGGCCGCGCGTGCCGCCGGTTTTGTCGGTTCGCAGCTCCGGTTGTCATCTTTCAATGCGCAGATAGCGGCTGTTAAAGCTGATCTTGGGGCAGCGGTCTTGCCCAAGCTGGCAGCGAAGGGGTTGGTGGAGTTGTTCCCACAGCTTGGGTTGCCGCCACTCGACGTCTATGTCGTCAATCGCCCGCAGGCTCTCAAGCAACGCCATTTACGTGCGTTTGTAGATAGCCTCTATGCGACCCTGAAGGCCGCTGAATCGCAAAGAATCTGACGGTTTGTTTTATCGAACCGGCAACTGGCGCGAGCGCAGCGAACGGCTGCAAAGTCCTGCAAAACCACCATTCACCGAATACAACTCTCTCCCAAAACCACGTCCTTCTCCATTTTAGGTGCGACATTCTGTCAATTCGAGCTAACTCAAGGTCACATTCGATTTTCGGAGAGCGTATCATGGAAACTCTGGTCCCCATTCTTATCATTCTTAATGTCATGCTGGGCACGGCATTGTTTGTCGTTCGCATTGGCCAGCGGGACGCAGAATATGCGCGGCAGGTGCGTGCAGAAAACGAGGTGAAATCCTATTTCCGGGGTGAGCGGCGCGACTGAGCGCGCGGATTAACGCATCCTCAAAATATGAATTTTTCGTTTACTTACAGTGCGTTAGGCTATTCTTCAGTATTATGTTAAATCTCATTTGAGAAAACCCAATAAGATCAATGAACGGCATCTCAAAACCTGGTTTCGCATGCGAAACCGCGCGGCCTAGCGTTTGGTCGGGCGGCTGTCCGGCAGGGTGATCTTGGCCACCTGATCGGCAATCGGATCGACCGAAAGCGGATGCGTGTCGGCGGTATAATCGGTGTCCTTGCTTAGGTTTTCCCAAGCGCCGTTTCGATAAACCTCAAGCCCCGAAAACTTGGCCTTATACCCCATTTTGGGCGATCCCGGCACCCAATAGCCCAAATAGACATAGGGCAGGCCCGCGTCCTGGGCGATGCTCACATGATCGAGGATGACATAAGTGCCAAGGCTGTGACGCTCCAGATCCGGGTCGTAGAACGAATAGACCATCGACAGCCCATCATCGAGCACATCCGTCAGGCACACTGCGGCCAGCGCAGAGACCCCGTCTTCATCGGATTGGCTGTATTCGATGACGCGGCTGCGGATCGGGGTTTCCTCGACCATGGCGGCGAACTCGAAGATATCCATATCCGCCATGCCGCCATCTGCATGACGGCTATCAAGATAGCGGCGGAACAGATCAAATTGGTCTTCTGTGGCCCAAGGGCTGGTCGCTTGCCGCGATACCTCCCGGTTGCGGCGCAGGATTCGGCGCTGGCTTTTAGAAAGCTTGAAATCAGCAACCCGAATGCGCGCCGACAGACAGGCCGAACAATCGCCGCAAGATGGCCGGTACAGCACATTCTGCGAGCGGCGAAAGCCCTGTTTGCTTAAGGCATCATTCAGCTTTTCCGATGTGTCACCCTGTAACGCGGTAAACAACTTCCGCTCCATCCGGCCTTCCAGATAGGGGCAGGGCTGCGGAGCGGTCACATAAAACTGTGGAGCAATGGGAAGGGTGTGGCGCATTTTTCCTCAACAAGTTGGCAAAAGCCTACTCTTGATGGGAATAGCCGCCAACCCCCCAATTGTCGCGGGTCAAAGGCCGATTTGGTTAAGCCGCCCGATTGATCGCCACGGTGCCCAGAACAAGGTCCGTCAGGCCTTGCCGCCGCTCGGTCGTCAGCATCAGCACAATCGAGATCAGTTGCAAAAGCGGCATCCCGATCGAGACGCTGTAGCCTAGCGTGTGCAAGAAGGCGGGCAGCAGTGAAAAGCGGCTGCCATCAGCGGTGCGCATCTCAATCGCGACAAGGCGCATGCCCCATGTGGCCGAGCCATTGGCAAGGGTCACGACCCGGTAGGCAAAGCCCAGCAGCATGAAGAGGCCGAAGAAGAAAAAGAAGCCAAGGCCGATGGTCAGGATTGCCACCGCGAAGCTCAGCGCAAAGATAATCATCCCGTCGATGATCCACGCGATCAGGCGCTTGACGGGCGTGTCGGCGTAAAACTCGGATTGGTAATGCGGGTCGGGCAGGGCGGTCATTTCGGTCCTCGGACAGGATGGGTTTCGCGGCGAAACGGCAGCCCCGGGGACGGGACTGCCTATCGGTGTGGTTTATGTCAGAACTTAAGCGTCTTCATCGTCTTTTGAAGGGCGGGCGCGTTCATCCATGAACTGGTCAAACTCTGCCTTGTCCTTGGCATCGCGCAGGCGCTTGAGGAAGGCCTCGAAGTTCTCCTGCTCTTCTTCCAGACGGCGCAGCGTGTCTGCCTTGTAGGCGTCAAAAGCGGCGTTCCCGGTCGAAGACATGGCGTGCGAGGCGCGGCGCATGCGGCGACCGCAGCCGGTTCCAGAGAATTTGTTGTTCATAATCATATATCCCAAGACCAGAAGGCCGACAGGCCAGAAGAAGACGAAGCTGAGCACCATCAGGGTGATCCAGGCGGCCTTGCCGCGTTCATCCAGCCACATCTCGGTGCGGGCAAACCAGTTGGGGCGCTGGGACATGGGGGCAGTTGAAGCGGTGGCGGGGGTCATTTGGGTCTCCGTTGTTTGGGTTATGTGAATGTCTTTCACATTACACATATCGGGAGGAGACCCCCGACCTTCAAGGCCGCATGTGAAGGTTTTTTACATTTATTTGAATTACGTCGTAAAGTCAGATACTTGCGCATCGGTAATCCGCTCAAGAACTGCGCTTTGTATAGGGAAAACATGACGCGGCGTGCCTGCAGCGGCATAAACCACGTCGAATTCCAGCAGACGCGGATCCAGAAAGGCGCGGATTGGGTTGAGATGGCCGACCGGGCTTACGCCGCCAATGGCAAAACCGGTTTGCGCACGGATGAGGGCAGCATCGGCTTTGCCCAAAGGCTCTCCGGCGACGCGGGAGGCTTTGACGTCATCGACCTGATTGCCACCGGCAGTCAGAAAGAGGATCGCGCGATCACTGTCGAGGCCGCGAAAGATGATCGATTTGGCAATTTGATCCAAAAGACAGCCCGCCGCATCTGCGGCTTGCTGTGCGGTCCGGCAATCGCCCAATTCCAGCACGTCGGTCTTGACGCCTGCCTCAAGCAGCGCCGTTTTCACCCGTTTCAGGCTTTTGCTCATGCCCTGTCCCCTTGATTGACTTGGCCCCTTTTTGCGGCCCAAAAGAAGGAATGACAACTGGCTTGCTTCCAATTCCTTTTGACACTGACCGCGCGGCTGAAGTGACGCCGCTTTACGACGGCGCGCCCAGAGACTGGCCGCGTGTCATCGAAGGTGTGGCCGGGTGCAGCCCCTATCTGAAGGGCATTCTGGAGCGTCATTCGGAGTGGATGCGGGACGCGCTTGATGCGCCGGACGCTGCCGTGGCCGCGATGTTCAAGGTGCTTCGGGAAACCCCGCTGGAGGCCCTGCCCAAAGACCTGCGCATCGCCAAGGCGCGCATTGCAGGGCTGTTGGGCCTTATGGATGCAAGCGGTGTCTGGCCGCTGGAAAAGATCACGCGCACGCTGACCGATTTCGCTGATCTGTCTGTGGACGTGGCCATCAAGGCCCTGCTGCGGGCCGAGATTGGCCGGAGCAAGCTGCCTGGCACAACAACAGAGGATGTCGACACAGCTGCGGGCATGTGTGTCCTTGCGATGGGCAAGATGGGCGCGCATGAGCTGAATTACAGCTCGGATATCGACCTGATCTGCCTTTTTGATGAAACGCGGTTCGACCCTGACACCTATCACGACGCGCGGGCGGTTTTTATCAAAGTGACGCGCAAGATGTGCGGGATGCTGTCGGATAATACAGCGGACGGGTATGTCTTTCGCACCGATCTGCGCCTGCGCCCGGATGCGTCGGTGACGCCTGTGTGCCTGTCGATGGAAGCGGCGGAGCGCTATTATGAAAGCGTGGGCCGCACATGGGAGCGGGCCGCCTATATCAAGGCGCGGCCTTGCGCGGGGGATCTTGAAGCGGGGGATCGGTTTCTAAAGACGCTGCACCCGTTCATCTGGCGCAAGCATCTGGATTTCGCGGCCATTCAGGACGCGCATGATATGCGTTTGCGCATCCGCGCGCATAAGGGCCTGCACGGGCCGATCACGCTGCCGGGGCATAACATGAAGCTGGGCCGCGGCGGCATTCGCGAGATCGAGTTCTTTACCCAGACACGCCAGTTGATCGCCGGTGGGCGCGACCCGGATTTGCGAGTGCGCGGCACGGTGGACGGCTTGCGCGCGCTGGTGGCAAAAGGCTGGGTGCCCGAGGCGGATGCCGAGACGCTGATCGAGATTTACCGCGCGCACCGCATGGTGGAGCATCGCTTGCAGATGATCGCAGACGCACAGACCCATGATCTGCCAAGCAATGACGAGGGCTTTGCGCGTCTGGCGGCGTTTGTCGGGCAGGATGTCGAGACGCTGAAGGCTGTTCTGGAAGAACGATTGTCAACGGTGCACACGCTGACCGAGGGGTTCTTTGCCCCGAAGGAGACGGAAACGGCGGTCGATCCTGACTTCGGCACGTCGGTGACGGCACGCTGGCCCACATACCCTGCGCTGCGGTCTGAACGCGGCGTGGAGATTTTCGAGCGGTTGCGCCCTGAGATTTTGAGCCGCCTACAAGATGCGGCGCGGCCGGAAGAGGCGTTGGCTTCGTTTGACGGGTTTCTGGCGGGACTGCCCGCCGGGGTGCAGCTGTTTTCGCTGTTCGAGGCGAACCCGCAGTTGATTGATCTGCTGATTGACATTGCGGCGACGTCACCGGCTTTGGCGGTGTATTTGTCGCGCAATTCAGCCGTTTTCGATGCGGTGATCGGCGGAGCCTTCTTTGCAGATTGGCCGGGATGTGCGGCGCTGACAAACGCGTTGCGCGCGCAGGTTGCAGCACAACCGGATTACGAGGCGCAGCTGAACGCGGCGCGCCTTTGGCAGCGCGAATGGCGGTTTCGGATCGGGGTGCATCACTTGCGGGGTTTGATCTCGGCCACGGAAGCGGGCGCGCAATATGCGGATCTGGCGGATGCGTGTGTGAAAGCCGTTTGGCCTGCGGTCGTGGCGCAATTTGCGGTGAAGCACGGGGATCCTCCCGGGCGCGGGGCGGCCGTGTTGGGGATGGGATCGCTGGGGGCCGGGCAATTGCATGCGGGATCGGATCTGGACCTGATCGTGATTTATGACGCGGACGGCGTTGAGGCGTCGGACGGCCGGCGGCCTTTGGCGGCGCGCCCCTATTACGCGCGGCTGACGCAGGCTTTGGTGACCGCGATGACAGCGCCGATGGCCGATGGGCGGCTTTACGAGGTCGATATGCGGTTGCGCCCGTCGGGGCGGCAAGGGCCTGTGGCGACGGGGTTTGCGTCGTTTCAGGCCTATCAGCGTGATGAGGCGTGGACCTGGGAGCATCTGGCGCTCACGCGGGCGCGGCCCATTGCGGGGCCAGAGGATCTGATGGACGAGATCGAGGCGTTTCGCGCGCACCTGCTGGCTGAGGTCGGCGCGAGCGACAAGGTCAAGGCCGATGTGCTTGAGATGCGCGCGCGGATTGCAGAGGCGAAGGGACCCGGTGGGCCGTTCGAGGCCAAGCTGGGGGCAGGCCGGATGCAGGATATCGAGCTGACCGCGCAGGCGGCGGCGCTGGTTGCGGGCGACACGCGCCGGGATACGGCGGCGCAATTGGGCTGTGGTGTCGCAATCGGCTGGTGGACGGACGCTGACGTGTCGGATTTATGCCGCACTTACGGGCTTTTGTGGGCCTTGCAGGCTGCATCGAAGCTGGTTGTTGATGGGGCGTTTGATCCTGCGACCGCAGGCGAAGGTGCCCGGCGCTTTATCTTGCGCGAGACCGGCGTGTCTGATGTCGCCGATTTGGAAAACCGCATTGCGCAGGTGGCAGGCACTGCCGCTGCTGTGATCGCGCGGAGTTTGGAGAGACCGTGATGGATATGAAGACGATCGACCGCAAGACGCTGTTGCGGGACTGCTATGCCATTGACGGGATCAGTGCCCCGGAGTGCCGGTCGATCTTTCTGGACTGGGCGCTGAGCTTGCCCGCCGGTATTGCGCCGCAAGAGGCGATCCGCATTGCGCTGGCGCAGTTTGAGCCGGACTATCCCGATCACCCGATGACGGCGACGCTGCGCGAAGGGTTGCAACAGGCAAAGGCGCCCAAGCGGCGCGGCGGGCGCGGGGCGCGGGTGCCGGACTAGGGCGTGGGGGTCGGCCCGGGACGGGTCTTTCTAGTGGCCGAGAGCAGCGGCTTCGCGGGCGAGGGTTTCGACGCGGGCCCAGTCCTGGGCGGCGATGGCGTCTTTGGGGGCCACCCAGCTGCCGCCGACGCAGAGCGTGTTGGGCAGCGACAGGTAATCGGGCGCATTTTGCAACGAGACGCCGCCGGTTGGGCAAAAGCTGACCTGCGGGATCGGGGCTCCGATGGCTTTAAGCGCGGCGGCGCCGCCATTGGCTTCGGCGGGGAAGAACTTTTGCACCGAATAGCCGCGCTCCAGTAGGGCCATCGCTTCGGATGCGGTGGCCGTGCCGGGCAAGAGCGGCAGGTCATGGTCTTCGCAGGCGGCCAGCAAGCGGTCGGTTGCACCCGGAGAGACGCCAAACTGTGCACCCGCCTCTTTGGCGGCTTTGACGTCATCGGTGTTCATCAAGGTGCCAGCGCCAACAACGCCGCCTTCGACCAAAGCCATTTCGCGGATTGCATCAAGAGCCGCAGGTGTGCGTAGCGTCACTTCGAGGGCGGGCAGGCCACCCGCGATGAGGGCTGTGGCAAGGCTTTGGGCGGTTGCGGCATCCTCGAGCACCAGAACGGGGATCACTGGCGCAAGGCCGCAAATCTCGGCGCTGATGCGGCTGGCATCCATTGGGGTCATTCTGCTTGATCCTTTTCGGGAGGTTTTATCAAATCACCACACCTGCACCATGGCTGGCAGGGCCGGCGGTCTGGCGAAAAATCTCGAACAATTCGCGGCCCACGCCATGGCCATTATCGCTCAGGTCCGGCGTTGCGGCCGGGCGGTCAGACACGCCGTCGGTCAGCACGCTTAGTGTGCCTGCCACCGCATCTACGCGGATCACGTCACCGTCCTGCACATGCGCAAGCAAACCGCCATCCAGCGCTTCGGGCGAGACATGAATGGCCGATGGCACCTTGCCCGATGCGCCCGACATGCGGCCGTCGGTGACCAGTGCCACTTTCAACCCGCGATCCTGCAACACTGCGAGGATCGGCGTCAGGCTGTGCAATTCAGGCATGCCGTTGGCCTTTGGCCCCTGAAAGCGCACGACAACGACAGTGTCTTGGGTAAATGCACCAGCCTTGAACGCCGCCTTGACGGCTTCTTGCGTCTGGAACACGCGGGCAGGCGCTTCGATCACATGCCGCTCGGGGGCCACGGCAGAAACCTTCATCACACCCAGACCAAGATTGCCGCGAAGTTGCTTCATCCCGCCGGTGACCTGAAACGGATCGCTGGCCGGGCGCAGGATCTTGTCGTTAAGCGTTTCGCCAGAGCCGGGTTCCCAGACCACGCCCGCATCCGACAATTTCGGCTCGGTGCGGTATTCGGCCATGGTATCGCCTGCGACGGTCTTGGTGTCGTCATGCAGCAGACCAGCATCCAGCAAGTCGCCGATCATAAAGCCCAGACCGCCAGCGGCATGGAAATGGTTCACATCGGCCAGACCGTTCGGATAGACCTTGGCCATCAGCGGTGTCGCCTCTGACAAGGCTTCGAAATCCGCCATTTCAAGAAGCACGCCGCAGGCTTTTGCCATGGCGGGCAGGTGGATCAGCAAATTGGTCGAGCCGCCCGTGGCCATCAGCCCGACAATGCCATTCACAAAGGCTTTTTCATCAAGGATATCGCAGACCGGGCGGTATTCATTGCCCAGGGCCGTCATCGACAAGGCCCGTTCGGTGCCTGCACGTGTCAACGCCTCGCGCAAGGGCGTGCCGGGATTGACGAAGCTGGCCCCGGGCAGATGCAGGCCCATGAACTCCATCAGCATCTGGTTGGAGTTAGCGGTGCCGTAGAACGTGCAGGTGCCAGGGCCATGATAGGAGGCCATTTCGGCCTCCATCAGCTTGTCGCGGCCCACTTCACCGGCGGCAAATTGCTGGCGAACCTTGGCTTTTTCGTCATTGGGCAGACCGCTGACCATGGGCCCGGCGGGCATGAAGATGCCGGGGATGTAGCCAAACGTGCCAGCGGCGATCACAAGCCCCGGCACGATCTTGTCGCACACGCCGAGGTACACAGCCGCATCATAGGTGTTGTGGCTCAGCGCGACGCCAGCAGCAAGCGCGATGACATCGCGGGAAAAGAGCGATAGCTCCATCCCGACTTGCCCTTGCGTGACGCCGTCGCACATCGCAGGCACGCCGCCTGCGACCTGAGCGGTGCCGCCCGCCTTGCGGGCTGCGTCGCGGATAATCTCGGGGTAATGCTCAAACGGCTGATGGGCCGACAGCATGTCGTTATAGGCGGTCACAATGCCCAGATTTGCCGCGCGGTCGCCCACAAGGCTGGCCTTGTCTGCCCCCATCGCGGCATAGGCGTGCGCCTGATTTCCGCAGGTCAGATGGGCGCGGCGCGGCCCGTCATCAGCTGCGCGCCGCATCCGGTCGAGATAGATGGCGCGGCTGTCGCGGCTCCGCTCGATTATGGTTTGCGTGACGGCGTGAACGGTGTCGTTCAGAGGCATGGGCTGGCTTCCCTTTTGAGCTCGCGTGAGTGTCTTTTGGATATCATAATCCGTTAGCGCTAACAGTTCCAGCGTTAATCCCGATTAGCACTGCATCGCTTGCATAGCGGCTTTTCGGAATTGACGCTTTAAGATCAGTCAGTACCGCTTACCTTGGTTATGCGGGAGGACATAACATACTTAACCGAGCAAAGGTATGACCGCTATGAAACAACATCTTCACACAGCTGATGGCGCCCTTGATCTGCATGCGATCGAGCTGGACGCCCGCCGTTTGCGCGCACAGGCGACCCGCAATGCCGTGCAGGCCGTGATCGCATGGTTCAAGCCAAAATCGGACGATGTCAAAGGCACGCAAAGCGCCTGAACCCCGTCTAAATTTAAGCCCGTCTTCAAGCCTGAACGGGCATTTTCTGTCTTAAGAAGACCGTGCAATCGTCGCGCGGTCTTCTCATTTTAGACAAATTTGAACTTCATTTTCTACCTCGCGGGTGAAATCCGCCGACCAGAACGGTCGTTCTAGATCGGGCCTGTCCCGGAGGTGAAAAATGAAACTTGTACGCTCTTTTGTGCTGCTTGCGGCTGGTCTGGCTCTTTCGGCTTGTGCAACTGTTGAGCCAGCGTCGCGGAACGCGCCCCTTGAGGCTGCTCCGCTTGATGTGGCTGCTGTTCAGCAAGTTATCAAACCGTCTTTCAATGTGCAGCGTGTCAACGTGGTTGTGCCTGAAACGCTGAAAGCGTCGGAGGCCAATTTGTATTATCCGCTGGCCGATATTGTCTGGCGGGAGGATCGCGGTGGTGATCGCCATGCGCAGGTCAAGGCCATCGTCGCACAAGCGGCCGACCTTGGCACGGCTGGCATGACCGGCGCGCAGCCTGTGTCTGTCGACATTCAGCTCGACCGGTTCCATTCATTGACCGAAAAGGCGCGCTATTCGGTTGGTGGCGTGCATAATATCCTGTTCCGCATGGCCGTTCGGGACGCCAATACCGGCGCCTTTATCGTCGCGCCTCGTCAGGTTGAGGCCAGCCTGAAAGCCTTTGGCGGAGCCCGTGCGATTGAGGCCGAGCGTGAAGGCCAGACCCAGAAGGTGCGCATCATCGGGCATGTCAGCCAGGTGATTGCAGAGGAATTGGCAAAGCCAATCCCGGTCGTCCCCGGTTTGCTGGTGTCGCAACTTGATGACGCGCCTGTCGCGGACGCGCCTTTGCGCTAAGCGCTTCCCACGGACCAGAACTCACAGTAAGAGGGCGCCATGACAGCGCCCTCTTTTCCCGTGATCCGCCTGAAACCCAAAGCCAACCCACGCCCGGTGCGGTTTGGCGCGCCTTGGGTTTATGCCGATGATATCGTCACCGACCGCCGCACCAAGGCGCTTGCGCCAGGCAGCTTTGCGCATCTGGAAGATGCCAATCGCGCCTATCTGGCGACGGTGACGGTGAACCCGGTTTCCAAGATTTTCGCCCGCGTGATGGCGCGGGATCCCGAGACGGTTGTGGACCCGGCCTGGCTTGAGGCGCGGGGGGCGGCGGCCTTGGCCCATCGCGCGCGGCTGTTCGATGCGCCGTTCTACCGGTTGATCCATGCCGAGGCCGATGGCTTTCCGGGCGTGATCGTCGACCGGTTTGGTGACACGCTGGTGTTGCAGCCCAACGCGGCCTGGGCGGATGTTATGGCCGATGAGATCGCGGCGGTTTTGGCGCGGCTCACCGGGTGTCGCACGGTTCTGAAAAACGCAAGCGGGCGGACGCGCAGTTTGGAAGGGCTTGATGATGCGGATGCAGTGTTGCTTGGCAGCGCGCCGGCGGCCCCTGTGCCCGTCCCGATGAACGAGGCCATTTACATGGCCGATCTGACAGGAGGGCAGAAGACCGGGCTGTTCTTCGATCAACGTCCCAACCACGCGTTTGTGCAGCGCTTGAGCAAGGGCGCGGATGTGCTGGATGTTTTCAGCCATGTGGGGGGCTTTTCGCTGGCGGCATTGGCGGCAGGCGCATGCAGGGCGGTGGCGGTTGACGGGTCAGCCGCAGCTCTTGATCTGGCGGCTCAGGGCGCGCAGGCGATGGGTGTTTCGGACCGCTATGTGACCCGCAAGGGCGATGCGTTTGACACGCTGGCTGCGCTGCAATCCGAGGGGGCGCAATTTGATATTGTCGTGTGTGATCCGCCGGCCTTTGCGCCGTCAAAATCCGCGCTGGAGCGGGGCTTGCGGGCCTATGACCGCGTTGCGCGGTTGGCGGCGCTGCTGGTCAAGCCCGGCGGCTATCTGGTGCTCTGCTCGTGTAGCCACGCCGCCGATCTGGACGCGTTCCGCACAGCGTGCACCCGTGGCATCGGCAAGGCCGGGCGGGCGGGGCAGTTGGTCTATACCGGGTTTGCAGGGGCCGATCATCCGCAACTTCCCAGCCTTGCGGAAAGCGGCTATCTGAAAGCGCTGGCGTATCGGCTGACATGAAGGTCCTGCTGGACGCCTGCGTGATCTACCCCACGGTGATGCGCGAGATGTTGTTGGGGGTTGCGAAAGCGGGGCTTTACGCGCCGCTCTGGTCAGATCGTATCCTTGAGGAATGGGCGCGCGCGGCGGGGAAACTGGGTGCCGAAGGCGCGGCTGTGGCGCGGGGCGATGCGGCGCTTATGCAGGCGTCTTTCCCGCGCGCCACTGTGCGTGTGAATGCGGGGCTTGAGCAGCGGTTGTGGCTGCCCGATCCCAATGACATCCACGTTCTGGCCGCCGCGATTGCAGGATCGGCGGATGTGATCGTGACAGCCAATGCAAAGGATTTTCCGCGCGGATTGCTTGCCGAAGAGGGGCTGTCCCGCGCGGACCCGGACGGGTTTTTGCTGGGCTTGTTCGAGGCAAATCCCGAGATTGTCTTCGGTGTCGCCGAAACCGTACGAAGCAAGGCCGAGCAGTTGTCCGGTGAGGCATGGACGGTGCGGCGCCTGATGAAGAAGGCCCGTCTGTCACGGCTGGGCAAAGCGCTTGAGGCGCGGGGCGGGATTTAGGTATTTTTGGACAAAAGAAGTCAGGCGGTGTCGATCCGTTCAGCGCGCAGCGTTGCTTGCCCTTAACGGTTGCGCGGGCGTATAAGCGAGCTGCGCAGACCGGAGGCGTCTGATGATCGAGGACCTGCATCACATCCAGATTGCCATGCCAAAAGGCCAAGAAGAGGCTGCGCGGCGTTTTTACAGTGGCATCCTTGGCTTTGTGGAGGTTGACAAACCGGCTGTGCTGCGCGGGCGCGGCGGCCTTTGGTTTGAAAGCGGATCGGTAAAGGTGCATCTGGGTGTCGACGATCCGTTTGTGCCTGCCAAAAAGGCGCATCCGGGATTTCGGGTTGGATCGCTTGAAACTGTCACGGCGCATCTGGAAAAGAGCGACGTGGCGTTTCAGACCGATATCGACCTGCCGGATATCAGGCGCGTTTACGTCAATGATCCGTTTGGCAACCGCATCGAACTGCTGGAGCTCAGAACGACGTAGTCGGTGATCCATATGCGGGTGAGCGTGCCAATCCGGCCAATGTCCTGAATCGCGTATCGTATCAGGTTTGCGCCTGCCATTTGGCTTCCAGCGCCTCGATGGCGCGGATGCGTTCGTGGGTTTTGGGGTGGCTCATCAGCCACGCGGGCACGGCGCCAGAGCGTTGTTGGGTCAGCTCTTCGAGTTTGCCGAAAAGCGACTTCTGGGCAGCGGTGCCGATGCCGGTTTTGACGAGAAGGGCACTGGCATAGGCGTCGGCCTCGTATTCATCCGAGCGCGAGAGGCGGGCGGTCAGCAGCATTGTCAGGCTGTTGGCGATCCAGACGCCGATGCCGGGCAAAAAGCGGCTGAGCACCATAGCAAGCACGGTGCGCAAGGCGTTTTGACCCGAAAAATCGATCATGCGGCGGCGTGAGTGGCCAAGCGCGACATGGCCCAGCTCGTGAGCGATGACAGACGCCATTTCCTCGCCCGAGACCTCGCCTTGCTGGTATTTGCGGAAAAACCCGCGGGTGATGAAAATGCGCCCGTCGGGGGCGGCGAGGCCGTTGACCGGGTCAATCTCGTAAATGTGGACCTTGATGCGGTCCAGATCGAGGGCGGCGGCCATCTTGTCGGTCAGCTTTTTCAGGCGCGGGTCCGCCAGTTCGGTGGATTTCGCGTCAAGCTCTTTCGCCGTCCGCCACGCGGAAAAGCGGTAGAGGATCAGGCCGTAGAGAACGGCCAGCAGAATGGGGGCGACTTTCAACATAAGGGAGATATGGGGCGCGGGCCGGGTGCTGACAATAACAGCTGCGTCACTGCATCAGGGAATTTGCAAGATTACGGGCGCGATCCGGTTCGATCTGCCAGCAGGAAGCGACCTCAAAAGCGGTGCGTGCTTTGGCTTGCAGGGGTGTGAGCGATGCGATTGGCAGATCAAAGATGCGTGCATCGACGCGCGCCTCGTCCCAGTCGAGAAGGCAGATGCGCCCATCGGGCAGGCGTTTGAGGTTGCTGGGGTTGAGATCGCCGTGGACGACGCCGGTGGGCAGGTCTGCGAGGGCGCGCCATGCGGCGCGGCAGGCCGAGACGACATCGCTGGGCATCGCGCGCAGATCTATGTCACCGCTTGTGTCGTGGTTGCACAGGGCGGGCGTTGTGGTGAAGCCGTGCCGTTGCGGGGCGTGGATGGGGGGCAGTTTGATCTGTTGCGCCTCCTGTTCTGACACGGGATGGCCCATGATGAAGGGCTCACAGGTCCAGCCGTTTTGGAGCAGCTGCCCAGAGAGGCTGGGTTTGAGGTAAGGCGCGCAGAGGTCAGGGCCGATCTGGCGAAACACATTGTGCAACCAGTCCAGCGCATCGGCGCTGCGCCGGGTCGACTTGAAGACAAGATCGCCGTCTGGGTGGGAGAGTTTGAAGACCTGATTGCGGTGGCCGCCTTCCAAAGGCTGTACTGGTCCCGTAACACCCCAGAGGTGTATCGGGGGCAAGCTCACCGTGTCAGCGCTTTCATCCCGCGCGCGATACCGTCCAGCGTCATTGGGACCATCCGGTCGGGGAAAATCTCTTGGATCATGGCAATGGACTGGGTGTAGCCCCAGTATTTCTCCGGCACCGGATTGATCCAGAGGTGGTCGGGCCACTGGTCGCAGGCGCGCTGTAGCCATGTGGAGCCGGCTTCGGCGTTCCAATGCTCATTGGCGCCGCCCGGATAAGCGACCTCGTAAGGGGACATGGAGGCGTCGCCGACGAAGATACATTTGTAGTCGGGGCCATAGGTTCTGAGCACATCCCATGTGGGGGTTTGCGCGTCCCAGCGGCGGCGGTTGTCGCGCCATACGCCTTCATAAAGGCAGTTGTGGAAGTAGAAGTGTTCGAGATGCTTGAACTCGGCGCGGGCGGCAGAGAAGAGTTCCTCCAGGACGCGAATATGCGGGTCCATGGAGCCGCCGACATCGAAGAAAAGCAGCACTTTGACGGCGTTGCGCCGCTCGGGGCGGGTCTTGACGTCAAGATAGCCGTGTTCGGCGGTGGCGCGGATCGTGCCGTCCAGATCCAGTTCATCTGCCGCGCCGTCGCGGGCCCAGCGGCGCAGGCGCTTCAGGGCCACCTTGATGTTGCGGGTGCCTAGTTCAACTGTGTCGTCCAAGTCTTTGAATTCGCGCTTGTCCCAGACTTTGACGGCGCGCTGGTGGCGGCTTTCATTCTGGCCGATGCGCACGCCTTCGGGGTTGTAGCCATAAGCACCAAAGGGCGAGGTCCCGGCGGTGCCGATCCACTTGTTGCCGCCTTGATGGCGGCCTTGCTGCTCTTTGAGGCGTTCTTTGAGTGTTTCCATCAGCTTGTCGAAGCCGCCCAAAGCTTCGATCTCGGCTTTTTCCTCTTCCGACAGATGCTTTTCGGCCATCTTCTTGAGCCAGTCGGCGGGGATGTCCACGGCCTCCATGACCTGCTCGAAACTGATTTGGTCGAGCCCTTCAAAGGCCGTGGCAAAGGCGCGGTCGAACTTGTCGATGTTGCGCTCGTCTTTGACCATGGAGGTGCGGGCGAGATAGTAGAACGCTTCGATGTCGTAGGTCGCAAGACCGGCCTTCATGCCGTCCAGAAAGCTCAGATACTCGTGCAAGCTGACAGGCACGCCGCCCTTTCGAAGTGTCTCGAAGAAGGGCAAGAACATCGCACTTACCCTATGCGAATATAAGTGACGAGCGCGAGGACGGTGACCACGAAACCGATCACGCCATAGACCAGCGCGAAATGTGCCACATCAAACCGCGAGCCTTTGCGGGCGCGCGCGCGGACCGCGCCGACGCCTGCACCGACCAGTAAACCCGCAATCAGGATGGTCAGCACTTGTGGCGTCATGGGTTATCCTCCGCTGCGCCCCAACGCTGGTGTCAGGGCGGTGATCTCGTTCAGGCGGGTGCGTACGTCCCGCTCGGAACCGAAGCCGTAGCGTGCCCAGCCCAGACTGTCCAGACGCACCGCCCGCGCTTCGGCGCGACGGCCTTCCAGCTCAAGCGCTTCGGCTTTCAGCATCAGTAGGGTGGCCAATAAATTGGCGTTCTCAGAGCGGCGCACAACCGGCAAATGCGAGTTAATCATCGTAATCGCCTCAAGCCCGTTGCCCGCGCTGATCTTGTAGGCGATCAGGTTGACGGCGACATGGGCCGCATGCAGCCGCGTTTTTGGATCGGCGCGGTAATAGCCATCGGCGGCAAGGTAATTCGACAAGGCATAGTCACTGTCAGAGGCCGTCGCCAGACGCGCTACAAGGAAATGGCTGTAGCCGCGCCGTGGCCCTGTCCAGCCGGAATTGGTGGCAATCGCCAGCGCCTTGGCCGCATGTGCCCGCCGTTGACCCATCGAGGCCCGCGGCCCCAAAGCGCCTTCAATCGCTTCGATCCAGCTGCGCGCAGTGACCGGGCGGGGATCAGACGGGCGGCCCGTTCCACCGGGATTGATCCGGGCCAAAACCTGCGGCAACACGCGGGCCACGCCTTCGCGGGTCATGCCGTTGCGCAGCTCGGGCGCATAGTAAGCGCGCAGGATCATCATGTCGAACCCGGTCAGGACGGTGTGTATGTTGTCATCGTTAAAGATGCTATCGGGCAGGCGGTAAAGATCGTTCAGGGGACCAATCGCCTGGGCAAGCTCTTCGTGCAGACAGTCGCGGATTTCCTGCGGGCTGACATCGCCGGGCATGAAAATACCAACCTTGTCGCGCTTTTTCAGACGCGCCCAATCAACAGATGCGGTGCGGCGCAGCTTGCGAAATTCGTCCCAGCTTTGCACATGCGGCACCACAAAACAGGCCGCTGCCGGAACCGAGCCTTGCAGCGTCTTGCGGGCAATCATGTTGATGGTGATATTTGCATCCGCTCGGGTGGTCTGGCGAATGTCGATCCGCGCTTCATTGCGCAGCCGCGCAAGCAGCTTTGTCAGATCACTTTGCAGACTGCTGGGCGCGTTGCCCGAAACGCGGACGGTGATCGGCCCTTCGAACCGCGTCATGTATGGCAGCAGACGCCCACTTTCCATCCGGAAGGTCAGATCAAGAAAGTCCCGACTGATATCCTGATTAGAGCGCTGGGGTGCCGCAACGGGCGCTGTCGCAAAGGTTTTCATCGGCGGCAAGCTGTCCGGCAAAGCCGAGGCGCGCGATGTATATTCCATGGACCCGCTTGGCATGCAGGCGGTCAAAAACATGATGGAAAGCGGAAAAAGTCTACGAAACATGGCTACCTTGCTGTCATCAGGACGTGGGGGAAGGACCAATTGCGCGACGGTTTCATCAGACAGGCCTGCAAGCCAAAGCCGCATCGCTTTTTTGCGCCCCACACGCAAAAAAGGTCATAAAAAGGCTTTAGAGTCAGGTGGTTGCCCAAAAAAAACGTCCCAAAGATTGGTGCACTGGCGGCAACATTCCAATGCAAGCAAGATCATTTGTAGACGAAATTGAATTAAGAGCATGGCAAATTTTAGATGCTTTGCCACAAAGTTGCTGAAAAGACTCAGGTTGTGGAAACGACCTGATATCTGGGGGTGAACGGGTGTTCAAAGGCCATATCTTGTCTGCGTTTTGAGCGCCGTCGGAGTTCGCATCTGTTCGAGATATGCGCATATGCTGTGAATGGTGGATTTGAGCCCAAAGGCACCGATGCTGCGGCAGGCATGAATGGCCGTTGAGCCGAAGATCGTGTTGGAACTGTTTGCCAGTGTCCAGTAGGCAAGCAACCGGGGCTACGACCATTGTCACGATGACGCGGCCGGAGTTTCTTGGTATCCACGCGTTGTGGAGGGCATAAACGTGCGACGATTGATATTAATCTTCAGTTTGGCATTTCTCGCTGGCACTGCCAACGCGGAACCGCCCGTTACATCAGAAGATGAGCTCGGAATTCTCAACCCCAAAGATACCGGTCGGGAAATGCTACGGCGCAAGATAGAGATGGGGGTAATCGACTCCGTTACTTGTTCTCTTGGCGTTAATGCGACCAAATACGACAATCACGAATTAGCCAAAAACCTCGCCAAACGCTGTGCAGAGGCTGGATACACCAAGGCAATGACCTGGGTGAGCCAGATGGAAAACAATAGCTTGGGCGGAGACTATAGTCCTGATGAAGCTGCTGAGTGGGACCGTCGCGCCGCTGAAGCAGGCGACCCAGTTGGGCGCTTTAACCACGGACTGAACTTGATGCGCGGGTATGGTATTTCCCAAGATGTCGAGCTTGGCCGCCGGTTTGTCGACCAGGCGGCCGAAGATGGCCTGGAAATCGCAAAGCGCCTGCAAGGAGCGGAGTATGATCTCGACGAGGTAACGCCAGATGCCGACAATTGGAGGTATGCGCCGCTCTTTTGAATTGGTGGCGTTATCTATGGCCATTCGTTTGAAGATAAAGACCTGACAGTGATTAACGCGCCGTGTGGGATTGCATGGGCAGAGCGCACAGTTCGCGGTCGCAATTTAAATCCATAAGCCCCAGAACAGTCATTCCAGGAATTTGCATGTGCGACCACTTCGTCCCGTAAAGCCATCACGTCCCCAATACCCCTGAAAACCTTACCGCTGCCCGCGTGCCATGAACGCCAGCCGCTCAAACAGATGCACGTCCTGCTCGTTCTTCAGCAGCGCGCCGTGCAGTTTGGGCAGCGCATTGGCCCCGTTGCGGCGCAGGTCTTCGGCGGTCAGGTCCTCGGCCAGAAGCAACTTTAGCCAATCCAGCACTTCGGAGGTGGACGGCTTTTTCTTGAGCCCGGCGGTGTCACGCAGCTCGTAGAACTGGGTCAGCGCGGTGGTCAGAAGCGCGTCTTTGATGCCGGGGTGGTGCACGTCGACAATCTTCTTCATCACCTCCATATCCGGAAACTGGATGTAGTGAAAAAAGCAGCGCCGCAAAAACGCGTCTGGCAGCTCCTTTTCATTGTTCGAGGTGATGATGACGACGGGGCGTTGTTTGGCCTTCACGGTCTCGCCGGTCTCGTAGACGTGGAACTCCATCCGGTCGAGTTCCTGCAGCAGATCGTTCGGAAATTCGATATCGGCTTTGTCGATCTCGTCGATCAGCAGCACCGATTTGCCGTCTGCCTCAAATGCCTGCCACAGCTTGCCCTTACGGATGTAGTTGGCGACGTCGTTGACCTTCGGATCGCCCAGCTGGCTGTCGCGCAACCGGCTGACGGCGTCATATTCGTACAGGCCCTGCTGGGCTTTGGTTGTTGATTTGATGTGCCACTCGATCATCGGCAGCCCCAGCGAGGCCGCGACTTGCCGCGCCAGTTCGGTTTTGCCGGTGCCCGGCTCTCCTTTGACCAAAAGCGGGCGCTCCAGCGTCACGGCGGCATTCACGGCGATGGCCAGATCATCGGTCGCCACATATGTCTCGGTCGAGGTGAATTGCATTGGCGGGCCCTTTTGCACTGCATTTGTCATGCGACATAGCCTGCGTGCGGTGTTGCATCAACTCTCTGTTTATTGGGCGTGACAACCTTTGTGACCTGCGGTAAAGGCTGCGCCAGAGGGAACCGGTAAGGGACAATCATCATGACAGGATCTGCCGGTCTACGAAAGGGAGCCGACATGAAAGCCGAAGTGTTTTTGCCCGATGATTATCGTCCAGCCGAAGACGAACCCTTCATGAACGAGCGTCAGGTTGAGTATTTTCGACGCAAGTTGATGGACTGGAAGACCGAGTTGTTGTCCGACAGCAAGGACACGATCGAAGGCCTGCAAGATGGCGGGCGCAACATCCCCGACATCGCCGATCGCGCGTCTGAGGAAACGGATCGCGCGCTTGAGCTGCGTACGCGGGATCGTCAGCGCAAGCTGGTTGCCAAGATCGAACAGGCGCTGCGCCGCATCGATGAAGGCGAGTATGGCTATTGCGAAGCGACCGGTGAGCCGATTTCGCTGAAACGCCTGGATGCCCGGCCCATCGCGACGCTGAGCCTTGAGGCGCAAGAGCGTCATGAGCGGCGCGAAAAGGTGCATCGTGACGACTGAGGTTTCGGTCATTTCGCATAACAAACGCCGGGGCTCTTGTTCCGGCGTTTTGCGTTCCGCATGAGCCTGATCGGCCAATCTGTCACCGTTTTGGGCGGCGGCATCGGGGGCCTTGCTGCGGCGCGGGCGCTGGCGTTGCGCGGCGCGCAGGTGCGCGTGCTGGAGCAGGCGCCACAGATCACCGAGGTCGGCGCGGGCTTGCAGATCAGCCCTAATGGCGTCGCGGTTCTGCGCGCGCTTGGTCTGGAGCAGGCCGTGATCGCCAGCGCGCCGCGCGGGCAGGCGGTGCAACTGCGCGACTATCGCGGTGCGTCGGTGCTGCGCATGGCGCTGCCGACGGGCGCGGCGCGCGGCTATTACCTAATGCACCGCGCGGATCTGATCGACATCCTTGCGGATGGCGCGCGCGAAGCAGGTGTCGAGCTTGTTCTGGGCGCAAAAGTGTCAGAGATATCTTGCGACAAGGCAGGGCCCGCGCATCTGCGCTTTGCTGATGGGCGCGCGGAAACGCCTGATCTTTTGATCGGTGCGGATGGCATTAATTCGGTCTTGCGTCCTGCTTTGAACGGGGCTGCCAAACCGTTTTTCACGGGGCAGGTCGCCTGGCGGGCGATCGTGCCGACCCAGACCGAACGCGATCCGGTGCCAACCGTCTACATGGGGCCGGGCTGCCACCTTGTGAGCTATCCCCTGCGCGACCGGCGGCTGATGAACATCGTCGCCGTACAAGAGCGCGATGAATGGGCCGCCGAAGGCTGGACCAACGCCGATGATCCCGCCAATCTGCGCGCCGCGTTCAGCGAGTTCGCGCCCGAGGTCCAGACGTTGCTGGCCCGTGTCGACAGCGTGAAGATCTGGGGGCTGTTTCGCCATTCTGTGGCATCGCGTTGGCATAATGACCACGCGGCACTGCTGGGGGATGCCGCGCATCCGACGCTTCCGTTCATGGCCCAAGGCGCCAATATGGCGCTTGAAGATGCCTGGGTTCTGGCCGACGCGCTTGCCAATGGGGCCGACATCCCGACAGGTCTGGCCGCCTATCAGGCCCGCCGCCACTTGCGCGCCGCCAAGGTTATCGCCGCCGCCAACGCCAATGCGCGCAACTATCACCTAAGCTTTCCGCCGCTCAGGGCCGTCGCCCATACACTGTTACGAGCCAGCAATCGATTTGCCCCGCAAGCTGCCTTGAAACGCTTTGACTGGATTTACCAAGAAGACGTTACGAAATCCTGAACGTCTTTTTGACAAGCGCGATCTGCCGATCGTCTTCCAGCGCATGCTCTTCTGCATAGCTCAGCTTGCCACCCAGATTGCCCCGCCGTTCGATCATGTTTTGCCCGTGGTTCACCAGATAAAGCCCGGCCGGAAACGGGATGGGCTGCATTGTGAAACCATATGTCCGCATCCGGCTGATGATCCGCTTATGTGATTTAAGTTCGTTCAGCAGTGCCTTGAATTTAGTTGATTTTCTAAAATCAAAGTAGGCCGCTGTTGAGGATCCGCAGACCGACCAAAACGGCGTGGTTTGCGTCCCCAAAGGAGCAAAAAGATCGCGCCCGACATCGTAAAGATACCCGCTTTCAAGATAGTATCCGGCGCCGTTGTGATCGCTGCAGATATGCGCGACCAGATCCGGGTGAAGCAAGTCATCCGCATCCAGTTGAAAATAATATCCATCAGTTTTTAGCGATTTTGCCATATGCGCAATGATCTGGCGGCGCTTGTCGCCTTTGTCATAAAACTTATCGGACACGGTGGATTTCAAGAAATGAACTTGGTCGTCAAGAACAAGCGTTTTTGGAATATTTTGACCACAAATCAATACTTTCCACGACGAAGTTGATTGTGATCGCAGGGCTTGTAACGTCGCTCCAAGATTGCGACAGACCACGTCCCAATCCGGCGCGCGCCGCTTGGAGACAAGCGGGATCGCAAAGACGACAATAGGGGTATCTGACGGCGGGTGCATCGGTGTCAGTCGCCGCCAAAGAGAGGCTTTCAAACGCAATTGCCAGGGCATCTTGCCCCGGATGAAATTCTTGATCGTTTTGGCCATTAGGCGGCCAGATCAACCCAGACAGGCACGTGGTCCGATGGCTTTTCGCGGCCCCGGACATGGGCATCAATTTGGCAGTCCCGCAACAGATCGGCGCATTGCGGTGACAGCAGAAAATGATCGATCCGGATGCCGTCATTTTTATCCCACGCACCTGCCTGATAGTCCCAGAAACTATAGTGATCGGGGCCATGGACGCGGGCGCGAAATGCCTCGGTAAAGCCAAGGTTGAGTATCTTGCGAAACGCCGCCCGGGATTCTGGCCGAAAGAGCGCATCTTCGCGCCAAACCTCAGGGCGTTTGGCATCCTCCAACTGCGGGATTATGTTGTAATCACCTGCCATTAGGAAGGGTTCTTCAAGTTCCAAAAGCGCTTGGGCCCGGGCATAAAGCCGGTCCATCCAGGCCAGCTTGTAATCGTATTTCGGACCGGGAACCGGATTGCCATTGGGCAGGTAAAGCCCGCAAACCCGCACCGCCTGATCGCCGACAACCGTGGCCTCGATCCAGCGGGCCTGTTCGTCTTCCTCATCGCCCGGCAGCCCGCGGGTGACATCCTCCAGCGGCAGCTTTGACAGGATCGCCACGCCGTTGAACGACTTCTGGCCGTGGGTTTCGACGTTATAGCCGCGCTCTTCGAAGATGTCGCGCGGGAAGGCGTCATCCACGGACTTGATTTCTTGCAGCAGGGCGACGTCTGGCTGTGCTTCGTCCAGCCAGTCGGGCAAGGCGTTGATGCGTGCCTTGATGCCATTGATGTTAAATGTTGCGATCTTCATATCGTCCCCCATGCGCGTTGCCACTTTTTTGACCGATGCCTGCAGCAGGGGCAAGGTTTCAACGCGCAAAGCAGCGGCTTTTCGGTTTTTCCCCTGCACATTTTGATGCCGTTCCCTAATTTAAAAGAGATCAGCAGCCTTTTGGGGGAGCCAATGTTTAAATTCTTGTTTGGAAAAAAGGCGGAGGATGCCGTTGTCGTTGAAACGCAACGTGAAACATTTGAACGTCTTATCAAAGAGTTGAATGACGCAATTGATGTCCTCCCTGAAAAGCCAACGATTACGATCAGCCCCGAGATGGGTCACATCGGCCTTGTGCTGCCGGATCGGCTCCCTGACGAAGCGCTCAAATTGCCTGCGCCTGATGACAGCGGTCCGGCTGAGCCTGTTGAGAGCGCGTCAAAGCCTGAATCGACGCCTGAGGCCGACCCGGTGAAGGTGGCCGAGGATGCCACAACGCCGACAGGAACGCTAAAAGATGAAGCGACGCCAGCCGATGGCAAAGCCGCCTGACGCTACATCGAAAAACTGGTGCCGCAGCCGCAGGAACTGGTGGCGTTCGGATTGTTAATCACGAACCGCGCGCCGATCAGTTCTTCGGAAAAATCAATCTCGGCATCGGCCAAAAAGGGCAGAGAGATGCTGTCGATCACGACCCGCTCACCGCCGTTTTCCAGCACCAGATCGTCATCTTTGACCTCATCAAGCTCAATCTCGTACTGAAAACCTGAACAGCCGCCGCCTTCGACAGCGATGCGCAAGGCCTTGCCTTGATCGGCGGCACCAATTTCAGCGAGGCGTTCAAACGCGCGCGGTGTGACGGTTGGGGGCAGGGTCAGCATGATCTGTCGCCTTGGAGTTTTCTGGTCAACGTGAATATATGACGTTGGGACAGAAGCGACAAGGTTGCGTAAAAAAGGAATAGGCCGATGCAGGCGCCTTATGCCTCAAATCCGTGCACGGCCCGGGGACGGTTGGTTGCGGAAAAGGAAAGCAGTTTCCGGTCATGCTATCAGCGCGACCGCGACAGGATCATCCATTCCAGTGCGTTTCGGCGGCTCAAGCACAAGACGCAGGTCTTTGTGGAGCATGAGGGTGATTATTTCCGCACGCGGTTGACCCATTCGATTGAGGTCGCCCAAGTGGCACGCACGATTGCGGGCGCTTTGGGGCTGAATTCAGAGCTGACCGAGGCTGTCGCACTGGCCCATGATCTGGGGCATCCCCCGTTTGGCCATACCGGAGAGGACGCGCTGAATGCGCTGATGGCACCTTACGGTGGGTTCGATCACAACGCGCAGGCGGTTAAGATCGTGACCTCGCTTGAGCGGCACTACGCAGAGTTTAATGGGCTGAACCTGACGTGGGACACGCTGGAAGGCATCGCCAAGCATAACGGCCCCGTGGTGGGGGAGTTGCCGTTTGCCTTGGCAGATTATTCGGCAAAGCACGATCTGGAACTGCACACCCATGCCTCGGCCGAGGCGCAGGTGGCTGCGCTGTCTGATGATATTGCTTATAACAATCACGATCTGCATGACGGGCTGCGGGCCGGGCTTTTCAGCGATGACGAGATCGCGGACTTGCCGATCATCGGTCCGGCCTATGCGGCTGTGGATGTAACCTATCCTGATCTGGACCCGTATCGGCGCCGGCACGAGGCACTGCGTCGGGTGTTTGGGGTGATGGTGTCGGATGTCATTGATGTCTCAACGCGAAATCTTGAGCAGGGGCAGGCCGCATCGGTAGGCGATATTCGCCTGCTGGGCCGTCCGGTGATCCAGTTTTCCGATGCCCTTTGGAGCGATCTGCAGCAGATCCGCAAGTTTCTGTTCACCCGCATGTACCGTGCCCCAAAGGTCATCGAGATGCGCGAGAATGTGACGGCCGTGGTCGAGGATCTGTTCCCGCTTTTCATGGCTGATCCGGCGCACCTACCGCGTGAATGGCGCGCGGATGTCGCCGCTGTCACAGACGAAACGGGGCTGGCGCGGATCGTGGCGGATTATATCGCAGGGATGACCGACCGCTTTGCCTTGCAGGAACACGCGCGTCTCATTGATTGACGCGCAGCACCCCTATGCTAAACCGCGCGGCATAGATGAGGGCTGATCCATGAACCTGTTCACCGACCTGCGCGCCGCTGTGCTAGAGGCGCTGACATCGCTGCAAACCGAGGGCGTTTTGCCTGAGGGTCTCGACTTTGCCAATGTTGCAGTCGAGCCGCCGCGTGATGCAGCCCACGGGGACATGGCGACGAACGCTGCGATGGTGCTGGCCAAGCCCGCCAAGATGAAGCCGCGCGACATTGCCGAGGCGCTCGCCCAAAAGTTGACAGCTGTCAACTTCATTAACGTGGCCGAGGTGGCGGGGCCGGGTTTCCTGAACCTGCGGCTGGCGCCGGATATGTGGCAAGGCGTTGTAAAGACGGCACTTTCGGAGGGCGCGGCCTTTGGTCGGTCCAGTCTCGGGCAGGGCAAAAAGGTTAACGTGGAATACGTTTCCGCTAATCCGACGGGGCCTTTGCATGTGGGTCACACACGTGGTGCTGTCTTTGGGGACGCGTTGGCGAGCCTGCTGGATTACGCCGGTTTTGACGTCACGCGGGAATACTACATCAACGATGGCGGCGCGCAGGTCGATGTGCTCGCGCGGTCGGTCTACCTGCGGTATCTGGAGGCGCATGGCCAAGAGGTGGCGTTTCCGGAGGGCACCTATCCGGGCGATTACCTAATCGACGTGGGTGAGGCGCTAAAGGCGAAGGTCGGTGACGCATTTGTCGATAAGGGCGAGCAGTTCTGGCTTGAGGAAGTCCGGGAGTTTTCGACCGACGCGATGATGGCGCTGATCCGGGAGGATTTGCAGGCGCTGGGTGTCGAGATGGATGTCTTCTATAGCGAAAAGTCGCTTTATGGCACCGGCCAGATCGAAGCCGCGATTGCGGATCTGGACGAAAAGGGCCTGATCTATGAAGGCACGCTCCCACCGCCCAAGGGCAAGCTGCCCGAGGATTGGGAAGCGCGGGAGCAGACGCTGTTCAAATCCACCGATCACGGCGATGATGTGGACCGGCCCGTCAAGAAATCAGACGGCTCGTGGACCTATTTCGCGCCCGACATCGCGTATCATTTTGATAAGATTTCCAGAGATTTCGACGCCTTAATTGATGTATTTGGGGCCGATCACGGTGGCTATGTCAAGCGGATGAAAGCCGCCGTTTCGGCGCTGTCGGACGGGCAGGTGCCGCTAGATATCAAGCTGACGCAGCTGGTGAAGCTCTATAAGAATGGTGAGCCGTTCAAGATGTCAAAACGGGCGGGGACGTTCGTTACCCTGCGCGATGTGGTCGATCAGGTTGGCGCCGATGTGACGCGGTTTGTGATGCTGACGCGCAAGAACGATGCGCCGCTTGATTTCGATTTTGACAAGGTGCTGGAGCAGTCGAAAGACAACCCGGTTTTCTATGTGCAATACGCCCATGCGCGGGTGTGTTCGGTGCTGCGCAAAGCGGTTGAAGCGGGGATTGCGGCGGATGACGCGACGTTGGCCGCTGCTGATCTGTCAGGTATGACCCATGAGGCAGAGCTGCAATTGGCCAAGAAGCTGGCCGAATGGCCACGCCTGATCGAGATTGCCGCGCGCAATAATGAGCCGCACCGGGTGGCGTTTTACCTCTATGAATTGGCCTCTGATCTGCATGCGCTGTGGAACCGGGGCAATGACGATCCCGCCCTGCGGTTCTTGCAAGAGGGCAACACTGCCACATCTCAGGCGAAAATCGCCCTGATTCGGGGCACGGCGATTGTCATTTCTGCAGGTCTTGGTATCTTGGGCGTCAAACCGGCAGAGGAAATGCGCTAACAAAACAAGCGCCCCACGTCCGGTCGAGGCAGTAGGCAAGGCTGATTTGCGGGAAAAACCGCAAGCGGCGATCAGTGAGGCGCATATGGCAGATATGGAATTCGCCGGGGATTATGGCCGTGCAGAGCGCACGCCGTTTCTTCAGGTTGGGACACTCGTAAATTGGGCCGGGGCCGCGATGTCGGTCGCTTTGATCGCCGGGATTGGCGTCTGGGGCTACAAACTCATGGTGCGCGATGTGAACGGTATTCCGGTTGTTGCGTCGGCGGAAGGTCCGATGCGCGTCCAGCCAGACGATCCCGGTGGCTTGCAGGCCGCGCATCAAGGGCTTGCCATTAACCACGTGAAAGCAGATGGCGGCGCCGAGGCGCCTGCTGACACGCTGCGCCTGGCGCCGCGCCCGGTGGATGTGTCCGACAGCGACCAGCCGGGCTTGGCTGCCCCTGTGGCCCCGACAGCGCAAAGCATGGCCGAGGCCGAAGATGCCTCTTTGGCCGCTGTTGAGGCGGCGGCCCAGCCGGTATCGATGACGGCCTTGCAGACGCCTGCGCCGCAAATCCCCGATACGCAAGCCGCCGTTGACGCGGTGGTTGCGGAGTTGATGGAAGAGGCGCAGCCGCTCACTGATCCGGCTGCTGTGGAGGGCCCCGGCCTGAACCGGTCGGACCGGCCAAGCCCGCGTCCAGCGCGGGCGGCTGTGCAAGTGGCCAGCGCAGATGCGACAGCGCCTGTTTTGCCCGCAAGCATTGACGTGCGTGCCGAAGATGTGCCCGCAGGCACGCGCTTGGTACAGCTTGGAGCCTTTGACAGCCCGGAAACAGCGACCGCCGAATGGGCGCGGATCAGCACCCGGTTTGAAGGGTATCTGGACGACAAACAGCGCGTCATCCAGCGCGCGGAAAGCGGTGGGCGCACGTTTTATCGCTTGCGTGCCATGGGCTTTGCCGATCTGTCGGATGCGCGCCGGTTCTGTTCGGCTTTGGTCGCTGAAAACGCAGCCTGCATTCCGGTTGTGGTCCGCTAAGTGACTGGCGGCGCTTGCATTTTCGGATGCGAGGGCCTGACCCTCTCGGACGAGGAAGCGCGCTTTTTTCGCGACGCGGACCCGTTTGGTTTCATCCTTTTTGCCCGCAATATCGACACGCCGGATCAGGTTCGGCGGCTGACTGCAGCGCTGCGGGCAGCCGTTGGGCGCGAGGCGCCCGTCCTGGTCGATCAGGAAGGCGGGCGGGTGCAACGCTTGCGGGCGCCGACGTGGCGCGACTGGGTGGCGCCGTTGGACGAGGTCGCACGGGCGTCTGACCCGGTGCGCGCGATGTTTTTGCGCTATGCTCTGATCGGGGCCGAGCTGCGCGGTGTTGGGATCGACGTTAATTGCGCGCCGATTGCAGATGTTGCCGATGGCCGAACGCATCCGTTTTTGCGCAACCGCTGCTACGGCGAGGACGCGGACCAGGTGGCACAGATTGCGCGTGCTGTGGCGGACGGCTTGCTGCATGCAGGCGTTTTGCCGGTTATAAAGCACATTCCGGGCCATGGGCGTGGTCAGGTCGACAGTCATAAGGACCTGCCGCGCGTCGCCGTTGAACGCGCTGCGTTGGAGCGGGATTTTGCGCCGTTCCGCGCGCTGAACGATCTGCCAATGGGCATGAGCGCGCATGTGGTCTACGAGGCGATTGATCCGGCCGCACCCGCAACAACATCGGCTAAGATGATCCGCGTTATCCGCGAAGAGATCGGCTTTGCGGGGCTGCTGATGACGGATGATCTTTCGATGGAAGCGCTTGACGGTACACCGGCTGCGCGGGTTACGGCGTCGCTTGAGGCCGGGATCGATGTGATTTTGCACTGCAACGGGGATCTTGCAGAGATGCAGGCGGTGGCGGCGCAAGCCGGGGCGTTGACGCAGGCGGCGCAGGCCCGTGCTGGAGCGGCTCTTCAGACGCGCCCGGCCGCAACAGAGATTGACATTTCAGCACTGGAGGCGGAGTTTTCGGGCTTAACCAGTGGACCCGCCCATGTCTGAGCACACCGACAGTGTAGAGCCTATCACCGTTGCGGATCGCCTTGCTGCGGAGGCGTTGATTGTCGATGTGGACGGGTTCGAAGGGCCGCTGGACTTGTTGCTGACGCTGTCGCGCACCCAGAAGGTCGATTTGCGGAAAATTTCCGTTTTGGAGCTGGCGCGGCAGTATCTAGCATTCATCGAGAAGGCGAAAGAGCTGCGGATCGAGCTGGCGGCGGATTATCTGGTGATGGCCGCGTGGTTGGCGTTTCTAAAATCACGGCTTTTGCTGCCCCCCGATCCGACAGAAGATGGCCCCTCGGGCGAGGAACTGGCGGCACATCTGGCGTTTCAGCTGGAGCGGTTGCAAGCGATGCGCAAAGCGTCGGCCGAGCTGATGGCGCGCAACCAGTTGAACCGCGACTTCTTCGCGCGCGGGGTCACGCAGGATGTCACGCGGGTGCGGCGGGTGACCTATACCGCGACGCTGCTGGACCTGATGCAGGCCTATGCGCGCACCCGCACGAAGGATGAGTTCCGCCCTTTTGTTTATGACCGCGAGAGCGTCTTCACGATGGAGCAGGCTCTGGACCGGATGCGCGGACTGATCGGCTATGCGGGGGAGTGGACGGATTTGTTGTCTTATCTGCCCGAAGGCTGGGAGATGGACCCGAAAAAGCGCCGCTCGGCCACGGCGGCGAACTTTGCAGCCTCTCTGGAATTGGCGAAGGCCGGGCAGATCGAATTGCGCCAAGGGGAGACCTTTGCGCCCATTCAGATACGGAAAAAACACGATGGATGAGGTGAACGAGAGCCTCTTTGAAGCGCCGCCCATGGCCGAGCAGGAGCGGATGGTGGAGGCGATCCTTTTTGCAACCGCCGAGCCTGTGACCGTGCGCGATTTGCAGGGGCGGATGCCGCATGGCTGCGATGCCGCCGAAGCGCTGGTGCATCTGCGCAAACGCTATGAGGGCAGGGGCGTTAACGTGGTCAATGTGGGTGACGCCTGGGCCATGCGCACGGCGGGCGATTTGGGGTTTCTGATGCAAAAGGAAACCGTCGAGACCCGCAAGCTAAGCCGTGCTGCAATCGAGACATTGGCGATCATAGCCTATCATCAGCCCGTCACCCGCGCCGAGATTGAAGAAATCCGCGGGGTGTCCGTCTCGCGCGGCACGATCGACCAGCTTCTTGAGATGGAATGGATCCGCCTTGGCCGCCGCCGCATGACGCCGGGCCGCCCCGTGACATTTGTGGTCACGCAAGGGTTTCTGGATCATTTCGGCCTGGAAACCGCCCGCGATCTGCCGGGGCTCAAAGAGCTCCGCGCCGCAGGGCTATTGGAAAACCGTCCGCCCCCCGGCACTGGATTGGGCGAGGCGGACGAGCTAGATGACGATGAGACCGACGATCAAAGCGAACTCTTCGAGGAGTAAAGAGCAATGAATGCCAATCAGATTATCAACATGATCGTGCGCATGGTGATGCGTCGGTTCATAGGCGCAGGCGTGAACAAGGGGATCGACATGGCCACCAAGCGCGGCGCGAAAGACCCCAAGAACATGACACCCGAAGAGCGGATGCAGGCCCAGCAGGGCAAAGAGGCCGCCAAGAAGATGAAGCAGACGGCGAAGATGGGGCGAAAGATCGGGCGGTTTTGATCGCGCTGCGGCTTCCCATGCGCGGCCGTCCCGGACTTGATCCGGGACCTCATCGGAAAATAGCTCGCATTAAGTTGGATTTGGAAAACACACTTAGATAGGAGTGGCTCACTTTATCAGTACTTGGACCAGCTAACGGTACTAGATATGTTTGGCTCCTCCAGTCTTTGCGGGAGTGATTGAAGAGTAGACGCTACTGTTGTTGCTTTGCCGATAAAGCTCTCCAGTGAAATTAAACTGGTTTTGTTCAACTTGTTATATTCCTGTTCTAACCTTTGAATTGAAGTGGCGGCCTGAAGATTCACGTCGCGCCTTAACTTTGCGTCATCAGACAGTTCGAACGACGGAGCGCGAAGTGTCATACGTGATGCGTAGTGCTTTTTGTCCCAGCTTTTTCGGTTCTCTAAGCATTCAAAAGTCACTTCGTTGTAACCTCTTTTAGCAACTGCGAGTGCATCTTTGGCTTTGATACGCATCTTGGTAAGTTCAGTCTCCTGCATGCTTGTGGCAAGAACTGCAGAGGTCTTATGCGCCTTGAACGAAATGAACAGTGCGATGAGTGCGATCAGTAGTGCAAGACCTTCGATCCCCAATCCGAGCGCTTGCTCTAACTCCCAATCTCCCATGTGCTTTCCCCATATAGTAACTTCGGCTGGTCAATATACACGATGTGGGGACGCTTGCTGATTGCGACAAGGTAGCTTTGCTTATTACTTTGCATCCATTGGAACGAGGCCCCGGATCAAGTCCGGGGCGGGGAGATGGAGAACGGCAGATCGAAGCGGATAACTTTGAATTTAAGTTTCGCTGTCCATTGTGCTAAACCGCCTTAAAGTGCTTGCTCAGCTTCAACCCTTGGCCTTGATAGTTCGACGCAATGCCCGCGCCATAAAGCTGTTCGGGCACCTCGGCCATCCGCTCATAGACGAGCCGTCCCACGATTTGGCCGTGCTCCAGCACAAACGGGGCCTCATGGCAGCGGACTTCGAGGACGCCTCGGGAGCCTGCACCGCCTGCGTCGTCGTGGCCGAAGCCGGGGTCGAAAAAGCCTGCGTAGTGGACGCGGAATTCGCCGACCATAGCGAGGTAGGGGGCCATTTCGGCGGCGCAGTCGGGGGGGATGGTGACGGCTTCTTGGGAGACAAGGATGTAGAACGCGCCGGGATCCAGGATGATGCGGCCCTCGGTCGTGTGGATCGGTTCCCAGTACTCGGACGGCTCGTAATGGGCGATTTTGTCCAGATCGATCACGCCTGTGTGGGGCTTGGCGCGGAAGCCGACGAGGTTGCCAGCTTCGGGGCGCAGATCGACGGAGAAGCCGAGACCTTCGTCGATGTGGGCCTCGCCTGAGACGAGGCTTTCCTGGGCGTGCAGGTCGCGCAGTTCGAGGTCGGACAGGACGGCCTGACCCTTGCGGAAGCGGATCTGGTTGAGGCGTTGGCCGGGGCGGACGACGACACTGAAGGAGCGGGGGCAGATTTCAGCGTAGAGGGGACCGGTGTAGCCAGGGGCGATGCGGTCGAACTCGACCCCTTCATCGGTGATCGTGCGGGTGAGCAGATCAAGCCGCCCGGTGGAGCTTTTGGCGTTGGCGACGGCTTGGACGCCCTCGGGCAGGGCGAGGCTTTCCATCAGGGGCACAACATAGACCGCGCCTTTTTCCAGAACGGCGCCGCCGGTGAGGTCGATGCGGTGCATCTCGAACTCGGACAAGCGGTCCTCGACCGTGTTGCCAGCGCCTGCGAGGAAGGAGGCGCGGACGCGGTAAGCGACTGTTCCCAAACGCAGATCAAGGCTGGCGGGCTGGATTTGCTCAGGCGTGATGGCGGGGCTGCCAGACAGGGTACCATCTGCGATCATGGCTTTGAGCGCTTGGCTGGGAAGAACTCCGGTCATGGTTTTGGCCCCTTCAATATGCAAACCGCCCGCAGCGCTGAGTGCGCGGCGAGCGGTGTGATTTGGTCGGGCTAGCAGGACTCGAACCTGCGACCTTCCGTCCCCCAGACGGACGCGCTACCAGGCTGCGCCATAGCCCGACTGGCGTGCAGTCATAACGATTTTGCGCGAGGGGGCAAGCGGGGAATCGCAGCAATTTATCTGCGCGCACCGTGCTGGGTCATCTGATCGCGCAACGTCTTGAGGCGCGCGACGAGTGGTGCGATCTCATCAGCCTTTTCGCGGCGCTGTGCGGCGCTGGCGCCAAGTGTCAGGGCGAGGGCCGAAGGTGCCATCGCGGCATAATCGGGCGTGTCGTCTGGGATGGGCGGCGTGTCGATGATCCGCGGTTTCGCCGGGAGCGAAGCAGTTGTCGCTGCGTCGGCTGCCGGTGGCGTATCAGGCTGTGGGTCAGCTGCAGCTGGGGCTGCAGCGATTTCCGGCGCGTGTTCCGCCTCTGCCGCGAGCGCAGGGTCAGACTTCGTTTCGGGCGCGGGGGTGACATCGACCAACTCGGCCTCGGGGGGCGTGGGCTCAAACGCAACGACATTGTCGGTTTGAGAGGCTGTATCATCCATATCATCGGAGCCGTCGATGGCAGGCGCATGGGCAGCGATGGCGGGAATGCCATCGTTGCGGATCATGGCCTGAACGGCCTTGATCGTCTGCCCCTCGTCATGGAGTAACACTTTGATTCCACCCAGTAATGCCATGTCATCCGGCCGATAGTACCGCCGACCGCCAGCGCGCTTGACAGGTTTGACTTGGGTGAATTTGCTTTCCCAGAACCGCAGGACATGGGGCGCCACATCAAGCCATTCGGCGACCTCGGAGATGGTGCGAAAGGCGTCAGGGGCTTTGCCCATGCGTCAGGTTCCTATTTGCCGTTCCCGGTGGCCACGCGATCCTTCATCAGATGCGAGGGGCGGAAGGTGAGGACACGGCGGGGATGAATGGGCACCTCTTCACCGGTCTTGGGGTTGCGGCCCACACGGGCGGCCTTGTCGCGGACGCTGAAGGTGCCGAAGGATGAGATTTTGACGGTTTGCCCCGAAGCAAGCGCGTCTGACATGTGATCCAAAACCGACTCAACCAGTTGAGAAGATTCGTTGCGAGACAGACCCACTTCGCGGAAGACCGCTTCGCTTAAATCCATCCGTGTCAGTGTTTTATCAGACATGTCACCCCCTGTTATTTGATGCAACACTAAGGCGAGGGCAATTTCCGAGTCAATATCAATGACTTGCGAACGGCTGTTACCAGCGCAAAACCACCGCGCCCCAGGCCAGTCCGCCACCAATCGCTTCGGTGACGACCAAATCGCCGGGCTTGATCTGCCCGCGCTTCTTGCCGACAGACAGTGCAAGGGGAATCGATGCCGCCGATGTGTTGCCGTGATCCTGTACGGTGACCACGACGCGCTCCATCGGGACGCCCATTTTTTGGGCAGTTTTCTTGATAATCCGCAGATTGGCTTGATGCGGCACGATCCAGTCGACGTCATCGCCGCTAAGGCCTGCCTTTTCCAGCGCTGTTTCTGCCGTCTGGGCCAGCTTTTCGACAGCATGGCGAAAGACTTCTTTGCCCTGCATGCGCAGATGCCCCGTCGATTGGGTGGAAACCCCGCCATCGACGTAAAGAATATCGCGCTGGCTGCCGTCGGAATTAAGATCGGTGGAGAGGATACCCCGGTCGGCATTGCTCCCGTCGCCTTTCGCGGCCTCCAAGATCAGCGCGCCTGCGCCATCGCCAAAGAGCACACAGGTACCGCGATCTGTCCAATCCATGATCCGGCTGAAGGTTTCGGCCCCGATCACCAGCACGCGTTTGGCCTGGCCGCTGACGATCAGCGCATTGGCGTTGCTGAGCGCAAAAACGAAGCCCGCACACACGGCTTGCACGTCGAACGCGTAGCCTTTTGTCATCCCCAGCGCGTGCTGCACCATTGTGGCTGCAGACGGAAAGGTCAGATCTGCGGTCGATGTTGCGACAATGATCGCATCAAGATCGCTGGCCACAAATCCTGCATCTATCAGCGCGGCCTGTGCCGCTGCCGTTGCCATTTCGGATGTGGTTTGTCCATCGGCGGCCAGGTGCCTGCGTTCGATGCCAGAGCGCGATTTGATCCACTCATCTGTGGTATCGAGGCTCTTTTCAAATTCGCTGTTTTCGACGACCCGTTCGGGCAGGTAATGGCCAACCCCTTTGACTACTGCCCGAACGCTCATGCGTTTTGTCCGTTCTTTTCAAAGTCCTGCAGGCCATGCTGCGCCAGAAGAGTCGCTTGGGCGACACGTGCGGCAAGCTTTTCCGAAAAGCCTGCCTGACCCAGAGTAAACGCCAATTGCACCGCAGAGGCCACACCCAAAGCGTCGGCAGAGCCATGCGACTTCACGACAGTGCCATTGAGGCCCAAAAACACTCCGCCATTGACCCGGCGCGGATCAATCCGCTTGCTGAGACGGCGCAGCGAGGTCAAGGCGAGCAGGGCCGCGATCCGCGACAGCGGTGTGGCCTTAAACGCCTGTTCGAGAAATTCGCGGATCAGGCTGGCGGTGCCTTCGCCGGTTTTCAAAGCGATGTTGCCGGTAAATCCATCGGTCACAATCACATCGACACGGTCGGACGGTATGTCACCGCCTTCGACGAATCCGACATAGTCAAAATCTGCCGACGGTGCGATGGCCGCGATCATATCATTGGCCACTTTCAGTTCGGCGCGACCTTTGTGATCTTCGGTGCCCACATTCAAAAGACCGATGCGCGGGCGTTTCAGGCCAAGGCCGTTGCGCGCGTAAGAGGCCCCCATCAGAGCGTATTGCAGCAGGTCTTGTTCATCGGCGCGAATATCCGCACCCACATCCAGCATGACGTTAAAGCCGCCTGGATTGCGCGACGGCCAAAGGCAGGCAATGGCGGGGCGGTTGACCCCTTCGACCTTGCGCAGCCGGATCATCGAAAGGGCCATCAGCGCCCCGGTATTGCCGCACGACACGGCGACTGATGCTTCGCCGGCACGAACGGCTTCGACGGCAGACCACATCGAAGTGCCTTTGCCGTTTCGCATCACCTGGCTGGGTTTGGCATCCATCGTTACCACATCGGCGGTATGGCGGATGTCACACCGCGCGCTGAGCTTGCGTTTCTCGACCAGCGGGCGCAGCTGCGCTTCGTCTCCGTGGAGGATGAACCGGATCGCCTCGTTCTTGGAAGCCGCACGCGAAAGACCCGCAACAATCGCTGCGGGCCCGTTGTCGCCACCCATGGCGTCGACAGAGATTGTGGTGCGTTGCCCTGCGGAGGTGTCAGAAGACGTCATTCCGGGCGCGCGCGCTTGGCTTATGCCGCGTCTTCTTCGTCCAGATCGACTTCGTCGACCATGGCCACAACCTCGCGGTCATCATAATGACCGCAAGCCGCACAGACGTGGTGCGGGCGCTTGAGTTCACCGCAGTTCGGGCACTCGTTCGGGTTCCCGGCGACCAGCGCGTCATGTGCGCGGCGGTTGTTGCGGCGCGATTTCGAAATTTTATTCTGAGGGACAGCCATGTCACAACCTCGGTCTAGCTGGGCAAAAGCCCTGTTTCCTTGGGGTATCGCGGACGGATACGCCTTGCGACGCTGCCTGTCTACCCCTTTGTCAAAGAGGCCGCGAACATACTGCGATTCCGTCCCAGCGCAACCCTTTTGTCCGGGGCTTTCAAAACGCCGCTATTCACCTTCGTTTTTCAGTTTGTCACGCAACCCGGCAAGGCCGGCAAAGGGTTTGACATTGTCATCTGTGAGCGCTGCTTTTCCGGGCTCTGTAAAGATGGCCTCGCCCAGCGTTGCGCCATCTGCGCGCGGATAAAGCGGCAAGGCGAGCGCAAGCGCTTCGCTGAGAACCGCGCCCAGATCAATGATGGGGGTCAAAGGTTCTACCGTGTCATCCTCGGGCATCTCAAGCTCGCTGCCGTCAGGCGCGGGCGTATAGTCGTTTACGTAAGAGCGGCTGACGGTTTCGTCGATGCGGGTGGTCACAGGCTCCAGCGTGGCGACGCAAGCTTGCACGACCGTCGCCCCTAACGTCCCATCGAGCTGCCAGTCGCCCCGACCCACCGGTGTCAATGTTACCTCAAAGCGCAATTTGCGTACCGCTTCGATCCCCATCTGTGTCGCAAGGGCTGCACAGGCCGCGGCGGGTGGCGTCAGTGTCACGCGCGTGGCTTTGGCCTTGGACAGATCGTTCACCCGCAGTGGATGGCTGATGGCATGGGTGCCGGACGGGGTGTCATACATGGTCAGGAGTTTCCTTTCTTGAACCGCAGGCGTCCTGTGTGTAACCAAAGCACTTGAGAGGCCGGTCGAACGCGGTCACGAGCATGGGGAAGACAATGGCAAACTGGCCCGCAATGGTAAAGCACATCGCCGCAGGAGCACTCATCCTGTCCTTGGCGGCGTGCTCGTCGATCTATCGCAATCACGGATATGCACCGACGGATGATGAATTGTCGTTCCTTGTGGTGGGCGTTGATACGCGCGCCAGCGTCGAAGAGACCGTTGGCCGCCCCAGCGCGACAGGCGTCTTGAACGAAAGCGGTTGGTATTATGTCTCCAGCCGGTGGCGCCACTTTGCCTATCGCGCCCCGGAAGTGATCGACCGTCAGGTCGTCGCGATCAGCTTTGCGGGTGAGGAAGGCACAATCACCAATATCGAGCGGTTCACGCTTGAAGATGGTCAGATCGTGCCCTTGTCACGCCGGGTGACCGACAGTTCTGTGCAGGGCATTAGCTTCTTGCGGCAACTTCTTGGGAACATTGGTAACTTTAACCCGGCTGGTCTGCTGGATTAATCGCTTTCAGGTTCAAAGGTCAGCGCGACCCCGTTGATGCAGTACCGCAGCCCGGTGGGGTGCGGGCCATCGGGAAAGACATGGCCCAGATGCGCATCGCAGCGGTTGCAATGTACTTCGGTACGGCGCATGAAAAAGCTGCGATCCTCGGTCTCGCCGACCATTTCGCTGTCGACAGGGGCATAGAAAGACGGCCAGCCCGTGCCGCTTTCAAACTTGGTCTCCTGCTCGAAAAGGGGCGCATCGCAGCACACGCACATATAGGTGCCCGGCTCCTTTGGGAAATCCTCGTGGGTGCCAGCACGTTCGGTGCCATGTTTGCGGGTCACTTTATACGCTTCAGGGCTAAGCTGCGCGCGCCATTCGGCATCTGATTTGATGATCTTGTCCATTTCGGTGTCATCCTTGGTTTCTGTCGGCGGCAAAGCATCTTTTGCCTGCCAATCTTTTGACACCATAGATATAGTAGATGGCGCGAAGACCAAGGGATGGATTTGCGAAAGATGATCTCACTCGGACGCGGGACCTATCAGGCCCGTCTGGCCAAAGGAGCCGCAGACATCAGCGCGTGTCAGGCGCTGCGTCATTTGGCGTTTCATGGTGTGGCGGGACGCGATGTCGATGCTTTTGATGCGGCCTGTCTTCATGTGATGATCGAGACGGGGACACAGTTGGTTGCGTGCTACCGTGTCCTGCGGATCGAAACCGGGCGTGACATCACAAAAAGCTATTCTGCGCAGTTCTATGATCTGACCGCGCTCGAGGCCTTTGAGGCGCCCATGGCCGAGATGGGGCGCTTTTGCGTGCATCCGGATCACGCGGACGCCGACATAATCCGCGTCGCCTGGGCGGCGTTGACCCGCTATGTGGACCAAAACGGCATCAAGATGCTCTTTGGGTGCAGTTCGTTTCCCGGAACGCATGCGACCGAGTATGCAGATACATTTGCCATCCTGAAGGCCAGACATCTGGCGCCAAAGCGCTGGCTTCCAAAGGCGAAGTCCAAAAATATACTTCATTATAACTATAACTTAAGAGACGAAATTAATGTAAAACTGGGTAAGCTTCGTATGCCGCCGCTGCTGCGGACTTATCTGACGATGGGCGGTTGGGTCAGCGATCATGCAGTGGTGGATTTGCAGATGAACACGCTGCATGTCTTTACCGGGCTCGAGATTGCGGCCATCCCTCCAGCGCGCGCCCGGCTTTTGCGGGCTGCTGCGGGTTGACGTGCGTGGCAGGGCCGCATAGCTCGGCCCTATGGCGCGTGCACCTCTTTTACAGCTTTCAGATATTTCGTTGACCTTCGGCGGGGAGCCGATCTTTTCGGATCTTGGTTTGGTCGTCCAGCAGGGCGACCGGGTGGCCCTTGTGGGGCGCAATGGGTCGGGCAAATCGACCTTGATGAAGGTCATGGCCGCGCTGGTGGAGGCCGACAGCGGTAGCCGCGTGGTGCCGCCGGGCACATCGGTCGGATATATGGAGCAGGATCCGGATATGTCGGGCTTTGCGACGCTGGGCGATTATGCTGCCAGCGCCTTGGACGAGACCGAGCGCTACCGCGTCGACATGGTCGCCGATGGGCTGAAATTTGATCCCGAAACCCCGGTTGAGACCGCATCAGGGGGCGAAAAACGGCGCGCTGCCTTGGCTAAATTGATGGCCGAAGCGCCTGATTTGATGCTGCTCGATGAGCCGACCAACCATCTGGATATTCAGGCAATTCAATGGCTTGAGGATGAGCTGAAGGCGACAAGGACGGCTTATGTGCTGATTAGCCACGACCGGGCCTTCCTCCGTGCGTTGACCAAAGCAACGCTTTGGATTGATCGCGGTGTCGTGCGCCGCCAAGAGCAGGGTTTTGATGCGTTTGAGGCCTGGCGCGACAAGATCTGGGACGAAGAAGACGATCAACGCCACAAGCTGGATCGAAAGATCAAGGCCGAGGCGCGGTGGGCCGTTGAAGGGATCAGTGCGCGGCGCAAGCGCAATCAGGGCCGCGTGCGGGCGTTGCAAGAGTTGCGGCAGACCCGCGCCGCGATGATCCGGCGCCAGGGTGCTGCCGAGATGGCGCTGGAGAGCGGGCCGAAATCCGGCAAGAAGGTTGTCGAAGCGGAAGCGATTTCAAAGTCTTACGGCGAGAAGCTTATTCTACGTCCGTTCGATCTGAAAATTCAGCGCGGCGATCGCGTAGCCTTTATCGGTCCAAATGGTGCGGGTAAGACGACGCTATTGAAGATGCTGATCGGTCAGGAAGAGCCTAACAGTGGCACGATCAAGCGTGGCACCAATCTGGAGCTGGCCGTCTTTGACCAGACCCGGGCGCAATTGAACCCGGATATGACCCTTTGGGACAACCTGACGCTGGACCCTGAAATGGCCGTTTCGGGGCGGTCCGATCAGGTGATGGTGCGCGGCACGCCAAAGCATGTGGTCGGCTATCTTAAAGAGTTTCTGTTCGATGAGCGGCAAGTCCGGGCGCCGGTGCGCAGCCTGTCGGGGGGCGAAAAAGCACGGCTGTTGCTGGCGCGGATCATGGCGCGGGAAAGCAATCTGCTGGTGCTGGACGAGCCGACGAACGATCTGGATATCGAAACGCTGGATCTGTTGCAGGAGTTGCTGGACGATTACGATGGCACGGTGCTGCTGGTCAGTCACGACCGGGATTTCCTTGACCGCGTTGCAACGACCACCATCGCGATGGAGGGGCAGGGTCGGGCGACCGCCTATGCAGGCGGGTGGAGCGATTATCAGTCTCAGCGCGGCACGGTCGATGCGATGCCCGATCCGGTGAAGCGGCGGGCGAAAGAAGCGCAAAACACTGAGCGGGTGCCTGAAAAGGATGCGCTGTCTTTTACCGAGCGGCATCGCCTAGAGGAATTGCCCTCTGTGATTGCGCGCTTGGAGGCAGAGATTGCCAAGCTTGAAGAGTTCCTGATGGACCCTGACTTGTTCACCAAAGAGCCGGTGAAGTTTCAGAAAGCGACAGATGCTTTGGTCGAACGGCATGCAGCCTTGTCAAAGGCCGAGGATGACTGGATGGCTTTGGAGGAAAAGGCCGGTTAGGGCATGCGCAGCGCGCCGTCCAGTCGGATCACCTCACCGTTGAGATAAGGGCAGGTGATGATGAACTTGACCAACTCCGCAAATTCGGTGGGATCCCCAAGGCGTTTGGGAAAGGTGACGTCGGCGGCAAGGCCGTCCATGATCTCGTCCCCCAGACCTTCGAGCATGGGCGTGCGGAAAATGCCCGGCGCGATGGCCATCACGCGGATGCCGACGCCTGCGAGGTCCCGCGCCATGGGCAGGCTCAGACCTGCGATGCCAGCTTTTGAGGCCGCGTAGGCCGCTTGGCCTTTCTGCCCGTCAAAGGCCGCGATGGAGGCTGTGTTGACGATCACACCGCGCGCGCCGTCTGCATCAGGCGCATTCTGCGCCATCACTTCGGCGGCAAGGCGGGCGACGTTAAAGCTGCCAGCAAGATTGATCTGCAGGGTTTTCTGGAAGCGCTCAAAGTCATGGGGGCCGTTGCGCCCCAGCGTCCGTTCGCCGGTCGCAATCCCGGCGCAATTAACGGCAGCATTGAGCTGGCCCATCCGATTGCGGGCCTCTGTCAGGGCAGCGCTGACCGAGTTGGGATCGGTGACATCGGTTTGGACGAAGCTGGCGTCGATCTGGGCGGCCAGTGCGGCGCCTTTTTCAGCGTCCATATCCAAAAGCGTGACCTGCGCGCCAGCTGCACGCAGCGCCTTGGCCGTAGCCGCACCCAGGCCCGATGCCCCGCCGGTGACGATTGCTGTTACGGTTTTGAAATCCATGTCGCACTCCGTTCGCTTGCTGGGCGATATTTACGATGTTTGCCAGCAATGCGAAACCGGGTCATCAAGGCGTTGACGCGGCCAGAGCAGAGGTCTAAACCCGCGCCACTGGCCGGTGTGGCGGAATGGTAGACGCAGGGGATTCAAAATCCCCCGATAGCAATATCGTGTCGGTTCGAGTCCGACCACCGGTACCAGTTTTACGAAAATTCGATTCGCTTTGTCTCGGCTGACCGAAAGGCAGTTGAGCGTCTAATTGCCCCTCGTGGGCGGAATTGTGCCTATGTCTGCAACAGCGGCTTCATGGTGCGACAAAAAAATTCAATTAAGGCAGGCGAGGGCATCAGGTTTGGCGTGATTGTTTCATGTGAAGAAACATACTGCCGCTACGTGTCTAGCTGATCTGACGATGCAATCCTCTTGTGGTTCCGGAAATCCCCTTAATCCAAAGCAGTATACCGCGGTGTTCGTGTAAACGATTTGCGATGGAAGGCTCGCTGCTGTTGCGTGATCGTTTGCAATACTCGCGTTGGGGTTGTGTTCAACTGTGGCTGTCGTAAGGCAACTCACGTCCGTTAACCAAATTGCGAACACTTTTACGACAATTTCTTCTTTGTTTGGCGGAAATCCGCGCGTATCCAAACAAGGCCCAACTGGGGGGCACCGTCGCATTTGGGGATGCGAACGCTGGTACTTTGTATCGGGGTAATTGATGTCTGCATGGGGTCTGCCTTCATGTCGATGAGTTGTTGTTGCGCCAAGCGCGTTCGGCACGGCCCAAGCGGTCTTGCATGCGTGCCTCTGTAGGCGATGGGATATGGGGGACATTACGGTGTCTGATTTTGTGATTGATTGGGGCCTTGTCGGTAGCGACGGCCAAACGACAACGCTGCAGGACGGTAGCACCTCGCTGGATGTCACGGTGTCGACGCCGTCGAATAGCGAACATCGGGACTTTGATACAAAACAGCTTGACGGCCAAACGGTGCTTGAAGCGCGCTGCGTTGAAGAGCCTGTCAAAACGATCGTCACATTTGGCGATCCGGTGTCTGATGTCAGCTTTACGCTGCTGGATGTCGATCAGGGCAATGGCTGGGACGACAAGGCCACGATCATCGCGCGTGACGCGCAAGGGAACATCGTGCCTGTCACATTCAGCGGGCTGACCCATCACGACACCGATGGCAATACCGTCGAAGGTGGCGGCACATCCCGCGCCGACACATCTTTTACATCCTCCGACAATGTCAACGTCTCGATCGCAGGTCCCATCGCCTCGCTCGAGATCGTTTTGGACAATGGCGCGACAGATGACGAGTCCGGCACTGTCGCCATTGGTCCCATCTCTTTCGACGCGGCCCCCATCGGCGACGGATATGTGAATGGCTCAAACGCGGACGACACCATTGGTTCAGCCTTTGTTGACCCCGATGGCGACCGTGTTGACGCCAATGACCAGTTGGTGCCGGGCGAAGGACAGAATGACGATATCATTCTTGCCGAGGGTGGCGATGACACCGTCTTTGCAGGAGCAGGCGATGACGAGGTCTTTGCCGGAAACGGAGACGATGTCGTTTACGGTCAGGACGGTGACGATTACCTGAACGGCGGCAAAGGGCATGACATGCTGTTTGGTGGTGCGGGCGATGATGGCATCGTTGGCGGCAAGGGCAACGACAAGGTCGAAGGCTCTCAGGGTGCGGATGCGATTGCCGGTGGCGATGGCCACGATGATCTGTGGGGTGGAAAAGACAATGACGTCATCAGCGGTGGTCGCGGGAACGACGACATCGACGCAGGCGATGGCGACGATGTGGTCTTTGGCGGTCAAGGCGCCGACACGATTACAGGCGGTGCCGGCGACGACACCATCTCGGGTGGGTCACAGGACATAAACGAGAATATCGATTTCAACGATCTGGCTGCGGGCGATCTGGTCACCACCCAATTCGTCGATAAGGGCTTTACGGTCACCAGCAGTGATCCAGCCAATCCGGTCATGGTCTTTGACAGTGCCAATCCGACAGGTGGCGACAGCGATCTGGGCACAAGCAATCTGGGCAATGTGCTGATCCTGTCCGAGGATCGCGACCCCGATGATCCCGATGACAATGCCGGTGGCGGTGCTTTCGTCTTTGATTTCGAAAACCCCGCGAATATCGTCAATCTGGGTCTGCTTGATATTGAAAACGGCGCGACGATCACGCTGAAATTCGCGGATGGGTCGAGCCAGGATGTGAATGTGGCGGCAGTGGCTGACAATGGTCAGACCACCGAGTGGCTGAACGCCGATAACGTCATTCAGATGACAGTCGCGATACCGGGTAGTGGCGCCATCGACAACCTGTGTTTCAGCATGGATCCGGATGCCGGTGACGGCAATGACGTGATTGATGCAGGCGACGGCGATGACACGGTCTTTGGCAACGCAGGCGATGACACGATCACTGGCGGTGCGGGCGCCGATACGCTGGTGGGCGGCGACGATGCGGATACGATCTTCGGGGGCGCTGGCGATACGGTCGACGGCTCGGAAGGGGGCGATGACAATGACACGCTTGATCTTAGCGGTCAGGGTCCGATCCGGGTCATCTACGATCCGACAAATGATGAAAACGGCGTTGTCGAGTTTCTTGACGGCAATGGCGATCCGACTGGGTCGTTGAGCTTTACCAACATCGAAAACGTGGTTGGTGACATTGTACCCGAGGGCGACGGGATCGTCGAAGGGGACGATAACGCCAACACGATTGATGCGGGCTTTGCCGGTGATCCGAACGGGGATTTCGTCGATGCCAATGATGCGCTTTTGCCGGGCGAAGGCCCGCAGGACGATATCATTATCGCTGGTGGCGGGGACGACAATGTCTTTGCGGGCGAAGGGGATGACGACGTTCTGGGCGGCGCGGGCGATGATACGCTGCGTGGCGAGACGGGCGACGATTACCTTGACGGCAATGACGGCGACGACACGCTGCGCGGAGGTCAGGGCGACGACCGTCTTTCGGGTGGCGACGGCAATGACGATCTAAGCGGTGGTGGTGGTCAGGACGCGATCACAGGCGGTGATGGCGACGACACGATCGATGCTGGCGGCAGCGCTGACATCGTTGATGCTGGCGACGGCGATGACGCTGTTGATGCTGGTGAAGGCGATGACGTTGTTTACGGTGGCGCCGGTTCGGACGAGATCGAAGGCGGTGACGGCGACGACATCCTGTTGGGTGGCGGTGCTGGCACGCCGGGTGACAACTTTATCTTCAATGGTTCGTTTGAGGACACCACCGGGATGACGACAACCGGTTACGGGTTTGTCGGCACCGGGTCGGTTCCAAACTGGACCGAAACCCAGAATCCCAACAACGAGATTGACTTCCACAATGACGGCCGCGGCGGTGTGAACCCGACCGATGGCCAGAACTGGCTTGATCTTGAAGCGAGCCCTGGCGGCACGCGCGTTGGCCAGGCGGTTGCAGGCATCACAGCCGGTGAGCTTTACACGCTGACATTCGACGCGGGTGACGCGCCGGGTGAGAACAACGTGGTGAACGTGTACTGGGGCGGTGCGCTTGTGGGCACGCTGTCACCAGAGGACAGCCAGATGGACGAATATGAGTTCGTCCTGGAAGGCGGCGCGGGCGATGGCTCGAACCTTCTTGAGTTTGAAGGTGTCACGACCAGCGGCGCGGGCAATATCGGCGCGTCTATCGACAATGTGGTGCTGGTCGCCTCGGGCGATGTGACCGACACGTCTGGTGATTTCATCTTCGGCGGCACGGGCGACGATTTGGTCGATGGCCAAGGGGGCGATGATGTTCTTTTTGGCGATGAAGGTGATGACACTGTTATTGGCGGCGACGGCGACGATCAGGTCTTTGGTGACGAAGGCGATGACACGGTGTCTGGCGGCGACGGTGCGGATCTTATTGTCGGCGGTGCTGGCAATGACGTGCTGGATGGTGGCGACGGTGACGACGATATCTTTGTCGGCGGCATGGACGTGGCCAGCGGTGGCGCCGGCGATGATGTCTTTGCGCTGGACCCGACCGATCCCGGTGCAAGCGTCAACATCACGATTGATGGCGGTTCGGATGGCACGGATGGTGCTCCGGCGGATGATGCTAACGGAGACGAAGGTGACGTCCTGGATCTGAGCGACGCAACTCAAGACCTTGATGTGATGTTTGAGCCAAACCCTGAAGAGGGCGAGGTGAACGGGCTGGATGCGGATGCGGACAGCGACATTACCTTTGAGGAGATCGAGAAGGTTATCACCGGCTCTGGCGATGATACTGTCGATGGTGCGGATGCGACCGGTCCGATTGACATTGATACCGGGTCTGGCAACGACACGATTGAGACTGGCTCTGGTGATGATAGCATCGTTGCGGGGGAAGGCGCTGATGCGGTCGAGGGTGGTGCAGGCGATGACAGCATCGACCTTGGCACGAACCCCGATGGAACGCCGGATGGCGACGCCGATACGGTTGTGTTCAGCGACGGTGACGGCAATGACATCTTGGTCAATTTCGATACACCAATCACCAACCCGGATGGCTCGCTCACCGGTGTGGATCAATTGGATGTCTCGAACCTGACCGATGCCGATGGCAACCCGGTCACAACCGAGGATGTCACAGTCGCGGGCAACCCGGATGGCGACGCGGTTCTGACCTTCCCGAATGGCGAGACGATCACGCTTGTCGGCGTCACGCCGCAGAAAGTGGACGATATTGATGAGTTGGTTGCAATCGGCATTCCCGATGGTCGCGACGGCATCGTACAAGGCACCAATGCCGGTGAGTTGATCGACACCAACTATCTTGGTGATCCCAACGGCGATCTTGTGGATGCAGGCGATGCGCTGCTTCCCGGTGAGGTTGGCGATGACGATATCATTCAGGCAGGTGGTGGCGATGACACAGTCATTGCGGGCGCTGGCGACGATGAAGTCTTTGGCGGCACCGGTGATGATCGCATCGAAGGCAACACCGGCGACGACCAGCTCTTTGGTGAAGACGGCGAGGACCGCATTATCGGTGGTCTTGGTGACGACACCATTGAGGGTGGCGACGGCAATGATGATCTGTCCGGTAACGTGGGCAACGACACCATCGATGGTGGTGACGGCGACGACGAAATCGGCGGCGCGGAAGGTGATGACACGCTTCTGGGTGGCGCAGGTGAGGACGATATCACCGGCGGCTCGGGCGACGATACCATCGACGGTGGCGATGATGATGACACCATCGACGCAGGCTCCGGCGATGACGTGATCGCGGGCGGTGATGGCGATGACAATATCATCGGCGGTGACGGCAGCGATACGGTGACTGGCGGCGACGGTGATGATGTCATCAACACATCCGGCCATTTGCCACTGCTGGACCTGGGCTTCCCTGGTTATCCGTCCACAGGCGTCCCGCCGATCCCGGCTGATTTCGCACCGGGCAACGATATCGACTTTGTCGATGGCGGTGACGGCAATGACATTATCATCACGGGCGACGATGCTGACACCATTCTGGGTGGCGACGGCAACGACACGATCGACGCAGGCATTGATGCCGACACTATCGATGGTGGTGATGGCGATGACCGGATCGTGGGTGGTGAAGGCTCGGACGTGATCGACGGCGGCGACGGCGACGACACGATCTTTGCAGGCATCGACCCTGCGCTGGGTCTGCCCGATGATCTGGACATCCCCGACGACGGTGTGAACCAGCCTGCCGATCCTGAGCAGAACAACGGTCAGGATGTCGTGAATGGTGGCGCTGGTAACGACACGATCTTTGGTCAGGACGATGACGACACGCTCTTTGGTGACGAAGGCGACGACTTTATCGACGGCGGTATCGACGAGGACACCATCTCGGGTGGTGAAGGCGACGATACGATCATTGGTGGTGAAGGCGCTGACACGCTGACCGGTAACTCGGGCGAGGATACGTTCCTTGTGAACGGTGTCGACGAAGGCAATGGCGATGTCATTGACGGTGGCCAGGCGGCCAGCGGACCGGATGACGAGATTGATACGCTTGATCTGACCGGGTCAGGCAACATCAAGATCACCTATACGTCGCCCGATCAGGAAGACGGCTTTGTCGAGTTCCGCGATGCAAATGACGTCACAACCGGCACGCTGACCTTCACCGAGATCGAGAACGTGATCCCGTGCTTCACGCCGGGCACCACAATCGCGACCCCGAAAGGCGAGCGTCTGGTCGAAGAACTGAAAGTCGGTGACAAGATCATCACGCGCGACAACGGCCTGCAGGAAATCCGCTGGCTGGGTGCCAAGACAATGGACTGGAAGGCGCTGAGCGGGAACCCGCATCTCAAGCCGGTTCTGGTTCGTGCCGGGGCGCTTGGCAATGGTCTGCCCGAGCGGGATATGCTGGTATCGCCAAATCACCGCGTCCTTGTCAGCAACGACAAGACAGCGCTTTACTTTGAAGAGCGCGAGGTGCTGGCCGCGGCGAAGCATCTGGTCAACCATCAGGGCATCCACGAGGTGGACACGATGGGCACGGTCTATATCCACTTCATGTTCGATCAGCACGAAGTTGTGTTGTCGAACGGGTCGTGGACCGAAAGCTTCCAGCCGGGCGATTACACGCTCAAAGGGATCGGTAACGCGCAGCGGAACGAGATCTTTGAACTGTTCCCCGAGCTCAAAAGCGCCGAGGGCATCGAGGATTACCGCGCGGCCCGCAAGACGCTCAAAAAGCACGAAGCCAAGCTTCTGTTGGGCTAACACTGGGAATATGCAGCTGGGCCGTTCCCGTTTGGGGACGGTCAAAGCCCATAGGATCAGCCCTGTGGTTGGGGCAGGGCTGATTCCTTCTGGTTTGTTTCCGTTAGGGCAACAATATTCTGCAATCAGAGGTTTAATGCGCATATTAAACTGCGATTGCCAACGAAATGCTCACAGATCCGCACATAACGCAGTGTTGTTTCGGTTTTTCTAAAATTCCCCATAAAAACCGCGCATAAGCGAGTTATAGCTTAGACAGCACCACACGAACGCGCCCGCTTGTATAGCTTTTAGACCTTTGGGGGGTCCTTGAATGGCACGCATTATCGGTACCGACAGCAATGACACGCTGTCTGGCACAAACAACAACGATGAGATTCAAGGCCTTGGCGGGTCGGATACCATCAGCGGCGGCAACGGAAGCGATGTCATTTACGGCGACAGCGCAGTCGGCGTAGACCCCAATGCGCTGGTCTATACGCCCACAACGGGGCGTTTCACCTATGCGACGGGCAGCAATCTGGGCAATGGCAATCCCGGCGGCTCGAACCACCGTGCCAATGTTGCTGATAGCCAGGTGTCGAACCTGCAGCTGATCCTGCCGACGGGTGACCTGACCTTGAATGCAGGCGAGACCGTTGGCTTTTCCTTTATCGATGAGAACGGCAACACGGTTTACGTCGAAGATGCCGAAATCCAGCAGACTGCGTTTGCCTCTCCGGGTGCAAACGAAACCGGCGTTCTGACGGCGCAAGGCGTCGATCAAAACGGTCGCGAAGTGGCATTGCTTTTGGCATTCAACAACAACGATGGCACGCCACCTAACCCACTGCCTGCGGGAGCGGCGTTTTTTGACAATGACAGCGATCCCAACCGCTTTAATGGCACCGATATCGAACTGCCGCCTAACGCGGTTCAGCCGATTGCATCACTGGATGGCGATGACGTTATCAATGCAGGCGATGGCAATGACACTGTCTTTGGTGGTGGTGGCGACGACACAATCAATGCAGGATCCGGACAGGACCGTGTCGAGGGCGGCACAGGCGACGACATCATCGACGGCGGCGATGGCAATGACCGGCTGTTCGGCGATGAAGGCAATGATCGGATCACCGGTGGCCAAGGCCAGGATCGGCTCTTTGGTGGGGATGGCGATGACACGCTGATCGGCGGTGCCGGCGATGACCGCGTATTTGGCGAAGACGGCGATGATGCGCTTGTCGGTGGCCCCGGCAATGACTGGCTGCGCGGGGGCGAGGGGGACGACCTCTTTACCTTTGCCGCGACAGGAAATCACGACATTCGCGGCGGCGAAGATGCCGATGGCGCGGATATCGATGTGATTGACCTGACCGGCATCAGCGCCAATGTCATCCAGAGCGGCGCTGAATCAGGCCGGATCGAGTTTTTGGATGGCAATGGCAATATCACAAGCCGGGCAACCTATCGCGAGATTGAGCAGGTAATCATCTGCTTCACCCCCGGCACCTGCATTGCAACGCCAAAGGGCGAACGTCTGGTCGAAGACCTGCGCCCGGGCGATCTGGTTTTCACACGCGACAATGGCGTGCAGGAATTGCGCTGGGTCGGATCAAAGACGCTAAGCGGGCAGGCGCTTTTGGCGGATCCCAAACTGAACCCCGTGCTGATCCGTGCCGGAGCACTTGGCATGGGTCTGCCAGAGCGCGATATGAGGGTCAGCCCAAACCACCGCATGTTGATGGCGGGCAACGAGACGGCGTTGATGTTTGGCGAGCGCGAAGTGCTGGCCGCTGCCAAGCATCTGACACAGCGCGATGGTATTCAGCGCGTGACGTCCACGGGCGTGACCTACATTCATCTGCTTTTCGAGCGTCATGAAGTGATCTTGGCCGATGGCGCCTGGACCGAGAGCTTCCAGCCCGGTGACTATTCGCTCAATGGTCTGGATATGCCCCAGCGCCGTGAATTGCTGTCGCTTTTCCCTGAGCTTGCAAGCCATGCAAATGACAGTTTTCCTGCCGCCCGCCAGGTACTGCGCAAACACGAAGCGAAACTCTTGGCTTAGGAGAGTCTGCCATCAATTTCGCTCTGGACGGGGTGGTCGGAAACGGCCACCCTTTCCTTTGTCTGACAGGAGGCTTTCATGCGCGACACCCCTTGGTATCTTTTCCCCGTGGCCGCATTGGCGGTGATCTGGTTTCTGTTCAGTGCTTTGGACTTTGTCATGACAATGTTGCGGATCGAAGGGTATCTTGCGCTGTTTTCTGAGCCGCAGATTGCGTATTTCACGTCGATGCCGCAATGGGTGACCGCAGCTTGGGCGATCGGTGTCTGGGCCGGGCTGCTTGGGGCGATCTTGTTGCTATACGATCAAAAGACCGCACCCGTGCCGCTGGCTTTGTCATTCGCCGGTATGCTGATCGCGTCGGTTTGGTTCACGGCGTTGTCTGACCCGTTGATGGTGGCCGTCACAGGCCCTTTGGGTCTGGTCGTAATCTGGGCTGCGACCTTGGTCAGTCTGCTCTTCTGGATACATGCCCGCGTGCAGCGCCAACGTGACAACCTGATCTAGCGTCCTGTCTCTTTGCGCCATGCGGCCCAGTCTTCGGGCGTATCAAGATCCCGGTTTGCCCGCGTGCCGGGCAGGGCGACGAAATGGACGCGGTCGCCTGCGGCGGCGATCACCTCATGCCCACCGCCATCGCCTTTCAGTCTGGCAAATTCCGGATAGAGGGCGCGGTCAAACAGGATCGGATGCCCGGGCGCGCCATCCTGTGTTGTGCCGCGCCAGATCTGTGCTTTGGGAAAGGCGTTGCGCGCTTCCAAAAGGGCTTGCAGATCGGATGTTTCCAATTCGGGCAGGTCAGCCAAAACAACCAGAACTGCACGCGTATCGGCCAGGTGCGCCATTGCAGAGCGCAACGTGCCTGACATGCCCTCAAGGCTGCAAGCGGCGCTGAAGATGTCGACATCCAGATCGTCAATCAGATCAGCGCCGGTCAGATCGGGCGGTAGCGCCACGGTTACAGGCAGATCGACACCCAGCGCCGTCAGCACTTGCTTGCGCAACAGCGGGACTCCGTCGACAGGTTGCGCCAGTTTGTTCTGCCCGCGCATCCGTGAGGACGTGCCAGCGGCGAGGATCAGGACATGGATCATGCGTGCAGACTAGCCGCGCATGCGTGCGCCGTCAGCATCAAAAAGCGGTTGCGTGACCAGATGGGCTGGGCGGCGGTGACCGAGGATTTCAATTTCGACGGCCAGGCCATCTTTGGCCTGCTCGCGCGGGACAAAGCCCAGCGCTACGGATTTGCCTGCGTGATGTGAATAGCCGCCCGATGTGCAAAAGCCTTTGACCTCGCCGGCCACAAAGATCGGCTCATAGGCGACCACATCGGCGTCAATCGCCTCGACCTCGAAGGCGCAGAGCTGGCGGTCGGGGGGCGATGCGCGTTCGGCTTCGGCAGCGGCGCGGCCGATGAAATCGACATTCTTCTTGAAGCTGATGAAGCGATCAAGGCCGGTTTCTGCGGCGGTGTAGTCGGGAGAGAACTCTGACAGCCACGAGCCGAAGAACTTGTCGAGCCGCAGCGACATCATCGCGCGCATGCCGAAGGGTTTGATCCCCATCGGCTGGCCTGCATCCCAGAGTGTCTGCCAGAGCGCGCGTTGCTCCATTGCGTCGACGTAAACCTCGTAGCCCAGATCGCCGGTATAGCTGATGCGCTGTACGATAGCGGTGGACAGGCCGATGGTCAGCTGACGCACGTCCATGAATGCCATGTCGCGGGCATCTTCGCGGGTCACCGCTTGCAGCAGATCACGGGCGCGCGGGCCTGCGATTTGAAAGCCTGTACGGCGGTCCGAGACATTGTCGAGGGTGACGTCGCCTTCAGGTGGATGCGCCATGAACCAGCGCATGTGATAAGCCTGCGCACCGTACGATCCCGTGATCTGGAAATGCGTTTCCGAGAGGCACGAGACGGTGAAATCCCCAATCAGGCGGCCTTTTTCAGAGAGCATCGGTGTGAGCGACACGCGCCCCGGTTTCGGGATGCGGCCTGCCATGATGTGGTCCAGCCAGTCGCGTGCGCCGGGGCCTTGCACGTCGTATTTGCCGAAATTCTGCACCTCGTTGATGCCGACCGCGTCGCGGACCGCTTTGACTTCGCGCGCGGTGGCCTCGAATGCATTGGAGCGGCGGAAGGAGGGCGTCTCGAAGCGTGGCTCATCGCCGGTGGCGAAGTAATTGGCGACCTCCAACCCATATTGCTGGCCCCAGACGGCGCCTTGGGCGTCGAGCAGATCATAGCAGGGCGTGGTGCGGCAGGGCCGTGCGGCGGGAAGCTCTTCGTTCGGGTAGGAGACCGAGAAGCGGCGCTGGTAGTTCTCAATCACTTTGGGGACAGTGTAGCCCGGCGTGATCCAGCGGCCAAAGCGGGCCACATCCATCGCGGTCACGTCGCGCTCTGGTTCGCCTTCGATCATCCATTGGGCCAGCGTCAGGCCGACGCCACCCCCTTGGGAAAAGCCCGCCATCACGGCGCAAGCCGACCAGTAGTTGCGCATGCCGGGGACGGGGCCGACCAGCGGATTGCCGTCCGGGGCAAAGGTGAACGGGCCGTGGATCACGGATTTCACGCCTGAGCGTTCGAGGACGGGGAAGCGTTTGTAGGCAAATTCGATCGAGTGTTCGATCTTGTCGAAATCATCGGCCAGCAGTTCGTGGCCGAAGTCCCACGGGGTGCCGTTTACGGCCCACGGGCGACAGGTTTGCTCGTAAAACCCAATGCAGAGGCCGCGGCCTTCCTGACGCAAGTAGCTTTCGCCAGCGGGGTCCATGACGTGAGGATGCTCGCTGTCGCGCTCGTAAATCTCGGGGATATCGTCGGTGACGATATACTGGTGCTCCATCGGGAGAAGCGGGAAATAGACACCCGCCATCGCACCCACTTCGCGCGCCCAAAGACCCGTAGCGTTGACGATGTGTTCGGCATGCACGGTGCCTTTATCGGTGACCACGTCCCAGGTGCCATCGGCGCGCTGTGTGGTGGCTTCGACCTTGCAGTGCTGGACGATTTCGGCCCCGTTCATCCGCGCGCCCTTGGCGTAGGCGTGGGTGGTGCCGGACGGGTCAAGATGGCCGTCCAGCGGGTCGTAAAGGCCACCGACGATGCCGTCGAGATTGGTGATCGGGGCGATCTTGGCGATCTCTTCGGGGCCGACGATTTCGGTCTCAAGGCCCATATAGCGGTGCTTGGCGCGTTCAGCGACCAGCATATCAAAGCGGTCTTGATTGTCGGCCAGTGTCACGCCGCCCACATGGTGCAACCCACAAGACATGCCTGTCAGTTCTTCCAACTCGCGGTAGAGGCGGATCGTGTAGCCCTGTAACGCGGCCATGTTCGTGTCGCCGTTCAACGTATGAAAGCCGCCCGCGGCATGCCATGTGGAGCCTGACGTCAGTTCCGAGCGCTCCAGCAGCATGACGTCGGACCAGCCCAGTTTGGTCAGGTGATACAGCACCGAACAGCCGACAACGCCGCCTCCGATGACGACAACGCGTGTTGTGGTTTTCATAAAGCGGGCCTCCGGTTGGCTTTGGCCCTAAAGTGAAACAGGCCACCCCAAAGGGGTGGTCCAAAGGCGACATTTCCTGTCGCGTTTCAAAACCTGACTGCAGGTATCAAGCCGCACCATAGCGCGGTGCCAGCACCGTTTGTTGCGTCGGCGGCGCGGTTTCGTGAAACAGCTTGCCAAGATCCGGGAAGTGCCGTGTAAAGCGACGCAGTCCCGCTGACGGCACCGCAGAGATGCGACGGCGATTATGTGGCGGTGCGTTTTGGACCATGAGACCGGACGCATAGATCATATCGGGCTGATCGAGACCGATCTCAAAAAGCTCAAAGCAGTCTTGATCGGTCACGCGGTCCACGGTTTCCCCGTTCAACAAATGCTCGGCCGAAACGCAGGGCTGTGTCGGCAAGGGGGTCAGATCAAGCCCCAGTTCTTCGGTGCTGATCTGATGTGTCGGCAAGACATGCAGCGTTTCGCTGGGGCAGCCTTGTTCGAACGCGTCTTTAGTGATGCAGATGGGGCGCAAACGGTCTGTTTGCGCCGTGATCGCCAACTCTTTGCGCGCGATCCAGCGGATCGGTTGCATGCCATTGTTCATGGTCCAGATGACATCGCCAGAGACCAGCCGTTCGATCGACATCACCCCGGTTCGGCCTAAAACACGCGTGCCGCCCAGAAATCCGTATGCGTTCAGATCCCCTTGGGGTGCCGTGTCGGCAAAGCCATCAAGGGCGATCACAACGCCCGGCCCTCCGGACAGGCCAAAGACCACACAATCGGGCGCGCAAAGATGCGGCGCGCGCAGTCCTTCCAGCAATGGGGCGTCCTCATCGGCTTGGCCTTCGGCCGTGCAGGCGAAGAGCCCGTAGCGGTCGGTCGCCACGCGGAGCAACGCAATCTCGCCAATGGCTGCGAACGGGCTGCGCGGCGGCAGGTCGTCCAGCCTGATGGGCCGGTCTGTTTGAGGTTTGCCTGAAAACACGGCGATGTGGTTATGCGGAACAGAAAAGCAAATACCGGGCACTGGTACACTCCTTTTCGTCATGGAGATTACAGCTTGTGGTTGATGTCTCTAAGTCAAATGCGGCCAGAGTAGGGCAAGTTCAACAATAAGGGAAAATTTTTATAGATGTTTCCATTCCAGATCCGCGTTTCGCGCATTTTCGATGCGTTGATTGATGCTGAAAACCCATATCCGCTCTGGTTTTTGCGTGTGCAGCACGTATGCTGCATTGCAACACGAAACGTAAGGATATCCCATGACGCTCTCTGGCAAGACCGCGATTATCACAGGTTCGAATTCTGGCATCGGCCTTGGCGTTGCTTGGGAGTTGGCAAAAGCGGGTGCAGATGTTGTGCTGAACAGCTTTAGCGACACGGATGAGGATCACGCGTTGGCCAAGCAGATCGCGGATGAGACCGATACACAGTCTCGCTACATTCAGGCGGATATGTCGAAAGGCGATCAATGCCGCGCTTTGATCGAAAAAGCCGGAGCGTGCGATATTCTAGTGAACAATGCGGGTATTCAGCATGTCAGCGGTATTGACGAATTCCCAACCGAAAAATGGGACGCGATCATTGCCATCAACATGACGTCTGCGTTTCACACCACCGCTGCAGCTTTGCCGATGATGCGCAAGGCGGGGTGGGGTCGGGTGATAAATATCGCCTCTGCCCATGGTCTGACAGCCTCGCCGTATAAGTCGGCTTATGTGGCCGCAAAGCACGGCGTTGTGGGGCTGACCAAAGTGACCGCTTTGGAAACCGCGCAAGAGCCGATTACCGCCAATGCAATCTGTCCTGGCTATGTGATGACCCCATTGGTCGAAGCGCAGATCCCCGACACGATGGAGAAATACGGCATGGATCGTGAGACTGCGATCAAAGAGGTGATGCTGACGCGTCAGCCCTCGAAAGAGTTTGCAACCACGGAACAGATGGGCGGCACCGCAATTTTTCTGTGCTCGGATGCAGCGCAACAGATCACCGGGACCACGATCAGCGTCGATGGCGGGTGGACAGCATTGTGAGCACACCGAACCGCAAACGCATTAACCTGGCCTTACAGGGGGGCGGCGCTCATGGTGCGTTCACCTGGGGTGTGCTGGACCGCATCCTTGAGGATGACCGCGTCGAGATCGCCTCTATGTCGGGTACGTCTGCGGGGGCTTTGAACGGTGCGGCGGTGAAGTCGGGGATCGTGAAGGGTGGGTCCGAGATCGCGCGCGAGAACCTTGATTGGCTTTGGGCCCAGGTTGGCGCGATCAATGACATGCGGTTGGCCAGCTGGATGACAGCGACAGGGCCCGGTCCGGGGATCGTCGCGAAGTCGCTAGAGTATTCGCTGCCCTTTTCGGTGATCGACGGGGCCACGCGTATGTTCAGCCCCTATACTTACGGGCCATTCTATCAAAACCCACTGCAACGTATCGTGGAGCGGTTCGAGTATGACGCGGTTTGCGCTGACGGGGGGCCGCAGTTTCACGTTTGTGCGACGAATGTGCGGTCGGGCAAAATCCGAGTGTTCACTGGCGATGAAATCTCGACCAATGTAATCCTTGCCTCGGCTTGTTTGCCGACGATGTTTCAGGCGGTCGAGTTTACCGATCCCAAAACCGGCAAGATGGAGGCTTTTTGGGATGGTGGCTATACGGGCAACCCTGCGCTGTTCCCGCTCTTTCACGAAGATCTGCCCCGTGACATCGTCATTGTGAACATCAACCCGCTGCATCGTGAAGAATTGCCGCTGACTGCGCAGGCGATCCAGAATCGGATCAACGAGATCAGCTTTAATTCGTCGCTGTTGCGCGAAATGCGGGCGATTTCCTTTGTCAAACGTCTGATCGAGGATGGCCGGATGGAGCGCGACAAGATGCGCGATCCGCTTATGCATATGATCGCCGATGACGGCCTGATGAACGAGCTGAGCGTGGCGACCAAGCTGGTCCCCTCTGCCTATATCCTTGCGACGTTGAAAGACGCAGGCCGCGCTGCGGCGCAAAGCTTTCTGAAGGCCAATTTCGACGCTTTGGGCGAAACTGATACCGTCGATCTGGAAGCAATGTTCGCCTAGCGCGCGATCACCACGTCGCTTTTGATATCAAGATCACCCTCAAGCGTGTCGATCAGATGCCGCGCCACGCTCTTGCGCGAAATCAGACCGTTGCGCCATTCGGACGGCGTGCGCAGCACGCGTACTTCGGCGCGATCGCCTTTGGTCAGGATCACCGGACGCACGATGGTCCAGTCGGTGCTGCTTTGCTCGATCAGTTTTTCCTGTCGGTCCTTGTCGGCATAAGGTTTGCCAAGGATCGCGCGGTGGCCTGTGCGTTCAACAAAGCTCATCGCGGATTTGCTGCGGCCTGCGCCAAAGCCTGTGACAATGATCAGGCGCGTCACTTCGGCCGCGTCCATCTGTGCCAAAAGAATGCGCGTCGTCTCTGAGAAAAGCGTCTCTTCTTCCCACAGCATCGCAAGGCGTTCTTTGATGCCTAGCGCGTAAATCACGGCGCCCGCACCCTTGAGGGCCCGCGCGACATCTTCGGGATCGGTCGCATCGCCTGCGCACAGGCTGAGCCCATCGCGTGGGGTCATCTCGTCTGCGCTGCGGGCAAAGGCGCGCACGGCATGGCCGCGGGTCAATGCTTCGTCTACAGTGCAGGCGCCGATCCCGGATGTGGCACCCATAATCAAAAGCGGTGCGTCGGCTGGTAAGGGCGTGTTGGTCATGGCAAAAATCCTTCCTGTGGCCAAGGTAGGGCCATGATCGCGGAAGGCACGGCGGCGCTGTCAGTTAAGAGGCGAGCTCTTTGACCTTTTCAGGCGTTATCTCGGGCACGGCTTCATCGCCGTTGGGATAAACAAGCCCGGCCGAGATCACCAGTTTCGCAGCATCTTCCACGCTCATGTCGAGTTCGATGATGTCGACGGTTGGAAAGAACAGCAAAAATCCCGATGTCGGGTTCGGCGTTGTGGGCACAAAGACCGAGGTCATCGGACCCTGATCGGCCTTGCTAAGCACTTCGCCTTTGGCCGAGGTCGAGATAAAGCCAATCGCCCAGATGCCCTTGCGCGGATATTCGATGAGGCAGGCTGTATCAAAGCTGGTTTCAGTCTGCGCGAAGACGGTTTCGGCAATTTGCTTTACGCCGTTATAGATTGAGCGCACGACAGGCGTTCGGTTTACCAGATGTTCAGCCCATGAAATGAGCGAGCGTCCCAGCAATCCCTTGGCCATCCAACCGACGATGATCGTGAAGATCAGGAAGAAGATCACGCCCACGCCGCGCAGGTTGATGCCGATATATTGCTCCGGCTGCCATTGCGCGGGCACCAGCGGCAGCACAAATCCGTCGATCCAGCCCACCACCGTCCAGATCAGCCAGATCGTCAGGCCGATAGGTGCCACAACGACAAGCCCGGTCAGAAAGCTCGAGCGCAGCCGTGCAAACAGCCCCGGTTTGCGAGGTGGTGGAAGTTGTTCGTCAAAAGGGGTGGTCATCAAGCGTCCTTGGCAATGCCTGGTTGAGGAGGGCCGTTTTTGTATAGGGCCTGGTCGAATGGGGCCAGTTTCAGTGGGGCCAAGTGAGTGGGGTCCGGTGGTTGGGGCTCTTCTTGAAACTAGGCGGTTTTCGGTGGCTCTACAATGCTGCTTTCCTGTGAGATCTTCTGGATTTGATGGATTTACCCAAGGCTGCCATCGGATTGAGCGCTGAGTGCGACCGCAATGGCAGCGGCAAGGCGTGCATTGTTCAGCACCAATGCGATATTGGCGGTAAGCGAGGCGCCATCGGTCAGCTCGAATAGGCGACCCAGCAGGAAGGGTGTAACCTCTTTGGCGGTGATGCCGTGGGTGTCGGCTTCGGCCAAGGCCTGATCGATGAGCGGAGCCAGTGTTTCATGCGGGATTTGCGCGTCTCGCGGGATCGGGTTGGTGACCAGTTGACCGCCAGGCAGGCCCATTTCGGCGCGCATCCGGTGCGCTTTGGCGATGTCATCCGCGCTGTCCATCCGCAGCGGCGCGGGCAAGGGTGAGTTGGCCGACCAGAAGGCGGGCAGGTGGTCCTGGCGGTAGGCGATGACCGGCACGCCAAGGGTTTCGAGCACTTCGAAGGTTTTTGGCAGATCAAGGATCGCCTTGGCCCCCGCAGCCACCACTGTGACCGGTGTTTGCGCCAGTTCGTGAAGATCGGCAGAGATATCAAAGGACGTTTCGGCCCCGCGATGCACGCCGCCAATGCCGCCGGTGGCGAAGACGCCGATCCTGGCCAGATGCGCGGCGATCATGGTCGCCGCCACTGTTGTCGCACCGGTGCCGCCCGTTGCGATGCAGGCCGCGATATCCGCCCGCGAAAGTTTTGCGACGCCGTTCGCTTGACCCAGCGCATCAAGCCTGTCGGGGCTAAGACCAATCTGTAGGACGCCGTCGATCACGGCGATGGTGGCTGGGGTCGCGCCAGCGGCGCGCACTTCAGCCTCGACCGCGCGGGCGGTTTCGACATTTTGCGGATAGGGCATGCCATGGGTGATGATCGTCGATTCCAGCGCGACAACCGCACGCCCGTCGGAAAGGGCTGTGGCAACATCATCAGTCATCATCATCGGAACGCTCATGCCACTGCCTCGCCTGAAACGTATGCCGCTGCTGCGCCGATGGCTGCGGTCAGTGCGAGTGCGCGGTCGGCGCCTTTGTATTCGGCGGCCAGATGAGCCGCCATGAACGTATCACCGGCGCCGGTGATCCGTTTGACGGCGACTTCGGGCGGGATTTGCGTCATCAGATCACCCTCATGGAGTTCGCAGGCAATCGCGCCACCATCGGTGACCAGCACCCGCGCCGCACCGCGTTTGGACAGCGCCAGCGCTGCCTCGGGTGCGCTTTCAAATTGCGTGCCGCAAAGCAGGCCCGCTTCTTCACAGTTTACGTAAAGCGTCGCGTTGGGGCAGGCCAGGAGGGGCGTCAGCCGTTCGGCCTTGCCGGGGGAGGCGGGCGCAACCCGCAGATCGGCCTTGGCGAATGCGGGGGATTGCGCGATCTCTTCCAAAACCTCTTGGGTCAGGTTGCCATCCAGCGCGATGACCCCGTCGTAAGGTGCCGTCGTGCTGGACAGGGGTCCTTCGGTCAGCGGAATCAAGATTGTGTTGCCTGCCGCCTCAAGCGAATGGGCGTCTGCGATGGCTGCGATCAGCCCGCCGGGCCCTTCGAGGGCCATGTAACGGTCGGTTGGCTGGTCTTCGGAGATGTGGATGTATTCCGTCACCATCCCCATCTCGGTCGCTTTGGCGATAAGCTGGGCGCCTTGGGGATCATTGCCAATGGCAGTCAGTAACGCAGGGGTCAGCCCCATCTCACGCAGGGTCATGGCGATGTTCATCGCGACGCCGCCCGGGATCATCGTGATCCGGCCCGGCACGTCCGAGCCGACCCGCATCTCGCGCGTGGAACGTCCGATCACATCCCACAACACAGATCCAATACAAATGATATCAAAACCGTCCTTCATCTTTGCTTGATGCAGCGGTTTTTCCGGTCTGGCAAGGACTTGCAGCATGTTGAGGTCGGACGCCGATATAATCCATGTTGCCTGGCGACATTGTCCTTGCAATCAGGCTTAAGCTGACGTAACCCGCCCTCACTTCGCAGACGGGGTCGGGCCAATGGGGGAGACATCCTCAAAGGTCCACCGGTTGGGTTGACGCCCGAAAGCCCCGTCGAGGATTGAAACCGGAAAGGAAAACGGACATGGCTCTTCCTGAGTTCACCATGCGCCAGCTGCTTGAAGCGGGCGTTCACTTTGGTCACCAAACACAACGCTGGAACCCCCGTATGGGCGAGTTCATCTATGGCGACCGCAACGGCATCCACATCATGGATCTGACGCAGACCGTCCCGATGCTGGACGCCGCGCTGAATGTCGTACGCGAAACCGCTGCCAAAGGTGGCCGCATTCTGTTCGTCGGAACCAAACGTCAGGCCCAGCGCCCCGTGGCCGAAGCCGCAGAGAAATGCGCACAGTATTACATGAACCACCGTTGGCTGGGCGGCACGCTCACCAACTGGAAAACGGTCAGTCAGTCGATCAATCGCCTCAAGCAGATTGACGAAGCCCTTGAAGGTGGTGCCGAAGGCCTCACCAAGAAAGAGCGTCTGGGCATGGAGCGCGATCAGGCCAAGCTGCAAGCGTCGCTGGGCGGTATTCGCGAAATGGGCGGCGTGCCGGATCTTCTGTTCGTCATCGACGTCAAGAAAGAAGATCTGGCCATCGCAGAAGCCA
>CAKZXZ010000238.1 GCA_937883775.1 uncultured Paracoccaceae bacterium
GACCCCGAGCATATGGAGCATTGGGGCGATTTCGACACGCTGCGCCAAGGCTTTCTGGATTTCGTCTCCAATATCCCGTTCTACGGGCTGGCTGTGTGCAACACCGACCACGCCGAGGTGCAATCGTTGGTCGGTAAAATCTCCGACCGCCGCGTTGTGACCTACGGCTTTAACGCCCAAGCCGATGTGCGCGCCGTGAACCTGCATTACAAAGCCGGCGTCGCGCATTTCGATATCGCGCTTCAGGCCGAAGGCATCGTGATCGAAGATTGCGCGCTGCCCATGCCCGGCGATCACAACGTCTCCAACGCTTTGGCCGCCGTGGCCGTCGCCCGCCATCTGGGCATGAAGACGCAGGAAATCCGCGCAGCCCTTGCCGCGTTTGGTGGCGTGAACCGCCGCTTCACCAAAGTCGGCGAAGTGAACGGCGTCACCATCATCGACGATTACGGCCACCACCCGGTTGAGATCACCGCCGTTCTGAAAGCCGCCCGCCAAGCCACCGAAGGCCGCGTGATCGCCGTGCACCAACCGCACCGTTACTCACGCTTGAACGATCTGTTTGAGGATTTTTGCGCCTGTTTCAACGACGCCGATGTCGTCGCAATTGCCGAAGTGTTCTCGGCAGGCGAAGACCCCATCGAAGGCGCGTCGCGCGATGATCTGGTCGCAGGCCTGATCCGCCACGGCCACCGCCACGCCCGCGCGATTGTCTCCGAGGATGATCTGGAACGCCTCGTCCGCGAACAGGCCCGCCCGGGCGACATGGTCGTCTGCCTTGGCGCCGGTACGATCAGCACATGGGCCAACGCCCTGCCGGAGCGTCTGGCCAAGTGAAGAATTTTCAGAAGATTCTGCCCAGAAAATTCTGAATTTTCTTGCCCCCGACATGTAAGGCGCGCACATGAGCCTCTCCCTCATCCTCGCCGCCCTCTGGGTGCTGGCCGCCACCATCGTCGCCATGCTGCCGATGAAGCACCAATACGCTCCCGGCGTGATCCTCCTGATCGCCGCCCCCTTCGGCATCGCGTTCATCGGGTATGAGCACGGCTGGCTTATCGCCGTCCTCGGCACAGCCGCCTTCATCTCGATGTTCCGCAACCCCCTGCGCTACCTCTATAAACGCGCAAAAGGCGAACACCCCGAGATCCCCAAATGACCTACAGCCTTATCGCCGCCTGCCTCTGGCTCCTGATCGCCAATATCGCCGCGATGGTGCCCAGCAAAGACAACCACTGGTCGCGGGCTTACGCCCTGATCGCGGCGGGCCTGCCGATCATCGCATGGGTCTGGTGGGAGGCCGGTCTCTGGTGGGCGCTGGGCGTGACGATTGCGGGTAGCTGGCTGCTGAAATGGCCGGTGATTTACGCGTGGCGGTGGGTGAGGCGGACGGTGGGGCGGTGAAGGTTACCTCATTTCGATAGTCTGCCCTCGTCTTTTGAGACAAGCTGAAGCGATCCAGATCGTTTGCTGGATTGAAGCGAGTAGTAGATTTTCACACAGAAAGGTGGGTTTGCGTGCAATGGATACTCCAAGACTTTGAAGACACCCGGAAACTGGCCACCGCGCTGGACCGTCTCGACATTCCTTATAGCTGGCACAAAGTCGTTCCTTTTGTGGGCGACCTCATGCCCGAACCTGACATTCAGGACACCAACGCGGTGGTCCTGTTCGGCTCGTACACCTTGTGGCGGTATGCAAAGCAGAAAGACCTTCACCCCGGTGTTTTCAGGATTGCGCCATTCGTTCACGAGGCCGCATGGAATCCCTTCATGCTGAATGGCGCTGACGCAGTCTTTCTCACCCTGCGCGACGTTCCTAAGAAACTGACAGATGGTGAAATGCACTGGTTTGTTCGCCCGGTCGAGGACAGCAAAGAAGTGCCCGGAACCGTCAAGTCGGCTCATGAAATCATCCAGCTTGCGAAAAATGTGCTGGCTCTGAAAGAAACGGAAATCCCGAAAGGATCGCTGCGGCCAGATACGGAGCTGATGCTCACCAAGCCTGCACGCATAGAAAAAGAGTGGCGACTTTGGGTGGTGAGAGCCAAGGTTGTGACCTACTCGCTCTATAAGGAAGGATCGCGCGTCATCTACCGTCACGAGATTGATGACGACGCACTTCACTTTGCAACGCAGCTTGTTGAAGCGAACCCACAGTATTCGCCAGCCTATGTCATTGATATCTGTCGAACAGAGAATGGCCTTCGAATGTTGGAAACGAACTGCATCAATGCGGCAGGTTTCTATGAGGCTGACTTGGTGAAACTTGCGACTGCCATCAATGCCTTTGCGCCAGATTAGCGTGGTAATGTGATCGTCAAACGGCCTCATTGGTCGAAAACATGAGGCTGCGTGCGTGGCGGGTCTGCGCAAGGAAAGTGGGACCCGCCAAAGTTCCAGACTTGCACCGCCGCAACCCTACAACTACCACCCACCCCCATGACCCAACTCCCAACCCC
>CAKZXZ010000239.1 GCA_937883775.1 uncultured Paracoccaceae bacterium
ATCTGAAGCCCCGCCGCCAGCGCGGGCGAGGCCATCAATGCGAATAAAACCGCCAGCTTACGCATCAGCGGCCACCTTCATCGAGATCATGCGGTCGGGGTTCATCGGCGGCTCGCCGCGCGCGATATTGTCCACATGCTCCATCCCTTCGATCACGCGGCCATAGACGGTGTATTGGCCGTTCAGGAAATCATTGTCCTTGAAGTTGATGAAGAACTGGCTGTTGGCGCTGTCCGGATTGGCGGAGCGGGCAGCCCCGATGGTGCCGCGCGAATGGGGCAGTTTGGAGAACTCGGCAGGGACATTGGGATGGTCGGACCCGCCGGTGCCCGCCGCACGGATGTTGAAGTTGTTTTCCATGTTGCCGTTGGCCACATCGCCTGTCTGCGCCATGAAGCCATCGATCACGCGGTGAAAACACACGTTGTCATAGGCGCCTGCACGGGCCAGTTCTTTCATCCGCGCGCAATGCTGAGGTGCCACATCGGGCAGCAATTCGATGGTCACGGGGCCATCTTGCAGCTCAATGATGATGGTGTTTTCGGGATCTTTGATATCGGCCATCGGGCGCTCCTTTGTATCGTTGGCAAGATACCTAAGCCGCACGGCCCCGATTGCCAAGCCGCGGTTGACGACAGGCGGCGATCACGGCAGGAAACCAGCATTGCAACGCGGGAGAGCATCATGGGCTGGAAAACACTCGACGACATGGACCTGGCAAGCAAACGCGTGTTGGTGCGCGTCGATATTAACGTGCCCGTCGAGAACGGCGTCGTCACCGATGACACGCGCATCCAGCGCATCTCGCCCACGGTTCAAAGCATCCTGCAGGCTGGCGGACTGCCTATTCTTTTAGCACATTTCGGGCGTCCGAGAGGTCAGGTCGTGCCCGAGATGTCTTTGAAGCCGCTTTTGCCTCATTTAGAGGCATGTTTCGGTGCGCCCGTCCGCTTTGCCGCTGACTGCATCGGTGCAGAGGCGCAAGCTGCCGTTGGCGCATTGGTGGAAGGCGAAGTCCTTCTTCTGGAGAACACCCGCTTTCATGCCGCCGAGACAGCAAACGATCCGGATTTCGCCGCTCAGATCGCCAAGCTGGGCGATATCTATTGCAATGATGCATTCTCTGCCGCGCATCGCGCGCATGCATCGACCGAAGGGGTCGCGCGCTTGCTGCCGTCTTGTGCCGGTCGTCTGATGCAGGCGGAACTGAATGCACTGGAGGCCGCTTTGGCCAAACCCGAACGGCCTGTCATGGCCGTTGTCGGCGGCGCGAAGGTGTCGACCAAGCTTGACCTGCTGGGCAACCTGGTCAGCAAAGTCGACACGCTTGTCATCGGTGGTGGTATGGCCAACACGTTTCTGGCCGCCCAAGGCATCGACGTGGGCAAATCGCTGGCCGAGCATGAGATGACAGATACAGCGTCAGATATCCTTTCAAAGGCGAAAGAAGTTGGTTGCACGATCCTGCTGCCCAGCGACGTAGTAATCGCCCGCGAATTTGCCGCCAACGCACCCAACGAGACCGTTGCCGCGACCGCCTGCCCTGCCGACGCCATGATCCTCGATGCAGGGCCTGAGAGCGTCGCCACGATTACCAAAGCCATCGCGGACAGCAAAACGCTGATCTGGAACGGCCCCCTCGGCGCCTTCGAGATCGAACCTTTTGATGCCGCCACCAACGCTGCCGCCAAAGCCGCTGCTGACGCTTCCAAGGCAGGCGATCTGGTCTCCGTCGCAGGTGGCGGCGATACAGTCGCAGCGCTGAACAAAGCCGGAGCAGCCAGGGATTTCACCTATATCTCCACTGCCGGAGGGGCGTTTTTGGAATGGATGGAAGGCAAGGACTTGCCAGGCGTGGCCGCTTTAAGCGCATAATCGACGCTGTTAGCGCAACCCGAATTGCGCCCATGCCCGGCCTTGGGTAAGCCCTTTTTAACGCAAGCCATTTCACCGGAGCCTTCCCCATGTCCAACGATACTCAACGCGCCAAAATTGCCGCTGGCCAAGGCTTCATCGCAGCCCTCGATCAGTCGGGCGGCTCCACACCCAAAGCGCTCAGGCTCTACGGTGTTGAGGAAAACGAATACGGCTCTGACACGGAGATGTTCGATAAGATCCACGAGATGCGGACCCGGATCGTGAACTCTCCGGCGTTTACAGGCGACAAGGTCATCGGCGCGATCCTGTTTGAGAATACGATGGACCGCCAGATCAGTGGCAAGCCTTCCTCCCTCGCGCTGTGGGAAGACAACGGCGTTGTGCCTTTCCTGAAAGTCGACAAAGGGCTTGAGGATGCGGCCAACGGCGTGAAGCTGATGAAACCCATGCCCGAGCTTGACGCCCTTTTGGCCCGCGCAAAAGAGGTCGGCGTCTTCGGCACTAAAATGCGCTCTGTCATCGACGCCGCTGACCCGGCCGGCATCAAGGCGATTGTCGCACAGCAATTCGAGGTTGGCCGCCAGATCAGCAGCCACGGCCTGATGCCGATCCTTGAGCCGGAGGTGACCATCTCCATCGCGGACAAAGCCGAGGCCGAGAAGATCCTGCGCGATGAGATTGCAGCACATCTGGACGCGCTGGCAGAGGGCGAGCAAATCATGCTGAAGCTCACCCTGCCCGAAGAGGCGAATTTCTACAAACCGCTCGTCGACAATCCCAAAGTGCTGAAAGTCGTGGCCCTGTCGGGCGGCTATTCGCGCTCTGAAGCGAACGAGAAACTGGCCCAGAACACACGGATGATCGCCAGCTTTTCGCGCGCCCTGACCGAAGGG
>CAKZXZ010000240.1 GCA_937883775.1 uncultured Paracoccaceae bacterium
GAGCATGTGATCCCCAGCTCGACCAACCCGACGCGGCCTTACACGGTCAATACCATCGAAGAGCATCTGGACATGCTGATGGTCTGTCATCACCTGGATAAATCCATCCCCGAAGATGTGGCTTTCGCCGAAAGCCGAATCCGGCGTGAGACGATTGCGGCCGAAGATATCCTGCATGATATGGGCGCGTTTTCGATCATCGCATCGGACAGTCAGGCCATGGGCCGGGTGGGCGAAGTTATCATCCGCACCTGGCAAACCGCTGATAAAATGAAGAAACAGCGCGGCCGTCTGGATGAGGAGACGGGCGAGAACGACAATGCGCGTGTGAAGCGCTATGTGGCAAAGTACACGATCAACCCTGCGATTGCGCATGGGATTTCCGCGCATATCGGGTCGATTGAACCCGGCAAGCGCGCGGACCTGTGCCTTTGGAACCCTGCGTTTTTCGGGGTGAAGCCGGAAATGGTTTTGATGGGTGGCGCGATTGTCTGCGCGCAGATGGGCGATCCTAATGCGTCTATCCCGACGCCGCAGCCTGTCTACACTCGGCCTATGTTTGGTGCGATGGGGCGGTCTGTGCAGCAAAATGCGGTCACATTCGTCTCTGCCGCCGCGCAGGCGGAGGGTGCGGGCGCGTCGCTGGGTCTGGCCAAAGAAACCTTGGCTGTAGAGAACACCCGCGGCATCGGCAAGTCGTCGATGATGCTGAACACCGACACGCCGCAAATCGAGGTAAACCCCGAAACCTATGAAGTACGCGCCAATGGGGAGCTGCTGACCTGTGAACCGGCGACAGAATTGCCGATGGCGCAGCGGTATTTCATGTTTTGACGGCTCAGAACGGCTCAATCACCTCAAAAGCGTCCTGCGGTGCGTTTAGCCCGGGAAATATTGGCGTTTGTGCACAGCTTACTGCGGCAGGTGTGGCAGTATTGTCGGGTGTATCGCATGCCACCGTAACAACCGTTTTGGTTGGAACGTCCCGCCAATATCGCGGGTTTTGCAGGATTTCGTTCGGCAAAGCCACGCGATCAAAGCGGCGGCTGGTGCCGTTGCGCACATGCACAACATATTGCGTTCCTGCAACCGGCGCATTCGGGCACCTGTTCAAAAGCGCGCGGCGCAACACCGCCTCGCGGTCTTTCAATCGACGCATTTGCGCGCGAGTTGCACCAAGTTCATCAGCAAGCGATGCAGAGCATCTGTGTAACGGATCATCCATATCAACAGCATCGCCATCGGGCCTTAAGGAATGCTGAACATGCGCCAATTTCCGCAAATCATTCCAAAAACGCGCAAAAAGCCGCATGTTCACATTTCGCAATGCTGCATTGCAGAAATTTTACTTAAATCGTTAACCAATCCCCCCTATCTTAAGACGCATGGGAGGAAACCCAGACTGACAGGCCCCGAAAGGGACAGCGAGGTTTCCAATGGCACGACACGATCTTTCAATTCAGTTCACACCGCGCAACCCGGCGCGCTTGCTCGACAGGTTTCTGGCCGAGGTCGGGCAGGGCTTCAATGCCTATCCAGACCGGCAACGCCGCTTGCAGGATATTGCCGAACTCGAAGCGCTCAACGACGCCGAACTTGCGCAGATCGGCATTGCGCGTGTCGATATTCCCGCCTTCGTTTACCGCGATTTGCTAGGCTAAGGGCTGTGTCATGACGGTGCTGCGGGCCAATGCCGTGCGTCGTCATGTTCATCATCCCGATGACACGGTCGCGCTTGATTATGACGCGCGCCTGTTGCGACGCAAACGTCTGAGTACACAGTCAGGGCTGTCTTTTCTGGTCGATCTGGCCGAGGTCACGCATCTGGATCATCTTGATGCGTTGGTGCTGCAGGATGGCCGTTTGATCGGCGTGATTGCAGCGCCCGAGGCCCTGCTGCGGATCGAAGGCAATCTGCCCCGGTTGGCCTGGCATATCGGAAACCGGCACACCCCGTGTCAGGTCATGGACGATCACTTGGTGATCCGGCAAGACCACGTTCTGCGCGCGATGCTTGAACAGCTTGGTGCGCAGCTGACGGATATCAAAGCGCCTTTTACGCCCGAAGGTGGGGCGTATGGCCATGGTCGCACGTTTGGGCACGATCATGCGCACTGATCTGCTGACGCTGACACAATGGCTTTCCCCCGCATTTCCGCTGGGCAGTTTCGCCTATTCGCACGGGCTCGAGCAGGGGATCGCCGATGGTGCTGTCCATGATGCACAAAGCCTGCAGATCTGGCTGACCGAAACCCTGTGCTTTGGCGCGGGACATGTCGATGCGGTCTTGCTGTGCCAGGCGCTGCAAGGCGCTGATATGGCCGATACGGCGTGTGCTCTTGCAGCCTCGAAAGAACGCTGGGACGAAAGCTTGGCACAAGGCACCGCTTTTGCCGAAACGCTTGTCACGTTGGGCCATCAGGCGCGCCCCGCCGCGTTGCCCGTCGCCGTTGGAGAGGCGGCCCGCGCGCTATCGCTTGAGCCCTCCGAGGTTGCCCAACTTTATCTGCATGCGTTTGCCTCTAACCTTGTTTCGGTCGCGGTGCGCTTTGTGCCGCTGGGCCAAAGCGAGGGCCAGGCAGTTCTTGCCGCCCTTCACCCCATCATTGCAGAGATTGCCGAAACAGCGCCTACAACGCCGCTGGATCGTGTTGGAACTGCAGCTTTGATGGGCGATATTGCTGCCATGCGCCATGAAACATTGGATGTAAGGCTGTTTCGCACATGAACGATATCTCGACCAATGGCCCTTTGCGTGTGGGGATCGGTGGCCCCGTTGGTGCTGGCAAAACCACCCTGACCGAACAGTTGTGCCGCGCATTGGCGCAGGACTATTCCGTTGCTGTCATCACCAACGATATCTACACCCGCGAAGACGCCGAGGCGCTGACCCGAGCACAGGTTTTGCCCTCCGAGCGGATCCGCGGTGTCGAGACGGGTGGCTGTCCGCACACGGCAATCCGCGAAGATGCATCGATCAATCTGGCCGCTGTTGCCGATCTGCGGGCGGTTTTTCCTGATCTGGATGTCATCTTGATCGAAAGCGGTGGCGACAATCTGGCGGCGACCTTCTCACCCGAGCTTGCAGATCTGACGCTTTATGTCATCGACACTGCCGCCGGCCAGGACATCCCGCGCAAACGGGGCCCCGGTGTGACACGCTCAGACCTGCTTGTCATCAACAAGACCGATCTTGCGCCCTATGTCGGCGTCGACAAAACCTTGCTGGAAAGCGATGCGCGCCATGCGCGCGGCGTGCGGCCTTTCGTGATGGCTGCACTGAAACACGGTCATGGCGTTGCCGATATCGTCAAGTTCTTGAAAACTGACGGAGGCCTTTAGGCTATTCAGCCGGCTCTAATGACGGCAGCCGCACGCCTTCTGCTTCAAGCTCGCGCAGGCGGGCCTGAAAGCGTGGCCCGGCCCCGCGTTGAATGAAATTGCGGCACACAAGCGCCTCGCGGAAAGGCCGGTCTTCGTCTTGCAAACGGCCCATGACGCGCCTGATATAGCGCGCAAAATTCCGTCTGACCCGCAACTGCTCGGCAAGGATGGTCAGGCTGAGAGCGCCGTCGGCCGCGCTTTCAAGGATCGGCTCAAGCGCGCCCATGACGCGCAATTCGACCTCAAGATCGCGGGCCAACAGCCGGGTTCTGTGGTGTTGCACGTAAGGCGCATCGAAAAGGGCGGCATGCATCGCATCAAACGCATCTGTTGGATCATGCAGGATAAAGACGTCGCCTGCGCCGTCGATCATATCAGGCGCATAGCCATACCGGCTTGAGAAATCTGTCCGCCGCATCTTTGGAAAGCGCGTGTCCCAGCCTGCCTTATCGGCGGCCAGTGTCGCTTGGGGTTGCAACGCCACCACCGTCGCGCCCGGCGAGACAACTGAAAACGCAGCTGCCGCATAGCCCGCCATGCCTGCGCCATAAAAGACGACACGATCGAAATCCTCAAAAAAGCCATCATCGACCAAGCGGTCGAAATAGCCATAGACGTAAGGGTCGCGAAACCACGTGTTCCCATCCGAAATCAGCGCCAGATGCGACCAGCCATTGTTCTGGGCGGCCACCCAGCCTGCAGGTGCGCAATCGGGATCGCGCGCGCAGATATTTTCGTGACTGTCAAAGCTGACGATCAAGGTGGGCGACTGGTCGATAAAGGCCGCTGAATGGCGGGGGCCAATCGGTTCGAAATAGCCCAGATCTTCGGCCAGCTCGTCCAGCGCATCCAGCCAGTCTTGACCTTTCAGTCCCGTCAGCACCTTGGCAAAGTCTTCGTCGGTTACGGTCATCGGGGAATCCATCAGGTCTTTGGCCGAAAGTGTTATCCGGGCCGGGATGGCAGTGCAATGGGGCAAGAATGCGCTGGCATCGTGCTCATATGATGCGATTGTTTCGCCTGCTGCCGAGGTGTGTTTCGCAAACCGACCGGGTGGCAGGGTGGTTGACGCGCGCGCACCTGCGGCTAGCATCGCAGGAGGGGAGGATCACAATGATGAGCCAGATCAATACGATCGACGAGGTGCAATCCCTCTTGAGCGCGCAGGACTATGTCTGCGGGCGCGCCTTGGCGACTGTTGTCTTCCTGTCTTTGCGCCTGGGTCGCCCGTTGTTTCTGGAAGGTGAAGCTGGCGTAGGCAAGACCGAGATCGCCAAAGCTATCGCCGCTGCTTTGGGCCGCCGCCTGATCCGTTTGCAATGCTATGAAGGGTTGGATGCGGCCTCTGCCGTCTATGAATGGAACTTTGCAGCACAGATGGTTGCAATCCGCACTGCCGAAGCCAGCGGCAGCGCCGACAGCACCGCGCTGCAAGCCCAGCTGTTTTCGGATGACTACCTGATCGCGCGCCCTTTGCTTGAGGCGATGCGCCCCGATCCGGCAGGCGCCCCTGTCTTGTTGATCGACGAGTTGGACCGCACCGATGAACCGTTTGAGGCTTTCCTGCTCGAAGCGCTTTCGGATTTTCAGGTCAGCATCCCCGAACTGGGCACGATCAAAGCGCCCGAGCCACCGATTGTGATCGTGACCTCGAACCGCACCCGCGAAGTGCATGATGCGCTTAAGCGCCGGTGTCTCTATCACTGGGTGGATTATCCCGATCTTGAGCGGGAGATGGACATTCTGACCGCCCGGGCCCCCGAAGCCTCTGCGGCGCTGTCCCGGGAAATCGTCGCTTTCGTGCAAAAACTGCGCACTGAAGATCTGTTCAAAAAGCCGGGTGTGGCCGAAACCATCGACTGGGCGAAATGCCTGCTGGCGCTTGATGTCATCAACCTCTCGCCGGATGTCATTGCTGATACATTGGGCGCGATCCTGAAATACCAGGACGACATTCAAAAGCTGCAAGGCTCGGAAGCGAAACGGATACTCGATGAGGTCAAAGCCGAACTGGCCCCGGCATGACGGGCATCCCCCTGCTTCTTTTGTCCCTAAATACCGCATCCAGACATCTGCCAGGGGCGCGCCGATGGTAGAGCTTCCCGACCTTGCCCTTCCAGAAAACCCCAAGCTCACGCGCAACATCACCCATTTTGCGCGCGGATTGCGTAAGGCGGGCTTGCCTGTCGGGCCGGGCGCTACACTGAATGCGATCAACGCGGTGCAGGCTGCTGGCTTCACCGAACGCGCGGATTTCTATTGGACGCTGCACGCCTGCTTTGTCACCCGGCCCGAGCATCGCGCCACGTTCCGGCAGCTTTTCCGTCTTTACTGGCGTGACCCGCGTTATCTTGAACACATGATGTCTTACATGATGCCCGCCACGCGCGGTGTTGCCGAAGAACGGCGTGCGAAGGCTGCGGAAAAACGCGCAGCGGAGGCGTTGCTGGACGGGGTGGAGCGGGACCTGCCGGAGATCGATGACGACGGCGAGACTCAGATCGAGATTGATGCCTCGCGCACAATGTCCTCGCAAGAACGGCTCAAGACGCTTGATTTCGAACAGATGAGCACAGCCGAGATGGCCGAGGCCAAACGCATGCTGGCAAAGCTCAAACTGCCAATCAAACCGCTCACCTCACGGCGTAGCAAAAGTTCCCCGCGCGGAGCGCGTATTGACGGCAGATCAACGTTGAAAGCGGCAATGCGGCGGGGTGGGGATATCGAAAAGCTGATCCTCAAAGCGCCGCGCACCCGCTGGCCGAACCTTGTCGCCCTTTGCGATATCTCAGGCTCGATGAGCCAATATTCCCGCGCGGTGCTGCATTTCCTGCATGCGGTCGCCAACCAGAAAGGGGCAGGCTGGGCGAAGGTTCATGCGTTTACCTTTGGCACGCGGCTCACCAATATCACGCGCCATTTGGGCACGCGCGACGTCGACGCGGCTTTGGCCGCTGCGGGTGCCGAAGCGCAGGATTGGGAAGGCGGCACGCGCATCGGCGGGTGCCTGACCGAGTTTAACCGCGACTGGTCGCGGCGCGTTCTGGGGTCGGGCGCAATTGTGCTCCTGATTACGGACGGGCTGGACCGCGACGATCCGAATGACCTTGCTCGCGCGATGGAACGCTTGCAGCTCAGCGCGCGCAAGGTGATCTGGCTGAACCCGCTCCTGCGCTGGGACGGGTTCGCCCCCAAAGCCCGCGGCATTGCCGAGATGCTGCCACGCGTCGACAGCTTCCGCGCCGGTCACAATATCGCGTCGCTCGAGGCTCTTGCCGAAGCGCTGTCGCGCCCCGATGACAGGGGTGAGAAGGCCCGCCTCATGGCGCTTTTGGAGGGATAATGGACCAGATACCCGAAATTGCTTTGGACTGGCACCGCGCGGGCAAAGGGGCCGCACTGGCCACAGTCGTGCGCACATGGGGCTCTGCCCCGCGCCGTGTGGGCAGCCAATTGGTGATCTCGGGCGCAGGGGAGATCGAAGGCTCTGTCTCGGGCGGGTGCGTTGAAGGCGCGGTGATTGTCGAGGCGATTGACGCGCTAGAGGACGGTCAGCCAAAATTGCTGACCTTCGGGGTGTCCGACGACGAGGCCTTTGCCGTCGGACTGGCCTGTGGTGGTGAAATCGCCATCCTTGTGGAGCCCGTCGGCACAGCGCTGCCCGAGGATATGTTGGCCGATCTGGTCGCTGCCCGCGCGGCGCGCAAACCGATGGCCTATCATGTGAATACGCAGACATGGGCGCGGCATTTGAGCGAAGATACCAGCGACGCGCGCTTCCGCATGGACCGCTCTGGCTTCGAGGAAGAGACCTTCATCGCGATCCACAATCCGCCTTTGCGTATGGCCGTCATCGGCGCAGTCCACATCACGCAACCGCTGGTGCAGATGGCGCGCATGGCGGGGTACGATCCTTTCATCATCGACCCGCGCGAGGTCTTCGGATCGCAGGCGCGCTTCCCCGGCGAAACGCTCAGCAACGAGTGGCCGGATGAGGCGTTGACCGACTGGGGCATCGATGCGCGCACCGCTGTCGTGACCTTGTCACATGATCCGAAAATCGACGACCCTGCGCTGCATGTGGCGCTCAGGTCGGACGCTTTCTACATAGGGGCGCTGGGCTCGACGCGCACTCACGCCAAGCGCGTCGCGCGTCTGACCGAGGCTGGGTTTAGCGAGGGCGATATGGAGCGGATCCATTCGCCGGTCGGGCTTGATATCGGATCGGCCAATCCAGCCGAGATCGCAATCGCAACGATGGCGCAGATCACAGCTGTGTTGCGGGGCAAACAGTGAAGTTCGGACCGGTTCCTGTAGCCGAAGCCGAAGGCAGTATTCTGGCTCATTCGCTTAAATTGCCATCCGGTGTTCTGAAGAAAGGCCGACTACTCGACGCTCAGGATGTTGCGCAAATCAGGGCGGCCGCCATTGACGACGTGATTGTCGCCCGTCTGGGCCCCGGGGATGTGGAAGAAAACGCCGCTGCTGGTCAATTGGCCAAAGCGATTGCGCCGGATCCGGATGCGGCCAATCTGCGCCTTGCCGATCCCTTTACAGGCCGCGTGAACCTTTATGCCAAGCGCGCCGGGCTTGTGGCGCTGGATATTGCAGCTGTGCATGCATTGAACCGCGTGAACCCAATGATAACCCTTGCCACGCCAAGGCCCTATACACGGGTTGCCGCAGGTGCTTTGGTCGGCACGGTTAAGATCATCTCTTATGCGGTGCCGGACAGCGATCTCGACGCAGCGTGTCGGGCTGCGGCGCATGCCTTGCGTGTGCAGCCTGCTGTATTGGCCGATGCGACGCTGATCCTCACCGATCTGCCGGGCGCGGTAGACAGTGCCAAAGGCGAGGCTGCGGTGGCCGGACGTTTGGATGCGCTGGGCGTTGCGTTGAGCGAAACCCTGCGTGTCCCGCATGCCGCCGATGCTGTGCGCGATGCTGTGGCCTGCGCAAAAGGAGCGCTGATCCTGATCCTGACGGCCTCTGCCACGTCAGATCCCGCCGATGTCGCCCCAGGCGGTGTTGTGCAGGCGGGCGGCACGCTTGTTCATTTCGGCATGCCGGTGGATCCTGGTAATCTGCTTTTTCTTGCCGATTATCAGACCCGCCCGGTGATCGGCCTGCCCGGATGCGCCCGCTCGCCTGCGCTGAACGGTGCCGATTGGGTGATGGAGCGGGTGCTTTGCGGCGTCCCTGTCACATCGGACGATATTGCGGCCATGGGTGTTGGCGGTTTGCTTAAGGAAATCAAAACGCGTCCACAACCACGCGAAGGCTAAGACCTGCTTCTTTTGTCTTTAAATACCGATCTGCACCACACCGGCCAAATCTTGCGACACACGCCCCCGATACGGAACAATCGCAAAGAAACTGTTCTCAAAACGAAAATGCCGTGCTTAACTCTGGCTAAGAACAAAAATGGGAGGAATTCAATGACACAGGTCTCAATGACCGTGAACGGGAAAGCTGTCAGCGGCGAGGTCGAGGGCCGCACGCTGCTGTCGGGGTTTCTGCGTGATAGCCTAAATCTTACGGGGACGCATGTGGGCTGCGACACCAGCCAATGCGGCGCGTGTGTGGTGCATGTGGACGGACAGGCTGTAAAAGCCTGTACGATGCTGGCCGGTGAAGCTGAAGGTGCGGATGTCACAACCATCGAAGGGATGGCGAATGCCGATGGCTCGCTTTCGGTGATCCAGCAGGCGTTCCAAGATCATCATGGGCTGCAATGCGGCTTTTGCACGCCGGGCATGGTGATGTCGGCGGCAGCCTTGCTGCAAGAGAACCCCAACCCGTCCGAAACCGAGATACGTGCCTATCTGGAAGGCAATATCTGCCGGTGCACGGGCTACCATAACATCGTGAAAGCGATCATGGCGGCGGCTGGACAGGACATCAGCACAATTGCTGCGGAATAAGACGATGACTTTTGGGGTATTGTCCCCAAGCTTGACCCACCTTTTAGGGAGGTAACATCATGCCCAAAGATGGAGGCATTGGCGCCAGCTCAAAGCGGCGCGAAGACGTGCGGTTTCTGACAGGACGCGGACGCTATACGGACGACATCAACATTCACGGCCAGACCTATGTGCATTTCCTGCGCTCGGATGTGGCGCATGCGAAGATCAACTGGATTGATACTTCGGCGGCAGACGCCATGCCCGGTGTGGTGCGCATTTTCACCGGAGCCGATTTCGAAGGGATCGGGTCGATCCCTTGCGGGTGGCAGGTCACCGACCGCCATGGCGAGCCGATGCAGGAACCCGCGCACCCGGTGCTGGCGCAAGGCAAGGTGCGCCATGTGGGCGATCCAATCTGTGCCGTTGTGGCCGAGAGCCTGGAACAGGCGCGCGATGCGGCGGAAGCGATTGAGCTTGATCTGGAAGAACTGCCTGCGGTCGTCGACATGAAAGCCGCCGTTCAGGACGGTGCCACGAAGGTTCATGACGATCTGACAAGCAACCTTTGCTACGACTGGGGCTTTGTTGAAGAAAACCGCGACGCGGTGAACGCAGCGTTTGAGGAGGCCGCGCATGTGACCTCGCTGGAACTGGTCAACAACCGCCTTGTCGCCAACCCGATGGAGCCGCGCGTGGCTGTAGGGGACTGGAACGCCGGCACAGATGACTACACGCTCTATACCACCAGCCAGAACCCGCATGTGATCCGGCTTCTTATGGGTGCGTTCGTGTTGGGCATCCCCGAGCATAAGCTGCGCGTCGTTGCCCCTGATGTGGGCGGTGGGTTCGGCACCAAAATCTTCCATTACGCGGAGGAGGCATTCTGCACCTTTGCGGCCAAGCAGGTCGGGCGTCCTGTCAAATGGACCTCGTCGCGTTCCGAAGCGTTTATGTCGGACGCGCATGGCCGCGATCATGTGACCAAGATCGAACTGGCGCTGGACAGCGACAATAACTTCACCGCGCTTCGGACCGAGACCTATGCGAATATGGGCGCGTACCTGTCGACCTTCGCGCCGTCGATCCCGACATGGCTGCACGGCACACTGATGGCGGGCAACTACAAGACGCCGCTGATCTATGTGAATGTGAAAGCGGTGTTTACGAACACGGTGCCTGTTGACGCGTACCGAGGTGCTGGGCGGCCCGAAGCGACGTTCCAGTTGGAGCGCGTTGTCGACAAGGCTGCGCGCGAGTTGGGTGTCGATCCTATTGAACTGCGTCGTCAGAACTTCATCACCGAGTTCCCCTATGCCACGCCTGTGGCGGTGGAATATGACACGGGCGATTACAACGCGACGATGGATAAGCTGGCGGAGAT
>CAKZXZ010000241.1 GCA_937883775.1 uncultured Paracoccaceae bacterium
ATGCAGGTCAGCGCCACAAGGGCCGCATTTCGTACGACATTCATCTTTTCTCCTCCGTGTAGAAAGTGAAGCGTAGTCAAAGGCATCGGGGAAGTAAGACTTTGGTGCTACCGGTTCGCAGGCTGTTTTCTGCAAAACGCCACCAAGGTCTCATTTCAACGCTGCCGGGCAGGGCGCTATGCATTTGACAAGATGAAGAGACGCGAATTGGGAGGATCCAATGTCTATCCGTATCAATGCGAGCCTGGCCTCTGTTGTGGCCATTTCGGTTGCAACGATTGCCTTCAGCCATGGCGATGTTGCTCCGCAGCCAGTGAATACCGATCTCTTGCCTGATGTGGGCGAAGAGTGGCTGTTGGAGAACCCATACCGGGTCGAAACGGCGGGGCTGGATGTTTGGCTGAACGCTGTCGAGATTGGCGCGTCTGGCTATAACCAGAACTGCGCGCGCTGCCACGGGCTTGAGGTTGTCTCGGGCGGGCTGGCGCCGGATCTGCGTTACATAGAAGCCGAGGAATATGGTGACGAGTGGTATACCGAGCGCTTTATCCATGGCTACACCCAGAATGGCATTACTCGCATGCCCGGGTTTGGCGAGTTGCTTGGTCAGAAAGCTGCCTGGGCCATCCGAACCTATATCGAAACGCGGCCCGATGACGAGGCGATGGCCGAAGTCAGCCCGGATCTAAAGGCGATCCGCGACCAATTGCTTGCATGGGATAGTGCTGGCGAAACGGGCGATACGGCACCCATCGTCACCGCGCTTGATGAGATTTCCGACAACATCGAAACGCTTTCAGGTGCACCGGTCGCCGAAAGTGTGGCCTTCCGCGCGTCGCGCATTCTGCAAGCTGATCCGGAGGCTTACAAAAGCGCGGCTGAAACGCTAACGGTTGGTCTTTCAGCGGCCAATTGATGCGCAGACTTCTTGCGACGACGATCCTTCTTTTGGCAGGGCTTTCGGGCCCTGTCTTTGCGCAAGCGAATGATGCGTGCGCTGACTATACCCCGCAGCCCAAGCCGCAAAACGCAAGCCGTGACATCGTCGGTCAAGAGCTTGATGAGATCATGGACCGCGGGCACATGCTGTTTGCGGTTTACGAAGATTACCCGCCCTATTCGTGGAAAGACGGCGGCACGCCGCGTGGCATAGACATTGAGATTGCGCGCCTGATCGCCGAGGATATCGGCGTGGAGCCGCGGTTTAACTTTATCGCTGCGGGCGAGAACCTTGAGGCGGATCTGCGTTTCAACCTTTGGAAAGGTGCATTGATCGGTGGCCGTATCGCGAATGTGATGATGCGTGTTCCTTGGGACCCCTCTTTTGCGTGTCGTGTCGAACAGGTTGTTTTCACGGGCCAATATGGCGGTGAAAGTATCGCGATCGCGTATTCCAAGTCGGCCTATCCTGAAGAAAAGCCGGTCCCGGCCTATTTCCGGTTTGATACCGTCGCTGTCGAGAACGATTCAATTTCAGATTTCTATTTGTCTAGTTTTGCTGGTGGCCAGACAGCCGGTAAGATCAAACGCTTCTCAACGATGGCGGCGGCAATGGATGCACTTGCTGCGGGCGAGGTGATGGCGGCGATGGGCCCCCGATCACAGCTTGACCATGGCCTGACACCCGACATTGGTGTGCATCAGCCTCCGTTGGCCGGGTTTGCCATTTCGGAATGGACCGTGGGCGTTGGGGTGAATTTTCGATATCGGCCGCTTTCCTACACTGTAGACGATGCAATCCGATACGCGTTGGAAGATGGTCGTATCGAAAAAATTCACGCTGATTATGGTGTCACCTTCCACCCACCCGAGCGCTAGGAGCGTCAGCCTTAATGTGCGGGAAAACGCCTTTAATTGGGGCGTTTTGGGCAGTTTCCTGCGACCAAAGTTGTAAGCGCTTGGTCGTATAGGGGCGTGGTCTTTCGGCTGATACGTTTTGGATATGACTCGCACAGATTTCCCTGCGGGCTCACGAGGAGGAAACCCATGAACGAAATGACCATGCTTGAGGCGACCACACACGCGTCTCCCTTTGCGAAGCGCTACGACAACTTTATCGGCGGGCAGTTTGTTGCGCCGAAAGCGGGCCGCTACTTTGAAAACATCAGCCCTGTCACCGGCGGCGCGATCGGCGAGATTGCCCGGTCAGATGCCAGCGATGTCGAAGCTGCCCTAGATGCTGCGCACGCGGCGAAGGATGCCTGGGGCACAACATCTACAACAGATCGCGCGAACATTCTGATGCGCATTGCGCAGGTGATGGAAGACAATCTGGAATTGCTCGCAATCTGCGAGACCTGGGACAATGGTAAAGCCATCCGCGAGACGCGGGCAGCCGATCTGCCACTTGCCGTCGACCATTTCCGCTATTTTGCCAGTGCAATCCGCTCTCAAGAAGGCACGATGGGCGAGATTGACGATGATACTGTCGCTTATCACTTCCACGAGCCGCTTGGCGTTGTTGGACAGATCATCCCGTGGAACTTCCCGCTGCTGATGGCCGCATGGAAGCTTGCCCCGGCTTTGGCTGCTGGTAACTGCGTTGTTCTGAAACCCGCTGAACAGACACCGGCCACGATCATGGTCTTTTGTGAACTGATCGCTGATATCCTGCCTGCCGGTGTGCTGAACGTCGTGAACGGTTTTGGCCTGGAAGCGGGTAAACCGCTGGCACAATCGGATCGGATCGCCAAAGTGGCGTTCACCGGTGAGACGACAACGGGCCGTCTGATTATGCAGTACGCCACAGAAAACATCATCCCTGTCACGCTTGAGTTGGGGGGCAAATCGCCCAACATCTTCTTCAAGGACGTGCTGGACGAAGATGACGCGTTTTTTGACAAGGCCATTGAAGGCTTTGTGATGTTTGCGCTCAACCAGGGTGAAGTTTGCACCTGCCCATCGCGCGCTTTGATCCACGAAAGCATTTATGACCGCTTCATGGAACGTGCCTTGGCCCGGACCGAAGCCATTGTTCAGGCTGATCCGCGCAACGGCGACACGATGATGGGCGCGCAGGCGTCTTCGGAGCAGAAAGAGAAGATCCTCAGCTATTTCGACATCGGACGTCAGGAAGGTGCCGAAGTGCTCACCGGTGGTGAAGCGGCGAGCTTGGGCGGCGACTGTGCCAACGGCTATTACATCAAGCCGACGATCCTGAAGGGCAACAACAAGATGCGTGTCTTCCAGGAAGAGATCTTTGGCCCGGTTGTGTCGGTGACGACGTTCAAGGACGAAGATGAGGCGCTCGAGATCGCGAACGACACTCTTTACGGTCTTGGTGCTGGTGTGTGGTCGCGTCAGGCGAACACCTGCTACCGCTTTGGTCGCGCTATCAAGGCTGGTCGTGTCTGGACGAACTGCTACCACCTCTATCCTGCGCATGCGGCGTTTGGTGGTTACAAGCAGTCCGGTATCGGTCGCGAAAACCACAAGATGATGTTGAACCACTATCAGCAGACGAAGAACATGTTGGTCAGCTACAACCCCAACAAGCTTGGCTTCTTCTAAAGCCTGCTGTTTGATGACAAGACAGGGCGGGGCCGCGCTGGCCCCGCCCTCCTGCGTTTGCGGAAGGGGAGAAAGCAGATGAACAGCAAAATCACATGTGTCACCGATGATGCGCCGGTGCCGGGTACGGATGCCAATGCGCGCGTCGTGGCGACAGCCGCCGCGCTCGAGCTTCTTGGCGAAATTCAGGGTCAGCATGGCGAAGTGATGTTTCACCAATCCGGTGGGTGCTGTGACGGGTCCTCTCCAATGTGCTACCCCAAAGGCGAATTTCCCCTTGGTTCCAGCGACGTGAGGCTTGGCGCTGTGCAAGGGGCGGATTTCTATATCTCTGGGCCCCAGTTCGAAGCGTGGAAACACACCCAGTTAATCCTGGATGTGGTGCCAGGACGCGGTGGTATGTTCAGCCTTGACAATGGCACGGAACGCCGCTTTCTGATCCGGTCACGTCTGCTGGATGCAGCGCAGCACTAATCGCGGCCTCTGTCGAGCGGGGCAGACTGTCTCCGTCAGGGCCTTTTTCGTTTAGCTTTCTTCGGAATTCATCGTATCGACGGCTGATTTCAACTGGTCGTCAATGCTGATCCGCAGTTGATCCACCTGCGCAACATAGCTTTGAAGCATATCGGAAAGGCCGGGTACGGCGCCGCTTATTTGCGGGGCATATACATAGATCATTGCCAGCGCTGCTGCGATCATCAATGCAAGGCCAAAGCCGATGCGAAAGCCGCGCCGGCCATGGTTCACGGGGTCTTCCACTGCGTCCGATAGTGGAACAGAGGCATGTTCCAACCCGCCGCGCAGCGTCGAATTGATTTCTTCTATGTCAGGCAGCAGTTCTTTGCGTGAAGGCTCTTCGGGTGGTTCTGGCGGGCCATTTGGATCTTCGGGATCAAGGCCGCGCAGTCGTGCCATGCGTTCGCGTCCCTGCACATCCCGAGGGCTGTCTTCGGCCACACCGGACAGGCCCAAATCCTGTTGGTATTCTAGGGCTTCTGCCTCTGCTTTGCGCGCGTTTTCTTCAAAGGCAACCTCGTCCTGAAGGACAGACTGCACCTCGTCTGACAAGCCGCGCCGCATCGGTTCTGCTTGCTTTGGCTCAGGTGCGGGTTCTGGCATAGGCGCAGGTTCTGGCGGCTCATCTACAGTTCCAAACGCGTCCGGCGTTTCAGCATCGGGCGCATTTTCCGCAATTTCCTCAGGCGTTGGATCATCATCGATAAGTGCGTCAACAGGTGCCATCTCAGACGACTGAAACCACGTGTGACCGCAATTGGAGCATTGTACGTCGCGCCCATCTTCCGGGATCGCATCGTCGCTCACTTCGTATTGTGCCCCGCAATTCGGGCAGATCAGTCGCATCAGGGCCCCCTTGCCCAGTGTCCACCTTGGTTAACGCTAGTTGTAGCAACCATTTGACGAAGGGCAATGAAATTGAACCTCAGCATGATTGAATCCGGCTCGCTGTTGAGGCATGACAACGATTAACGGCAAAGGGGCAGACACGTGATCGAGTTGCAGGACGCAGGCTACGGCTATGACGGGCGCGCGCTGTTGTCGGGGATCAACCTGTCGCTGGCGCCCGGATCGTTCCATTTTCTGACCGGGCCATCGGGTGCGGGCAAAACCACGTTCCTCAAACTGCTTTACGCTGAACTGACCGCAACGAACGGACGGGTGCGGGTCTTTGGCGAGGACACAAAACAACTAAGCCGGGACGCCGTGTCGGACATGCGGCGCCGCATCGGAGTCGTGCATCAGGATTGTCAGTTTCTGGACCATCTTCCGATGCGTGAAAACGTGGCCTTGCCGCTGACGGTCACCCGTCGCGATGTCAGCTCTGAGGCGGCCAATCTGGATGAGCTATTGGGCTGGGTAGGCCTTTCGCAACAAGCAGGATCATTGCCGCCTGAACTCTCAGGGGGCGAGCGCCAACGCGCAGCATTGGCCCGCGCTGTCATCACCTCGCCCGAGATTATTCTGGCTGATGAGCCGACAGGCAATGTCGATTGGGAGATGTCGCAGAAATTGCTTAGTCTTCTGGTGCAACTGAACAAAATGGGCAAAACCGTTGTTGTGGCGACCCATGATCTGAACCTAATCCGTACCGCAAAAGCGCAAGTTGCTACCCGCGTCTTGCGGATTGCCGCTGGGTCAATCCAAGCGGCTGGAGCGGATCTATGAAAGCAATGCTTGCCCGCCTCAATGCACTTCTGTCGCCCGAAAGCGGCGCCGGCCGCGTTGTCCCGCCAACTGGCTTTACCGCCTCACTGACCATGTTCAGTTCAGGTGCGATGGCTTTCCTGGCTGTCTTTGCCATGGCGCTGTCGCTGGCGACGGCGCGGCTTGCGGATCGTTGGGGCGCTGAGCTGGCGCGCAGCTCAACCGTGCGCATTTCAGCGCCGGAAGAACAGATGGCCGCGCAAACCAGCGCCGTTCTTGCGATTTTGCAAACAACCCCTGGCGTCCGTGCGGCCCGTGCGCTTACGGCGGACGAGCAAAAAGCGCTGCTTGAGCCGTGGTTTGGCCCCGATCTTCCGCTTGAGAACCTGCCGGTCCCGCAGCTGATCGAAGTGATTGAAGAAGGGGCGGGATTTGACGCCCAGGGCCTTCGCTTGCGGCTGCAGGCAGAAGCGCCAGGCGCTGCGCTTGACGATCACACCCGTTGGAGGCGTCCATTGGTGGATGCAGCAAACCGGTTGCGCACCCTTGGCATCATGTCGCTTTTGCTGATTGCGGCGACCACTGGGGCGATGATTACACTGGCTGCCAATGCGGCGCTGTCAGCCAACGCGCAGGTCGTGTCGGTTCTGCGTCTGGTCGGTGCGCGCGACAGCTACATCGCGACTGCATTCGTGCGCCGCTTCACTTTGCGTGCATTGGTCGGAGCGCTGGGCGGAACCGTGCTTGGTATGATCTCTATCGCGCTTCTACCAAGAGCCTCGACTGCGGGCGGTTTTCTTACCGGTCTCGGCTTTCAGGGGCTTCACTGGTTTTGGCCGCTGATGATCCCCCCATTGGCTGCAGGTGTTGCGCTTTTGGCAACCCGTGCTGCTGCGCAGCGTACTTTAAAGGGGCTGACCTGATGGCTTATGCGATCCAGTGGCTGCGTTCCCTTTTGTTCAATGCGCAAATGTATGTGATTATGCCAATCTGGGGGCTGGCCTTCTTTCCTTGGGCGCTTGTCGATCAACGTGGGGCGTTTGCATGTTGCAAATCCTTCTCACGCTATATTCGCTGGACGGCCTCGTGGATGATCGGGCTGAAGGTTGAAATCCGGGGCACGCCGCCTTCGTTCAATGCGTTGGTTGCGGCCAAGCATCAGTCCTTTCTGGATGTGATGATGATTTTTACGGCACTTCCGCGCGGCAAATTCATCATGAAAAAGCTTCTGAAATATGCCCCAGTTATTGGCCAATACGCGGTGCGACTGAACTGTGTGATGGTAGATCGCGGTAAACGAGGTGCCGCCATTCAAAAGATGATCGAGGATGTGCGTGCCGGGCATGCCGATGGCCAACTGATTATCTATCCTCAAGGCACGCGTATCGCGCCCGGTGTCAAAGCGCCTTACAAGGTTGGCACAGCGGTGCTTTATCACCAGCTTGGTCAGCCTTGCGTTCCCGTCGCGGCCAGCGTCGGAGTATTCTGGCCCAAGCGTGGCATCTACCGCAAGCCGGGTACCGCTGTGATCGAGTTTCTGGAGCCTATCCCCCCGGGGCTGCCAAAGGATGAATTCCTCAAAAAACTCGAATACGAAGTTGAGACCCATTCCAACAGGCTTATGGCCGAGGCGGGGTTTCATGCGGACAATCACTGACATCGCCGCACTCGAGGCTCTTTATGGCACGCCAGGGGAGGCCTCGTTGCGCAAAGTGGCGCCTTGTCTGACGCCAACCTATCGAAAATGGATCATGACATCGCGCTTTTGCGTTCTGACGACCGTAGGACCTGATGGCACGGATGGCTCTCCGCGCGGGGATGATGGCCCTGTGGTGACAGAACTTGATCCGTAGACTCTCGCCTTACCCGATTGGCGCGGCAATCAACGGCTGGATTCGTTGCGTAACATCGTCGTGGATGGGCGTGTGTCGCTGATGTTCATGGTTCCTGGGTCAAACACTGTTGTGCGCGTGAACGGCTCTGCCGTGCTGAGTGATGATCCAGATTTGGTTGGTCGGTTCGAGCAAAAAGGCCGTCATCCTGCAACAGTGATCGTTGTCCGGATTTCGGAGGTCTACACTCAATGCGCGCGGGCCCTGATCCGTGCGGGCCTTTGGGCGCGCGATGATAGTGCTGGATTGCCAACGGTCGGTGAAATTATGTCGGACGTCACCGAGGGCGATTTCGATGGCGTGACATATGACGCCGATTGGGCTGCACGCGCCTCCAAGACAATGTGGTAGAGGTTGCGCCGGTGCTAGGCTGCAAGTCCTTTGTTGCCCATGGATAGAAACTTCTTCCGCCGGTTCGACAAGATCACATCGGGTGCTTCATCCTTCAGGTCTGTAAGTGCCGCCGCAATTGCATCACGGACGCTGTTGATGGTCGCCTCCTGGTCGCGATGTGCCCCGCCCAGGGGTTCGGGGATAATGCGATCGCAGACACCCAACTCCTTCAGGTCTTGCGCAGTCAGACGCAGCGCTTCGGCTGCTTCGCGCATCTTTTCAGCATCCTTCCACAGGATCGATGCGCAGCCTTCGGGGCTGATGACCGAATAGACCGAATGCTCCAACATCAAGACGCGGTTGGCGGTCGCAAAAGCCACAGCCCCACCCGAGCCGCCTTCGCCGATAATCGCCGTGATGAACGGCACTTTGACCTGCAGGCATTTTTCAGTGGAACGGGCAATCGCCTCTGATTGTCCGCGTTCTTCAGCACCTTTGCCAGGATAGGCGCCAGTTGTGTCCACCAAGGTGATGATTGGAAGGCCAAACTTATCCGCCATCTCCATCAAACGGATTGCTTTGCGATAACCTTCAGGGCGCGCCATACCAAAATTCCGCTCGATCCGGGATTTGGTGTCGTTGCCTTTTTCATGGCCAATAACGATCACGGGTTGATCGTTGAAGCGGGCCAGCCCTCCCATCACCGCGTGGTCGTCCGCAAAATTCCGGTCCCCTGCCAAAGGTGTGTACTCTGTGAAAAGAGCCTCGATGTAGTCCTTGCAATGAGGCCGGTCAGGGTGCCGCGCAACTTGGCATTTCCGCCACGGTGTTAGGGACTTGTAAAGATCGACCAGCAGGTCAGCCGCCTTTTTGTCGAGCGCTTTGGCTTCATCCTCGATATCCATTTCCTCGTTTGATCTGGCAAGGGCGCGCAGCTCTTCGGCTTTGCCTTCAATCTCGGCCAATGGTTTTTCAAATTCGAGGTAATTGGTCATCGGGGGCTCCAAACTCACTGCGGGCTATATGACCAGACGGCGCAGAAAGTTCAACTCAGCAAGATTTGTGAAATGGGCCTGTGGCATGCCATCCTTGGAACGAGGGAAAGGAGACCCATGCCTGCAAGTTACCATGACCGCATGCTGCGCGTGCTTGACTACATTCACGAGAATCCGGCCGGAGACCTCTCGCTGGACCGGCTCGCGGATGTCGCTGCCATGTCGCGTTTTCATTGGCACCGTGTGTTTTACGGCATGACCGGAGAAACCTGCGCGCAAGCTGTGCGCCGGGTTCGTTTGCACCGAGCTGCGTGCTTACTGGTGCAGACGGATGCTTCGGTGGCCTATGTCGCAAAGACCTGTGGCTATGACAGCGTGCAAGCGTTCAGCCGTGGGTTTCGTGTAGCTTTTGGCATGTCCCCATCCGCGTTCCGCGTTCGCGGTGATCTGAGATCGCCGCTCAATAGCCCGGAAAAAGGAGAAAGACCGATGTTTCCCGTAGAAACCACAACCACCCCCGCTCTGACCCTCGCCGCATTGCCGCACAAAGGCCCCTATCTTGAGGTCGGTCAGGCGTTCGAGAAGCTGCAACAGATTTGCACTGCGCAAGATCTGTGGCCTCATGTGCGCGGTATGACGGGTGTTTACTATGACGATCCCAATGCGATCGCGGCCGGTGACCTGCGCAGTCATGCAGGCGTGGTGATTGCTGATACCAGCGTCATTCCCGATATGCTTGAGCGGGTTGATTTACCCGAAGGGCGCACGGCGGTCATGCATTACAAGGGCCCCTATGCCGGTCTGAAGGCGGCCTATGATTACCTCTACGGTGTCTGGCTGCCCCAAAGCGGCGAAGAGACCCGCGATGCGCCCCCGACCGAGGTCTACTTGAACGGTCCCCATGACACCGCGCCAGATGATCTGCTGACGGATATTTGCGTTCCGATCCGCTAAAGCAGAAGGGCGCGCGTTAACCTTAACGCGCGCCCTTACTGTTTCACCTTGGCAAAAATATCCCCGCCGGAGGCGTCAGCCCGCAATCATCTCGGACTGGTTGACGATCACCTCGGCTTGCTTGATCGATGCGATATCCACCAGACGGCCTTTATAGACTGTCGCCCCTTCGCCATTGGCCTTTGCTGTTTCCATCGCTTCAAGGATCTCGCGTGCCTCTGCCACGGCGTCCTCGGAGGGAGTGAAGACCTCATTGGCAAGCGCGACCTGCTTGGGGTGGATCGCCCATTTGCCAACCATGCCAAGCGTGGCAGAGCGTTTGGCCTGCGCCACAAACCCGTCATCATCGCTGAAATCGCCATAAGGCCCGTCAACTGGCAGAACGCCGTGTGTCCGACATGCTGCAACAATCGCCGCCTGCGCCCAGTGCCATGGATCACCCCAGTGCTTGGTGCCCTCATGGATGATGTAGTAATTTTCCTGCGTGCCGCCGATGCCCGTCGTCTGCATCCCCATGGAGGCCGCGAAATCCGCCGCGCCCAGGCTCATCGCCGTCAAACGGGGCGAGGCCGCTGCAATTGCCTCAACATGCGCAATACCCGCCGCACTTTCGATGATGACTTCAAAGCCCAGCGGTTTCGTGCGGCCTGTCGCGCGTTCAACGGCCGTCACCAGCGCATCGACTGCATAAAGATCCTCAGCACAGCCAACCTTCGGGATCATGATCTGATCCAGACGGTCGCCGCCTTTTTCCAGAAGATCGACCACATCGCGATACCAATAAGGGGTATCAAGGCTGTTGATCCGCACCGAAAGGGTCTTTTTGCCCCAATCAATTGCGCTGATCGCCTCGATCAC
>CAKZXZ010000242.1 GCA_937883775.1 uncultured Paracoccaceae bacterium
AACGGGTGTCGGCGCGTCTGGGCTATAACTTCCAGGGGGAGCGGTACTTTGATGCTGCCAATGAAGGCAAGCTGGAGGATACGCATCTTGTGTCGGCCCGGTTGGGTTTTGATTGGGGCAATTCGGAGCTTTATGTCTTTGGGGAGAACTTGCTGGATGAGGATTACTTCATCACCCGGCAACCCTTTGGTGTCGCCGCCGGAACCAACACGCCTGCCTATGGCGTGACCGAAGGTCGGGGCCGAACCATCGGTATCGGCTATTCGATGAAGTTCTAAGCAAGGCGGGTCTGGCTGGCTGGTAAGATGGCGGGCCAGGCCCCATATCCGGACTTTGGCAAAGGGTGAACCGATGTCTGCTGATCGTGCAACTGCTCCCATTGGACCGCCGGCGCGGATCACGCCTGCGCTGGACGGGGTGCCCGAGACGCTGTTGTGGCCGCTGCGGTCGCGGGCGGGGATGTCGGTGCTGGACCGTGATTTCTTTGATGATCCGATGGCGGTCGATCTGCTGAACCGCATTGATTATGATTTTGCGCGGTTTGGGCCGGTCAGCCACTGGCATGCCGTGCGCTCGAAATACAGTGATGATCTGATCCGCGCCTATATTGCGCAACATCCCGAAGCGCAGATCCTTGCGCTGGGGGAGGGGGTCGAGACGCAATTCTGGCGTGTCGATAACGGCACGTTGCGCTGGCTGAGCGTTGATCTGCCCGAAAGCATCGCATTGCGCGCGCAGCTTTTGCCCGAACATCCGCGTGCGACCAACGTGCCCCTGTCGGCATTGGACCCGGCGATGATGGATCATGTCGATGCATCGCGCGGGCTTTTTGTCACCGCCGCTGGTCTGCTGATGTATTTCGAACCGGATGATGTGCGCGCCTTGCTGACACGGCTGGCCGCCGTCTGCACCGATCTACCCGGAGAGGTCTTTTTCGACACGATCCCGCATATGCTGTCGCGTCGGTCGCTGAAACGCTGGGAGATCGACAAAGGCTATGTCACTCCGCCGATGCCGTTCGGATTGGCGCGGCGCGAGATTGGCCAGTTTCAGGCCAGCGTGCCGGGTCTGTCGAGACTTGAGGCGAAGAATTATGGCGATATCGCTCCGGCGCGGGGGCGTTTGATCTATATGATCGGCAAGACACCGATCCTGCGCAACCTGTCGCCCATGCTGCTGTACGGGCGCCTTTCCGCCCCGTAATCAGTGCTGATCGGCGCGCGGCGTGCAGCCGAAATGACGCCGGTACGCATGGGTGAAATTCGCCGGATCACTATAGCCACACTCATAGGCCACTTCGGTGATCTGGCGCTGGCCATCGCGGATCATCGTGCGGGCATGCTCCAGACGGCGGGCGCGCACATGGGTGAACAGACGTTCGCCAAAGGTTTCCTTGAAACTGCGCCGCAAGGTGGTTGTGTTGGTGCCAAGCTGGCGGGCCAGCACAGAGACTGACTGCACCGCCAGCGGGTCTGCCTCGATCAGGGATTTGGCGTCATGGGCGATGTCTTGCAGGCTATAGCGTTTGACGGCGGGCAGCGGTTTGGGCTCTGCAAAGGTCGCCGCAAACTCCATCAAAGCTGCCGTCCCGATGCTTTCGCGATAAAGCGCCCCAAGTGCGCCGGCATAAGGCGCATTCTGAAATTGCAGCATCAGCTGGCGCAGCACTTTTGCCGAATGCAGCGTCATATTCTGAAAGCCGGGGTTCAGGAACCTGCGCAGTGGGCGCAGATCATCGGCCAGCTCCCCTTCGATCTGGTCAAAGAAATCTCCGCCGATCATCAGGCCCGACATCCGCAGGCTGGAACTGCGGTTTTCATGGGCCATGACCTCGGTCTCTTGACCCAGCGCCATGACATGAGGCACGCCATTTTCAGGATGGGCCATGAATTGGCGGTTGATCGTGCTGGCGGCTTGCCCGTCGATCATACAGCTTAATGAGATGCATTTCGGCCAGACCGCCGTGATGTCGAACGACCGCAACATGCGCAGATCACAGTCGATGAACTGCAAACCGGGGCGGATTGTCGTGCACATATAGCGCCCTTCGGCAAAGCTTTCGCGCTTTGCATCATTGTTGGGCTGATTGGTCTGGCTGGTTTTGCAGGAAATGTTTTCGCTGACGATGTCCTGCAATTCGATCTGCGCGCGCGCACCAGCGTCAAGGATCGCGTCTTTATACGGGGTCATGGATCGTGAATGCGCTGTCATCTCTGCCTCAAAGTCCGGATCGGGAATGTGATCTTACTCTGGGGCTCGCACATGGAAGGCTGGCATCCACGTACACAATGGCGCGGTGCAGGGGCGCCAGGCAAGGGCGTTGACCAGAGCAAGGGCAATTGGTCGCGGAATGCTCAAGCCCGTTTTGCGGGCTTTTCCTATCCCCCCGGGGGGGATATAAAGCGCCTATGGAACATGCCAGTCACGCCGATATCACGAACCGTCTGAAGCGCACCGAAGGCCATCTGCGCAAGGTCATCACCATGATTGAAGACGGGCGCCCCTGTCTGGATCTGGCCCAGCAGCTGCACGCGGTCGAGCGCGCTGTTTCCGCCGCCAAGAAGGTTTTGATCCAGGATCATATCGATCATTGCCTCAGCGCGCCGAACCCCGATCCCGAAGCCCACGCCGCGCTGATTGCCGAGCTGCGCGACATCACCCGCTACTTGTGAGGATGCAAAGATGAGCCTGACCGACATGATCGAAGCTGGCAGCGCGAACCCGCTGCTGCTGTTCACATTCGCGCTGGCCCTGGGTGCGCTGCACGGGCTTGAGCCGGGCCATTCAAAGACGATGATGGCGGCTTATATCGTCGCCATTCAAGGCACGGTGAAACAGGCGGTTTTGCTGGGCGCGTCGGCTGCGTTCAGTCATTCGATCATCGTCTGGCTGCTGGCCTGGGCCGCGCTGAGTTGGGGAAACGAGCTGATCGGCGAAGAGCTTGAGCCCTATTTCATGATCCTGTCGGGCATTCTGGTGCTGGGGATTGCCGCATGGATGTTATGGCGGAGCTTTCCGGCGAAAGCGTCGGGGCATGGTCACGGTCACGGTCACGGTCATGGGCACGGGCATTCGCACGATCACGACCATAGCCACGATCATGAGCATAGCCACGACCACGATCATGACCACGGGCACAGCCACAATCATGACCACGATCACGGGCATGACCACGACCACGACCACGGGCATGCGCTTGCCTTGGATGCGGATGATGGGCTTGACCCTCATGCCCGCGCGCATGCCGCCGAGATTCGGGCGCGCTTGAAAACCGGGCGCGTGGGCACCGGGCAGGCGGTGCTTTTTGGGTTGTCGGGGGGCCTGATCCCGTGCCCTGCTGCGATCACGGTCTTCATCTTGTGCCTGCATCTGGGTCAGGTAACCCTGGGCGTCACGCTGGTTGGCGCTTTTTCACTGGGTCTTGCGGTGACGCTGATTGCGGTCGGCGTTGTCGCGGCTTTGGGCTTGCGCTTTATCTCGGGCCGGACATCGCGGTTTGACCGGATCATGAAAGCAGCCCCCTGGCTTTCGGCGTTGCTGATTGCCTGTGTCGGTCTGGTGATTATCTGGTCGGGCGTGTCGCATCTGCATATCGGACACACCCACTAAGTTAGGCCCGGAGGGGGCCGATTGCCTCACCCTCGCGGTATTCGGCCAAAGCCTGTTTCACGATCTGATAGGCCGATGACAGGAACAGCGTCGCCATGATCGCGGCGACAATCAGATCGGGCCAACCGGTTGCGGTGCCCCACACACCAAGCGCTGCAAACATCACCGCGACATTGCCGATCGCGTCATTGCGCGAGCACAGCCAGACCGACCGCACATTCGCGTCGCCGTCTTTGTAGCGCACCAAAAGTGCCACACTGGCGAGGTTTGCCAACAGCGCCAGAAACCCGATGACGCCCATAATCTCGGCTTCGGGGACGCCGACAAAAAACACCCGGTACACGGTCGATCCCATGACCCAAAGCCCCATCAGCAACAGGCTCGCCCCTTTGAACAGCGCCGCCGTCGCGCGCAGTTTCAGCGAGGCGCCGATCACCGCAAGCGAGATCCCGTAGGTCAGCGCATCGCCCAGAAAATCAAGCGCATCGGCTTGCAAGGCTTGCGATTTGGCGATGTGGCCCGCTGTCATCTCGACCACGAACATCACCGCGTTGATCGCGATGACAAGCCAAAGCCGCCGCTTGTAATCGGCGGAAACGCCATCAAATTTTGCATTGGAATTACAGCAGCCAGCCATGGGAACACCTTGTGTGAAGCGTTGTCCCACCTTATGTAATTGCTCTAGTCGCTAGAGGTTCAAGGGGGTTTTTGCGAAATGTATTCCATCGGTGCCCTGTCGCGGCAAAGCGGCGTCAAAGTGCCCACGATCCGCTATTACGAAGACCGCGGATTGCTGCCCGAAGCCGAGCGCACGGCAGGCGGTCAGCGGCGCTATAATGCCGACGGTCTATCGCGGCTGCGCTTTATCAAACACGCCCGCGATCTGGGCTTTTCGATCGAGGCGATCACCGGGCTTTTGCAGCTGCAAGAGCATCCCGACACCTCGTGCCAATCGGCCCAGACCATCGCCTTGGATCAGCTGACCGAGGTCCGGCTGAAGATTGCGCAACTCAGCGCGTTGGAGCGCGAATTGGCGCGGATCACCGATGGTTGTAACGGGACCGGGACGACAAAAAACTGCTATGTCATGACCTCTTTGAGCGATCATGATCTTTGCGCGGGCGATCACTGACCCGGCATGTCGCGGACACTGCGCATTTTGCAGGCGCGGCGTATGTTCGCAGGTGCAGCGGACACAGTAACAGCTCTTGGTGGGATGCGGTGCGGTTCTGGTTAGGGGCTGATCCGTTAGGATCGGTATTTCGCTATTTTAAGTCATTGAAAAATATAAAAATTTTTGAGTTTCGTGCACGGATATTATCCAGCCTTTTTCAGCTGGTTCAGGACCAGTTTCCCTAAGGGCAGATCACTGATCTTTGCCGGTCAGTTATTGCTGCCATTGCATGCCAAAACACCATCTGAAATAATCTCGCCAACCCCCAGCTTGGTGCACGCCGCACCGCCAGGTCACGTCGTTTTCAAAGATTTGGACGGGGGTTCCATGCGCAAATTCTTCTCATTGCTCGGTTATGCCGTGCTGTCTGCCATCGTGGCAACCAGCGCGCTGGCCGAGGACACAGAGCTTGGCGAAGCGCTTTCGATCGAGCTGAACGCGGTTGAAACGCGCGAGGGCAGTTGCCTGCTGAGCTTTCTTGTCATCAACGGTCATCCGCAGCCCATTGAAAAGGCGGTTTTTGAAACCGTGCTTTTCGACACGGACGGGCAGGTCGCGCAGCTGACCTTGTTTGATTACGGGCAAATCCCGCCCGCGCGTCCGCGCATCCGCCAATTCATGGTGTCAGGTCTGGCCTGCGATGCGGTGGGCAGCGTCCTGATAAACGGCGTGAACACCTGCGACGCGCCGGGCCTTGAACCCGATGCCTGCGAAAGCGGGCTGGTCCTGTCGAGCCGAACCGATATCGAGGTGATGGGATGACCCAGATCACAGAATTCCTGATGCGCATCCTGGATCTGGGGGGCGCGGTGGTCATGGTCCTGCTGGTCATTTCGGTGCTGACGCTGGCGGTGATCCTTTACAAGCTCTGGCAGTTTCAGGCGGCCCGTGTGGGCCAGCACAAAAAACTGCTCGAGGCGGCGTCCCATTGGGATCAGGGCCGCGCGGCGCAGGCGCATGCGGCGCAAAAGCAATCAAACAGCTACCTGTCGCCAATCCTTGCGATGGCGATGTCGTCCGACGACGTGCCCGCCGACCGGTTGCGCGCCGAATGCGAGGTGCGGTTCTCGAAGCTGGAAAGCGGGATGCGGTTTCTCGACAGTGTGGCGCAACTGGCCCCGCTTTTGGGTCTGTTTGGCACTGTTCTGGGCATGATCGAAGCGTTTCAGGCCTTGCAGGACGCCGGATCGCAGGTTGATCCGTCGATTTTGGCGGGCGGCATCTGGGTCGCCTTGCTGACCACGGCGGTCGGGCTTGCGGTGGCGATGCCCACAGCACTTGTGCTGTCGTGGTTTGAAAGCCGCATGGAAGCCGAGCGGATCACAGCCGAGCAGATCTTGCTGACCATTCTTGCACCGCAAGGGCAGGGTGGGGGCGCTGAACCTGCCGCCCAGAACGCGACGATGCCGCAAAATGCGTAAAGCCCGCCGCCGCCGCAGATTGTCGATGACATCGCTGATTGATGTCATCTTTCTGTTGCTGCTTTTTTTCATGCTCAGTTCGACCTTTTCGAAGTTCGCCGAGGTTGAGCTGAGTGCGGCGGTCTCTGTTGCCGCGGCCCCGTCTGAAACGCCGCCGATCTTTCTGGAACTGGCCAGTGATATCCTGCGCGTGAATGGCACCGAACATGACATTGCCACGCTCGAGACGGTGCTGTCCGAACAGGCCGACCCGCAAGCGCCGGTCGCCTTGTTGATAAGCCTCAAAGACGGGGTATCGGCCCAACGTCTCACTGATCTTCTGGTCGTATTGCGCGACATTCAAGGGCTGAATGCAACCGTGCTGGGAGGGGCGTGATGAGCTTGCTTCGCCGCCCGCGCCGATCCCGTGGAGAGCCGACCATTGCGCTGATTAACATCGTCTTTCTGATGCTGATCTTTTTCATGATCGCAGGCACGCTGGCCCCGCCGCTTGACCGCGATCTGACACTGGTCGACACCGCCGATCTTGAGGGGGCGGCCCCGCCCGATGCCCTGATCGTGCATAGTGACGGACGGCTGATGTATGGCGGTCAGGATATTGCAACGGTCACGGCGTATCTGGCGCAGCACGAGCCTGATCCGGAGGTGCCCATCCGGTTGATCCCGGACCGCGCGCTGGATGCGGCCGACTTGGTCATGCTGGCGCGCAACCTGCAGGCGCAGACCGGATCGAAGGTGCTGATCGTGACCGAAAGGGCGCTGCAATGATCCAAAGCTCGAACATGATGAAAGTGCTGGCGGTGGCTCTTGCGATCAGCGCCCATGCTGCATTTGCTGTCCGCTTTGCAGAGCAGGAAACGGTCAAGATTGAGGGCGGTGCTGGTGCGACGGTTTCGGTTCTTGGCAACAGTTTTGCCGATATGGCCGCAGGCACTTTGCAGGCGGTCGAGCCGCCCGACATCACCGAAGCGCAACCCCCGACCGAGGTCGCGCCGCCCCCGGTCGAGGCCGCGCCGATGACGCCTGCCGTCACAGCGACGCCGCCTGTGATGCCCACGCCCACGACCCCGCCGCCTGACGCCGTAATCGCGGCTTTGCCGCAAGCGCCGGTGGTGCCGGACGCCGTTGCGGTTGAGCGGGTCGCCCCGCAACCCGCCCCTACCATCGCCGCGCAAACGCCTGAAACGGCTGCGGTTTCGCGTTCCAAACGTCCGGTGGTGCGCGACCGCGCGGTCGAGGCCCGCAATGTCGAGCAAGCGCGCCAACAACCCGAGCCCCAGCCAGAACCGCAGCGCGAAGCGCGCCGGCCCGAACCCACGCAGCCTGCGCCGCGTGGCAACGCTCAGCAGAACGCCCGGCAAGGCTCAGCCACCGGTCAGGCCGATGCCACATCTTCCTCGCAAGGGGCGGGCACCCGGCAGGCGCGGGCGCAGGGCAATGCGGCTGCGAGCAATTATCCGGGGCTTGTGATGCGCAAGATTTCTCGCGTGTCCAAACCCCGCGTGGGTGCGCGCGGCAGCGCGACGGTGCGCTTTTCAATCGGCGGCGGCGGCGGTTTGAGCGCGGTCGGAATTGCCCGCAGTTCGGGGGACGCGCGGGTCGATGAGGCGGCCCTGACCGTGATCCGCCGCGCTGCCCCCTTTTCACCGCCCCCGCCCGGCGCTCGGCGCACGTTCTCGATAGAGATCAAGACACGGTAGCCGCTTTTGGGCCGATATCTGTTGGCACGTGTGAGATGTTTGGTTTTGCGGGGCGACATGGATTTTCGTGTTTCGGGCCGCCCGCGCATAAAATCAGTTGACGCTGAGCATCGTGACCAAAGCAAAAATCCCGAAAGCAAAGCTTCCTGCACCCGTCAGTGCATAGCCGCCCAGTGGAGCAGGCACATAGCGTGACGCCAAGGGCAAGAGCACCGCCAAGAGCAATGGGTTTGCAACCAGCCAGAGCGGAGGCGCATTTGCCAAAAGACCCGCGATCAGAATGGCGATCCCCATCGTCACGCCAACAGGTTTCATAATGAGCTGCATGCGCTCTTTTTCTGTGGTCACGGCATCGACGCTGTCGGTGAAGTGACGATAAGCAATGTCATAAAAGACATAGCTGACGTGGTAGACGAGCGAAAAACAAATGGAAAATGTGAGTGCAATCAACGCTGTCGCTGACCACAGTACGGGCGCGTCACGCAACAGGTAAGCCACGGGGAACAAGACACAGAGCCACATCGGGATCGCGAGCATGCCCAGATAAGCGCCAAGTCGGACGGACCAGGCCGACTTTTTCGCAATGAGTGTCATTTTCATATCCCGACCTGATCGGGGGAAGGCCAACAGCAACCAGTCTCCGATCACGTTAAGACTTGCGCCGATGACGGCGATCCATCCAAGCAAAATCAGTTGATCGAGTGGGATAAGCATCAGCCCATTTCCGTGTTGTGCATGTGACAGGGCTGGATAGGACATTTATCTGGCTCTCTTGATGTGTTGTCTCCCTGAGGCTCCTTCAAGCCCGCGTGCTTTGGACAGTTTTGCCGGACTGCGTCGGCCTTGCGATGAGGGTCTTTCTGATCGGAGATGCGCGTCTGCGGTTTCAGACATGAAGCAGCAAAAGGACTGAGATGTGATCGCGCCGGGCTTGAGGTGGCGCAAGAGCTGTCAAATGGCACGGCTTTTGCGGCAACGTGCCATGGCAAAACTGGTTTGGGGATAAAGCGGACACTTGCCGGTTTGCCTGCAATAACCGCTTGCCGGCCGGTCAGGTGCCGCTGGATCTGCTAGTCTCGGATCTGAAAGTGAACTCCGAACGATCAGAAATCAAAGGAGCGATACTATGAGATATTCCATGCTTCTATTGGTGGTTGCTTCCATTGGATATTCTGGAGGGATGGCATTTGCGGGTAATGGCGGCGATGGGGGAGATGGAGGAAGCTGTGCCAGCGGCTCCGACTGTGATGGCGGTGATGGCGGTAGCGGAGGCCTGGGTGGTACCGGTGGCGACGGAGGAGATGGAGGCATAAACGGTGACGCGGGATTGCCAGGATGCGACGGCGGCACTGATCCTTCACCGGATGGAAAATTCTACATCTCTGGAACCCTGCAGGAATGCAATCCGAGTGACGCCGACCTTCAGAAGCTTGAGCAATAGGTCTGGCTGACATGCCTTCACGCAGGACATTGGCCTTGATCTGATTGATATGCACACCGGTTTCAAACCGACCGCTGATGCGCCGCGTCACCTGCTGGCGTGACGGCCGTTGCTTTATCCCTGTCAGGCGCAGCTTTTGTCAGGGCTATGTGCCCGGCCGAAGCATTCCCAAAAGGACGTCCGTATGACCAACCCGCAAAGCGTCGACGGGGAAATATGTGTCGAGATCATCGAATGTCGCAAACATCTCTCGTGAGAGGGACAGAGTGACAATTGGGCCGAAAGCGATGTGAAAGAACTGGTTCTGATCCACCGGTGCAAAGACGCCTTTGGCGACGCCATCCTCGACGATCTGCCAAAGCGCCTCACGCTGGGGTTCGATATATTCTGTGTGAAAAGACAATGCCACCTTTGGAAAAGCACGCGAGACCTCGGCAATCAAAGGCGACATGCGGCCAACGGGCGAGGTGATCGTCGTCTCGTAAAGCGCTGTGATGGCGGCGCGGAGTTTCTGTTCGGCGGTGAGCGAGGTGTCGGCAACGATCACCGTGAGGGCGTTCAACGCAGTCGCGTAGCCATGGGTGACGCAGGCAATGAACAGGTCTTCCTTGCCCGAGAAATGATAATAAAGGCTCGCTTTGGTCATGTCGCAGGCTTTGGCGATCGTGCTCATGGATGTGCCCGCAAAGCCTTTTTCCAAAAACAGGCCTGTTGTCGTGTGGATGATCCGTTCACGACTGTCTGCTTTCGACTTTTCCTCGGGGTCAAGCATTGACGTTTCCATGGCATCCTCTAATTACCTACCGATCGGTCGGTTAACCGCCGGAAGGCTTAAGTTCAGATAGGAGTGTAGCCGCATGACACAAGCCCAAACCAGCCTGATTGTGGTCTTTGCAATCCTCGCGCCGCTTTTCGCATTTGCCCAAGATGCCGAGACCGCAGTGACGGACGCGCAGCCCGTTTTCGTGCAGACGATGACCGTTCCCTCTGCCGAGCAAAACCTGACCCGGCAGTTTTTTGGCCAGGTCGCCGCGCTTGAGACCGTTGATATCTCGTTCGAGGTGGGCGGTTCTTTGATACGCCTTGAGGCCCGCGAAGGCGCGTTTGTGGCCCGCGGCGAGGTATTGGGGCAACTTGATCTGGCGCCGTTCGAAAGGGCGGTAGAGCGGGCCAAGCTGACCCTTGCCCAAGCCGAACGCGATCTTGAGCGCGCGCAAAAGCTGGCGCAGCGAAATGTCACGTCAGCGGTGCAGGCCGAAAACGCCGAAACCGCGCGGGATCTTGCGGATGTCGCGCTGCGCGAAGCCCGTGACGCGCTTGAGGATGCGACGATCACGGCGCCATTTGATGCTCTGGTGGCGGATCGGCTTGGCACGGCCTTTGCCAATATAGAGCCGGGCACGCCCGTCTTGCGTCTTCATAACATGTCCGAGACACGCGTTGAATTCGACCTGCCCGAGCGTCTTTTGACGCAGATCGGCGATCCTGCGGATGTGACGTTCAAGGGCCGATATGTTGGACGCGATGCGGATATCCCGCTCGCCTTTCGGGAGTTTCGCGCCGAAACGACCGGGATCGGCCAAAGCTATACGGTGTCGCTGGCCGCGGCCCCTGTGGAGGATCTGCGCTTGTTGCCGGGACGGACCATGACGGTGATGGCGACGCTCAAGCAGCCGTCGGCTGCTGTTGGTTTGCCGGCTTCCGCGATTGTCACGCAACCGGACGGGCGCCAGACCGTGGTCGCGGTCATACCGCAGGGCGATACACTGATCGCGCGCCATGTTCCGGTTGAGGTTCAGTCCGCCAATGGAACGGATTTCACAAGTGTCGGGCTTGAACCCGGCCTTGAGATCGTCGCGATTGGAGCGCATCTGATTGCCGATGGCGACCTGCTCAAGCGGTTTACGCGACTGACGCAAGAGGGGTCCTGATCCATGCAGATCGCGCAACTGTCCATCAGATATCCGCTTTATACGTGGCTTTTGATCCTGTTTTGCCTTTTTGGCGGCGCTGCCGGGTACCTGAGTGTCGGCAAGCTTGAAGACCCGGTCTTTACGCTGAAATCAGCACTGATCGTGACGGCTTATCCGGGCGCCACGGCGGCAGAGGTTGCGATTGAAGTGTCAGAAGTGCTTGAGGCCGAGGTCCAGCAAATGGACGAGGTCGATTACATCACCTCCAGCAACACGCCCGGCCTGTCGGTCGTCGAGGTGACGATCCAGGACATTTATGACGGCACCGAACTTCCACAGGTCTGGGATGACCTGCGCGACCGGGTCGCGGATGCTGTGGGCGATCTGCCTGCAGGGGCGTTGCCGCCTGTCGTGAATGATGGATTTGGCGATGTTTATGGGCTGCTTTATGCGGTCAGCGCACCCGGATATGACGACGCAACGATCTGGGACATCGCCACGTTCCTGCGCCGCGAATTGCTGACCGTGGACGGCGTTGCAAATGCCGACGTTCTGGGCCTGCCCGAAGAGGCCATCTTCGTTGAGCCGTCAAGTGCGGTTTTAACCGCGCTGGGTGTGCCGCCCGATGTCATCATCGGTGCGGTCTCGGCGGCAGATGAGGTTGTGGCGACCGGCACCGCAGACAATGGGCGCAACGATGTCCGCATCTCGGCGCCATCCGCCGACGACAGCGTCAGCGAAATCAGCGCACTGACCTTTGGGTTTCAGGGCGAAGTGCTGAACCTGACCGACGTCGCAGAGGTTTACCGGGCGCGCGTGGATGCACCGCGTCAGATCATCCGTCACAACGGGCGCGATGCCTTTACCATCGGGGTCGCCGGTCTGACGTCTGAAAACATCGTAACCGTCGGGGCCCGTGTCGAAGACCGGCTGGCCGAGATCACACCGCTGCTGCCAGCAGGCGTTGTGCTGGAACCGGTCTATGAACAGCACCGCGTGGTGGATACGGCCAATCAGGATTTTCTGGTGAACCTCGCGATGTCGGTGGGTGTCGTGATCGGTGTGCTTGCGCTTTTCATGGGGTGGCGCGCGGCGATTGTCGTGGGGGGATCGCTGCTTTTGACCGTCAGCTTCACCTTCTTTTTCATGAACATATTCGACATCAAGGTCGAGCGGATCAGCCTTGGTGCGCTTATCATTGCGATGGGGATGCTGGTGGACAATGCGATTGTCGTGGCCGAGGGCATGCAGGTGCAGATGCGTCGCGGCAAGACGGCCATTGCGGCGGCGGCAGACGTTGCCAGGCGCACGCAGATCCCTTTGCTTGGGGCGACGATCATCGGGATCATGGCCTTTGCAGGCATCGGGCTGAGCCCGGACAGTTCGGGCGAATTTCTGTTTACGCTGTTTGCGGTAATTGCAATTTCGCTGATGCTGTCATGGGTGCTGGCCGTAACGGTCACGCCGCTTTTGTCGAGCTACCTTTTTCGAACACAGACAGATGCGGATGCCAAAGACCCCTATGACACCGTGTTTTTCCGCAGCTACGCAAAGGTCGTGCGCGGCGCGCTGCGGGTGCGGTGGCTGGTGATTATCGCGCTTGTGGGCGCGACGGTGGCGGGCATCGGCGCGATGGGGATGGTGAAACAGCAGTTTTTCCCGCCTGCTACGACGCCCTTGGTCTACTTCAATTATAATGCCGCGCAGGGCACCGCGATCAAGACGGCGAGCGAGGATCTGGCAGTGATCGAAGACTGGTTGCTGGATCATCCTTCGGTCACGGCTGTGACAACAACGGTGGGGGCCAGCATGACCCGCTATCTGTTGACCTATACGCCCGAAGATCCCTCACCCTCTTATGGTCAGATTATCATCCGGGTGAAGGACCATGCGATGATCCCGGCCTTGCGCACCGATCTTAGCGCGCATGCAGCACAGGTGTTGCCTTGGGCTGAAACACGTGTGCAGCAGATCATTTATGGCCCGCCTGTCGGGGCCGATGTCGAAGTGCGCCTGTCCGGTCCCGACCCAGATGTGCTGCGAGGGTTGGCCGAACAAGCGCGTGCTATCTTCGAGAGCGAGACCGATCTGCTGGTGACAGAGCGGATCGACTGGCGCGAACCGCAGCTCACCACACAGCCGATCTTTGCGACCGAACGCGCACAAGCGCTTGGGATCCGTCGCGCCGATGTCTCGCAAGCCATCGCATTGGCAACAGATGGCGTGCGGGTGGGAACCTTGCGCGAGATGGACCGCCAGGTGCCGGTGTTCATCCGCACCCCGCGTGCAGAACAGATCGGGGACGCTTATCTGCTGGACCAGCCCATCTATGCCACCACAACTGGCAGTTTTACCAATCTGGGTCAGGTCGTGGACGGTTTTGATGTTGTCGCGCGCAATTCGCTGATTCAGCGGCGCGACCGGGCGCCAACGATCAGCGTGCAGGCTTTCACCGTCCCGGATGTGCTGCCACCACAAGCGTTTGTCCAAGTGCGCGGCGCGATCGAGGCGATGCCACTGCCTGCAGGCTACCGCATGGAGTGGGGCGGCGAGTTCGAAAGCGCCAGCACCGCACAAGCCAGCCTTGGCCGACAGATGCCACTGGCCTTTGGCACCATGCTGCTGATTACGATTTTGCTATTTGGTAAATTGCGTCAGACGGCAGTGATCTGGACGGTTGTGCCGATGGCCGTAACGGGTGTGGGGCTTGGTCTGCTGTTTACCGGCTTGCCGTTCAGCTTTACGGCGCTTTTGGGTTTGCTCAGCCTGTCGGGCATGCTCATCAAGAACGCCATCGTTCTGGTAGAAGAGATCGACGCCCAGAAAGCCGAAGAAGGTCTGGCGCAATCACAAGCCATCGTCACCGCATCGGTGAGCCGCCTGCGCCCTGTGGTTCTGGCGGCGGCAACGACGATTCTAGGTATGGTCCCGCTGCTAAGCGACGCTTTCTTTGCGTCGATGGCAGTGTCGATCATGGCGGGTCTGGGCTTTGCGTCGATCCTGACCCTGATCGGTGTGCCTGCGTTGTATCATACGTATCTGCGCCGCGAACGGCGTGCAGAGAAAGACGCGGGCAAAAAGGGCCAAAAGCCGGGCCTTTTGATGCGGTTGTTCACAGGCTCCAGCCGTGCGCCGCAGCGCAAACCCAAGATTGCAAAGGCCGCGGCCAGGTAGCGAGGCAGAAGAAAACGCCCGCATCAGGCCGCGCCTTGCGGATCCCTAGACCGGCAGCTGGTAATAATTGCGCAGCGCGTCGATCCAATTTCGGTTCAGCCGGTCTGCGTATTCAAGCTGTGGCGCCTCTGCAAGCTCACTGGATGTGAGATCCAGCACAAGATGTGTTTCCTGATCGGCCTGATGGCGCAACTTCTCAATCGGCACGATCAATTGGCGCCCGGCCAGGACCTTGCCGTTATCAATGACCATATGCGTGATCTCGCGCGTCTCAGGCGACAGCAGCAGATCAATCAAGCGGCCAAGCTCGCCGTCACTGCCGAACACATCCATGTTTTCCATGCTCGAGAATTGCTCGCAGCGTTGCGCTTGCGCGACCTGACCTGTCGTTTGCTGCGACGCGTCACGAGCCATTGCAATCATCATCGCCGGCGAAATGGTGTTACCGAACGGCCCGATGACGATGGGCGGCAGGGCATCCATCGCGCTGGATCCATTTTCGCTCCAACGCGGCGCGGCGCGGATATGGGCTTCGTCTGTGTCTAAAGTGACGGTTCGGTCATCGGTCGAAACCTTGGTTAGAAGACGGGCCGACACAATGGCACTGTCGCTTTCAAACCACGACCCTGTGTCGAGCGTGAGAAAGGACAATGTCCGACCGCTGAGCGAAAAGAAGACATCTTTGATGGGGAAAGTCGCGTCCTTTGTGTGTGCTGTAAAACGGGTCAAATCACCGATAGAAAAAAGCATTTCGTACCTCCTATTGACCAACGGACGCATTTCCCAAAAGTTCCGGAACTTTTCCAAAGACGATTGGTTGGGGCAGTGAAGAGACCAACAAAGGAGACTGATATGAGCATTGATATCTTCATAGCAGGCCTGGTCGGGGTGACATTCGTTGCCGTTTTGATCTTTGCGTTGACGTCGAAGAAAAAGACGGAAGACCGGATGGAGAATGACAACGCCCCGAAATCGAGCCTGGCGCAAGATGCGAACAGCCATCGTCGCGCTGATTACTAATTCAGGCATCGTCCCAAACATCAGAACGCCCCGCATATTGCGGGGCGTTTTGTTTTAACTGCTGCGTGTTTTTGATGCGTGGCTGCCGGCTTGAAGGCCGTATAGAAACGCCTCCACCAAAGGCGGCGCTGTCACGCTTTGCCTGGCTTGGGCGATCTCTTGCGGTTCTGGCATCGGATCAGGTTCACCCGAACTCATCATGATCCCGAAACAGACCAAACCCGCGCCGGAATATCCAAGACCGATCATAAGCGCGGCCTGCATCGGCCCGAAGACGGTCACAAGATAAAGCCAAAGCGCTGCGGTGAAAAAGCCGATACCCACCGTCACCAGCACAGATGCTAAAGTGCCCAGGGCGGCACGACGACCGACCCGGGCAGCTGCTTTTCCGATCATGTGAAACATCTTACTTCCGCGCGCCAAGCATACCGACAAGAAAGCCGATGCCCGCGGCGATACCAAGCGCGGTTGCGGGCTGACGCGTGATAAAATCGTTGGCTTCGGCGCCCAGCTTTTGAGCCTGCACCTTGGCGTCATCGATATGCGCAGCGCCTGCATCGCGTGCGGCTTCGACCTTTGCTTGCATCTTTTCTTTTGCCTGCGCGCCTTGTGCCGCGCCCATGTCGCCGATCAGCGATGTCAAATCGGCAAGATCGGTTTTCAGCGTCGCGATCTGGTCGGCCAGATCATTTGCAGTGGGTGTCTTTACTTTGCCATTCGAAACGTCTGCACGGGCCATAATAGTCTCCTTTCAGAAGATGATGTCTGGCTGTTAAACGCGCAGGTCCTGCAGGAAGTTCCCCACAAAATTCCGGGAACTTCCCTGTCAGGCCGCGCGTTCCTTTGTCATCTTGGGTCGCTTGGCCTGCTATGAAAAAGGAGAAACATCATGCTTTATTGGGCTGCTACATTCTTTATTATCGCTTTGATCGCGGGCCTTGTCGGCTTTGGCGGAATTGCCTCTGCCTCCGCAGGGATCGCGCAGATTCTGTTTGTTATTTTCCTGGTACTGTTTGCCGTGTCGCTGATCGCGCGTGCCGTGCGCGGGCGATAACAGCCACATTCAAATCGCCAAAAAGGCCATCGTTCCTCGGAACGGTGGCCTTTTTCATATCAGCTTCCAAAGATGGCCGAGAACGCTGCGATTGGGATCGATGCGGCCAGAACCATCACGGTGAGCCCAGCGATTGCGATCAGCCCGTCACGTGCCAGCAGGGCTGTTGCAATCAAACTGACGGACAGGCCCACCAGGCTGGATGTCATCGGGACAATCTCCATCAGCGGCAAAAGCAATCCGGCCCCTGCGCAGATCGCGTAAAGCAGCCGCGACATGGGCGGTGAGACGAGGGGCGTCAGGCGCCGTGTCGAATGCCGGTCGAGCCAGGCAGCCACAGATCTGGCATGCGAAATCGCGCGCTCTGCTCTTTTTGAGGTCATGTTGAGACAGACCAGTTTTGTCGGCAACCAGATTGATCTGCGCCCTACCGCGCCTTGCCCTGCGATCAGAAAAATTGCGACGCCGCTGGCCGATGAAAAAAGTGGAACTCCACTTAGTGGTGAAACCAAAAGCAGCGCCACGGCAAGCAGGGTCGATGAAAATGCAGCGGTGCCGAATTCATCAAGAACGTCGCCCAAGCATATCTCATCGCTTTGTGTTGCCTCCTCAAGGGTGTCGACAATCTTGGCGATGGGTTCCGTGGCGGCCATGGCTTAATCCTCACTCATGAGGCTGGTTGCGCGCCCGCCGGTTTTGATAACATTCCGGGTCGGCATGAAAGAGGGTGTGCGGTGTTTCATGCGGTTCAACGTGGCGCCTTGCGCAATGGTTGCAGCCAAATCGCGGACGCGCGGATTTCCGCTGGCAACAGGATGTGTTGCGGGCCCTGATAAGGGTGGCCCGCCCGAAAACTCACTCGGCAGCAACAACCTTATCATCCTCCGCGCCGTCAGTTTTCGTCACCAGCGACAGCGCGGGCGTGTCGTGAACCAACGTGCGTGTGGGGAAGGGGATGTTGATATCAGCGGCATCCAGCGCTTCTTTGACCTTGCGCTTCATATCGGCCTGATACTGGAAATATTCGGCGCTTTTGCACCAGACGCGGACAAGGAAATCAACGCTGCTGCTGCCCAGATTGTTGACCTGAATAAACGGTTCAGGATCGCTGAGCGAACGGTCATCGGCCATGATCGTGTCGCGGATCACGCGCTCTGCATCGGCAAGGTTGACGCCGTAGCCCACGCCAAAGGTCCATTCGGCACGGCGTTTATCGTAGCCAGAATAGTTCTTGATCGTATTGCCCCAAACCTCTGAATTGGGAACAACGACTTGCACGTTCCCCAGATCGGCAATTTCAGTGTAGTTCAACGTGATCTCTTTCACGGTGCCGATGACATCATTGACCTGCACGAAATCACCCAGCTTGAGCGGGCGGAAAAGAATAATCATCACGCCGGCCGCAATGTTGGAAAGCGTGCCTTGCAAAGCCAGGCCGATTGCCAGACCCGCAGCACCTATCACCGCAATGATCGAGGTGGTCTGCACACCGAATGTATTGAGCACAAAAAGACCCGTGAAGGCCAAGACCACGTAACGCGCAATATTGGCCAGAAAGCTGAACAGCGTGTTATCGAGACTTTCGTGATTTTCCCCGATCTTATGAATACGGCGGCGTAGAACGCCCGCCAGGATAAAACCCAGCAGGATAATCGCCGTCGCGGCCAAAACACTCCCGGCGAGGCCCAGAAGTGCTTCGAATGTGAGCAGATCCGCAAAGGATTTGCCGTTGTAAATCTCGGTCGTCAGAAGGGTGTCAAACCAGCTGGTGGCTGTGTTGGTGATCTCTTCAAGCTGTTCCATGGGGATCTCTTTGTGCGTCTTTCATCTGTCATCAAATCGATGACAAACGTCTCACCGCAGATTTGGTTCCCACTTGGTGCGGTCTGCATTTCGTGTGCAACCAAACAACCTGCCAGGGCGTTCAGGGGTGTTGTTACATCGAAAGAGCAAAAGCATATGACCCGCATTTCCCAGCCTGATCTGGCCGATAAAACCGAAGAGGAATCGGTCGAGCGGGCCTCAAAACTTGCGCCGAAACTGATTTATGAAGTGATCCGTCGAGACGGTGACGAAGAGCTGGAGCGCACGACACGTGCCTTGATCTGGTCCGGCGTCGCGGCGGGTATGATGATAAGCTTTTCCGTGGTCGGAGAGGCGATTTTGCGCACCTATTTGCCTGATACGCCGTCACGCTATCTGATCGAAAATCTGGGCTACTCGCTGGGGTTTCTGATCGTGATCCTGGGGCGCATGCAGCTTTTTACGGAAAATACGATCACCACCGTTTTGCCTGTGATGCATGATCCCTGTGCGACGATGGTGATGCGGATGCTGCGGCTTTGGGGGATTGTTCTGGCGGCCAATGTTGTCGGCGCTTTCGCGATTGCGACGCTATACGCCTTTACCCCCGCCCTGCCTGCCGAGATTGCGCCGGCACTGATCGCGCTGTCAGAACATGCCACCGGTTTTGCCCCGACCGAGGCGTTCTTTCGCGCCATTCCCGCGGGTATTTTGGTCGCTTCGATTGTGTGGATGCTGCCGCAAGCGGAAAGCGGTGCGTTCCTGCTGATTGCTACGTTCACATGGCTGATCGCTGCGGGCGATTTCACCCATATCGTGGCCGGTTCGGTCGAGATGGCGTATCTGATGGTGCAAGGTCAGCTTGGCTTTACCGACGCCATGAGCCGATTTTTCCTGCCGGTTTTGGCAGGCAACGTGATCGGCGGGACGGCTGTCTTCACGCTGATGGCTTACGGTCAGGTGAAAGACGAAGTTGGGCCGGAGCACTAGAATGATCCTGCTCACAGACTTTATTTTGCGCGCCTTCGTGGCGGCTGCACTTGGCTTTCTGATCGGCATCGAACGCGAGATGAAGTCGAAACCGCTGGGGATCCGGGCCTATATGCTGGTGTCGCTTGGGTCGGCTGGGTTGATGATGGTGACACTGAATTTCACGCTGGATTCAATCGGCAATGATCCGAATGTCAGTATGGATCCGACGCGCCTTATTCAGGGCCTTGTCGGCGGGATCGGCTTTCTGGGGGCAGGGGCGATCATCTCGAACAGCAGTGATGGGCGTTTGCGGGGCGTGGCCAGCGGCGCTGCGATCTGGGGCGTTGGTGGCATCGGGATCGCCTGCGGTTTGGGATACCTGATCGAGGCTGCGATCTTGGCGGGCCTGACCGTTGTGATCCTGATGGCCTGTGACCGGCTTCAATCCAAAGGAGAGCTACCAGACGGCGCGGAAGGCGACGCGGAAAGCGATTAAAGGGCGGAACCAATCCCCGCCCGCTGCGTTATGACCCAATCAAAAGGAGTTTTGACATGGCACATCCGCAAGAGGGTGACACCGTCACGTGGGAGTGGGGCAATGGCACCGCCAAAGGCGAAGTTGTCAAACGCTACACCCAAAAGATCACATTGAAGATCAAAGGCACCGAGGTCACGCGTGATGCAAGTGATGACTGTCCGGCCTATAAGATCGAACAGGCTGATGGCGACGAAGTGCTGAAATCTGCAAGTGAAATTGATCGCGCGTAACGCGCCTCATCTGACGAAAGGAACACATCATGGGTATTGAAATTGCTGGCTTGGGCAGCCTGATCCTTCTGGGCCTGAATATCTGGGCTTTCATTTCCATCATCGGCTCTTCCGCAGGGACGGGCGCAAAAGTGCTGTGGTGCATTCTGGTTCTGCTCTTGCCGCTGCTGGGCTTTATCATCTGGTTCTTCGCAGGCCCGCGCGCCAACACGCGCACAGTCTGACTTAGGCTTTCATGAACGACGCCAAGGACCGTGAGCTTGTGGACCTGACCGCTTTTATCAGGTTGGTGCGCAAGGCCACGGTCCTTTTGCGTGCGGCGTCCTGCCGGGGTGAGACGTGCCATGGCTAACGAAAAAAATGCGCGCGGGCTGCGCTATTACCCAGACGATCGGCCGGGGATCTCTCGGCTGAGGCGGGGACGCGGCTTTAGCTATATCGCACCGGACGGCACACGGATTGACGACAGCCGTGAACGCGCGCGCCTCAAGGCGATGGCGGTGCCGCCCGCCTATGAAGATGTCTGGATGTCGCCACTCCCCAACGGGCATTTGCTGGCAACAGGGCGCGACGCGGCGCAGCGCAAGCAATACCGGTATCACCCAAACTGGACGGCGGCGCGGTCCGAGACGAAATTCGATCAACTGGCCGCATTTGGGGATGTTTTGCCGCGTATCCGGCTGTGGGTCGCAAACAATCTGGGCGATGGCATCGGATCGTCGAAAACAGCGCTGGCGGCTGTGCTGGCGCTTTTGGATCGTGGATCTTTGCGACCGGGGCATCCCGAATATTCAACCGAAAACGGAAGCTATGGGGCCACAACGCTGCGCGCGCGCCACGTCGATCTGACGGATGGCCAGACAGTGTTGAGCTATACGGCGAAAGGCGGCAAGCAGGTCGACAAGACCATTCCGGGCACCAAGCTGAACCGTGTTTTGGGGCAAATCATGGATCTGCCCGGCGCCGAGTTGATCTCGTGGATTGACGCGCAAGGCGAGGTGCGCGCCGTCCGATCCGAGATGTTGAACGCCTGTCTTGATGATCTGACGGACGGGATTGCAACGGCCAAGACGTTCCGCACATGGAACGGCAGCCACGCGGCCTTGCGGGTCTTGCTTGAGAGCCCGCCCGCCTCGGTGATGGACTGCGCGAAAGCTGCGTCAAAGCGGTTGCACAACACACCCGCAATTGCGCGCAGCGGCTATATTCATCCAGACGTTGTGGATCTTGCCGACAAGCCGCACAAAACGCGGTTGCGTGCGGTCAGCAAAGCTGCCGCGCTCGATCATCCGTTGTTGCGGCAAGGCGAGGCAGAGCTGCGCGCGCTATTGCGCTAAGCTGCGAAGGCCTTTTTGATTGCGGGTTTTCCGGTCGCCAGCAAGCCCGTGCGACGGGCCATCCAGATGGCAGCGACAACGGCAAGCAGATTGGCCGCGATGGCCGCACCCAGAACACCGACATATCCAAAAGCCCAGACCCCAAGCCAGGCTCCTGGCAGGTAGATCGCAAAGACGCGCCCCAGGCTAAGCGACATCGAATAGACCGCTTTCGAGCGCGCATTCATCGCGGCATTGGCGGTGACGACAACGCCATAGCCAAACAGGCTCCAACTCACGATCCTGAGATACTGCGCGGTATAGGCCTGTTCTTCGGCATTCGGTGCGATCCACGCGGCGATGATATCGGCAAAGACAAAAAGCCCGGCTGCCATCGCAATGCCGTAGACAAGGCAAATGCTCCACGCGCTTAAAACGGCGGCGCGCGCGCGTTCATAACGCTTGGCGCCCCAGTTCTGGCCAACAACGGGGCCAATCCCGGCAGACAGTGCCAGCAGCACAACCAACGCCACCGATTGCACGCGCGTGGCGGCGCCAAAGCCTGCGACAGCGGCGTCGCCCAATGTCGCCACAGCCGCAGTGACAGCGGCCATGCCAGCGGGATTGATCGCGTTCGAGAAAGCGGCGGGAAGGCCGACCTTGCTGATTGTGTAAACAGATTTTGGCACATTCCTGGTTGGTTGATCGCCCAAGCTCAGCAGCCCTTGGCGGATGGCCCAGAAGATGATCGCCGCGGCTCCAAGGACGCGGGCGATGAAGGTGGCAAGGGCCGCGCCCCCCGTTTCCATCGCGGGAATGAAGCCCCAGCCAAAGATGAAAATCGGATCCAGTCCGATGTTGATGACAGCAACACCAAACATGACACCTGCCGCGGTCATGCTATCGCCATGGGCCCGAAAGACCGCATTGGTGAGCATCATCAGCACAAGAAACGGAAACGACAGGGCCCAGAACGGCGTATAAAGCGCGATCTCGGCCAGGACGTCGTCAGAGGCGCCCATCACTGTGAAAAGCGGTTGCGAAAACAGCCAAAACAGAAGGCCAACGGCAAGCGACAGCGCACCGCCCAGACCAAAGGCATGAAGGGCCAGACGTCCGGTTTTGTGCTTATCGTCGCCACCGCCGATGGCTTGACTGACCGCGCTGTTCGCCCCCGCCGAAAGCCCAATGGCCAGCGACGTGATCGCAGCGGTGACCGGGTAGATAAAGCCAACGGCGGCCAAAGGCGCGCCACCAAGCTGGCCTAGAAAATAGGCATCCGCGATACCAACGCTGAGCACGCCCAGAATGCCCAAAGACATTGGCGCGGACATGCGTGTCAGCACCCAGAAAACCGGGCCTGTCGTCAAATCTCGCGACGCCATCAGAGGAAGGGCCGAATGGGCAGGGGTTCGTATTCGGTTTGTGCGACATCCGCGAGATGCTCAGGATCGTTCACCTGCAACACGCCACCGGACCACGCCGCCAGCTGCCGTTCGCGCAGTTTGGCCAGCGTCTTGTTGGTGTGAACAAGCGATAGGCCAAGCGCGTCTGCAAGGTCTTGCTGGCGAAACGGCAACGGCATCCGCGCATTGCGCACAAGCGACAACGCTTTGCCGCGCTGAAAAAGCTTGAGCAAAGCCCAGGCAATCGCCTCGGTCGCGTCGCGTTGGCCAACGGTGGCAAGGGTGTCGCCCAGAAAATGTTCCTCGACTGCGGCAAGCCATGTGATGTCGAACCCGCGCGTCGGGTTGGCTTTGAAGAAGGTGTAGAACTCTTTGCGATCAAACACGCATAACGTCATCGCAGTCGTCGCCTCGACCGAATGGTTCATTTCCCCCATGATGCCCGCCTGCAGACCGATAAAGTCGCCGGGGAAGATAAAATTGATGACCTGCCGTTCACCATTCGGCAATGTCGTATAGCGCAGGCCCATGCCGCGCAGAGCGGTATAAAGCTGCGGCGTGTTCGAGCCCTCCATCAACACGGGCGTGCCCGCATCGACCATCAGTTCCCCTGCTTTAAAACGCTGTGTCTGGCGGCGATCCTCAACCGAGACGCCGGTAAAAAGGGGGCTTTCGTGAAGCGGACAGTTTTCGCAATGCGTGGCCATCTTTCGAATTTTTGCTCCGTTGCTATGTCACAGTTTAATGCGCCGGTAATGATCTGGTTCCATAACGGGATCGTCTTTCACCAAAAGCAGGGGTCCGTTGTGACCATCGTTTTGATCGAAAAGGATCCATTCGTGCGGATTGACATGTCCGAAGCGCTTGCTGTCGCGTTCCCGAATGTTCGGGTCGTCACGCTTGAGCAGTTGGATCAGACCGTAAGCGATGTCGCGGTGCCCCATGTGGTGATCCTTGATACGCCCCTTGGCGAGTTGACGGACAGCGCGATGGTCAAGGCCTGGACCGATGCCGGGGCGCAGATCATCCTGACAGGCAGTCGCGATCAGGTAAGCGATCTGAAGCATCAGACATGGCAAAATGTAGAGCGGCCGTTCACCGATCAGATGCTGCTGGACGTGATCCAAAAGCCAGAGTGACGGGAACAAACGCTAGCAGCCAGACGTTCCCCCCGGACTTTGCCGCGCATCAGGCGTCGGCGTTGACCGGAGAATTTGATGACAGATCGTACGCAGCTTGTTGAGACATTCATGGCCACCGTCCGGGCCCGCAACGCGGATCAGGACGCCTTTTTGCAAGCGGTGCAAGAGGTCGCGAGCGACGTTCTGACAATCGAAAAGAACAATCCCGATTTTGCCCGCGCGAAGGTTTTGGAACGTCTGACCGAACCGGACCGGATCATCGGGTTTCGCGTCACCTGGGCCGATGATGCCGGCGAGGTCCAGATCAACCGGGGCTGGCGCGTGCAGATGTCAAACGCGATTGGGCCATATAAAGGTGGGCTTAGATTTCATCCGACGGTCTCGCCTTCGATCCTCAAGTTTCTGGGGTTTGAACAGGTCTTCAAGAACGCGTTGACCGGCTTGCCATTGGGGGGCGGCAAAGGGGGCGCGGATTTTGATCCAAAGGGGCGATCAGACACCGAAATCATGCGGTTCTGCCAAGCCTTCATGCGGGAGTTGTCTCGCTATATCGGGCCCGACATTGACGTGCCAGCGGGCGATATCAACGTCGGCACCCGCGAGATTGGCTATCTCTTTGGGGCGTACAAAGCGCTGCGCGGCCAGTTCAACGGGGCAATCACCGGCAAGGGTGAAGCCTTTGGCGGCAGCGAGATGCGCGTCGAGGCGACGGGCTATGGCTTGATTTACTTCGCCCAGAACATGCTCGCTGATCTGGGCGAGACGATTGCAGACAAGCGCATCGTCATCTCGGGCAAGGGCAATGTCGCCACCCATGCCGCGCAAAAGGCAATCTGCGAAGGGGCTAAGGTTATCACCCTGTCTGATACCTCTGGCACATTGGTGGCGGACAATGGGTTCAGCCAGGATGCCGTCGCCTGGGTGCAGGCTCAAAAAGCAGCGGGCGAGGATGTGGGCAATCCGCCGAAATCCCTTGGGCTGACCTTTCACGAAGGGGCGCTCCCATGGCAGAACGAGGCAGATATCGCACTGCCTTGCGCCACGCAAAACGAAATCGACAGCGCCGCCGCCAAGGCGATCACGGATAGCGGCGTGCGGTTGCTGGCGGAAGGCGCCAACATGCCTTTGACCGCCGATGCCACTGATCACATGGCCGATAAGGGTCTGCTTTATGCACCCGGCAAGGCGGCAAATGCTGGTGGCGTGGCAATCTCGGGGCTTGAGATGAGCCAAAACGCCCATGGCCGCTTTGACAGCGCCGAAGAGGTGGATCGCAGTCTCAAGGCGATCATGTCGGACATTCACGACCGCATCGCCGCCGAGGGCCGTGAGGGCAATCGCATCAACTACCGCCGAGGCGCTAATATTGCAGGATACCGCAAGGTTGCCACTGCCATCAGTGCGTATGGGGTGGTGTAAATGAACGGTGCCGAGCTTTTTGTCAGCTGCCTGCAAGAGGCCGGCGTGCGCATTATCTACGGTGTTCCGGGCGAAGAGAACACGCATCTTATGATGGCCCTTCAGGCATCCGACATCCGGTTTGTCCTGACGCGGCATGAACAGGCGGCGGCTTTTATGGCGTCGGTCTATGGGCGCTTGACCGGTAAGCCTGCGGGCTGCTTGTCGACGCTGGGGCCGGGGGCCACAAACCTGCTGACCGGTGTTGCAGACGCCACGCTTGATTATGTGCCGCTTATTGCGATCACCGCGCAGGCGGGGCGGGCGCGCATGTCATTGTCGGAAAGCCATCAGGTGATCGATCTTGAAGCGCTTTTTCGGCCCGTCACGAAATCCAGCCATATGCTGATGTCGGCCGAGGCGATGCCGGGCATCGTGGCCGAAGCCGTCCGGCAGGCCTGCGCTGCGCGCCCCGGTGCGGTTCATCTGTCCTTGCCCGAAGATCTAGCCGCAGCGGATGTCTCTGCAAAGCCGATTGCCGTGCCTGATCCGGTCGCCCCGTTGCCCGCACCTTCTGCGGTTCTCGAAGCCATCCGCGTGCTCAGAGAGGCAAAGCGCCCGGTGCTGATCGCGGGAAATGGCGTGATCCGCAGCAAGGCTGCAGACACTGTGCGATACCTGGCGGAAACGCTGAACATTCCGGTCGTCACCAGCTTTATGGCGGCAGGGGTTCTGCCAAAGGAAAACCCGTTGAACGCGTTCACGCTGGGCCAGCCATTTGTCGATCACATCGATGCCGCCTTGGCTGAAGCTGATCTTTTGGTGACCGTCGGATTTGATCCGATCGAATACCCGCCCGCAAAGCTGACCGATAAGGGCCGCATCCCAGTCATAACGCTTGTCGAGCAGCCGGGCGCCATTGATGTCGGTTGGACAGTCAAAGCCGAAATCGTCGGCGGTCTGGCGGCTGCGATGAAAGCCCTGGTTGCAGGGCTTAGTGGGCATGTGTGGGAGGTGTCTAAGCCGATGACACAGGCCCGCGAAAAGATGCTTGCGATGCTGGCAAAGCAGGCCACAGCGCCGGATGATACCGCGTTTCGCGCAGAAGATGTGCTGTCTGTTGTCGAAGCCCAGCTTGATCCGGCGGATATCGTCCTGTCAGGCGTTGGAACACATAAGATGAAAGTGGCACGGTCACTGATCCCGAAACGTGCGGGTCAAATGATCGTCGCCAACGGTCTTGCCGGAATGGGGCTGGCATTGCCCGGTGCGATTGCAGCTGCCGATCTTGCGCCCGATGGCCATGTGCTTGCGATCTGTGGCGATGGCGATTTTCTGATGAATGTTCAAGACATGGAGACCGCAACCCGGCTTGGTCATCCGCTTACCGTGATGATCTGGGAAGATGGCGGTTATGGTCTGATCGAGGCCAAGCAGGACGACGATGTCGGCACCCACACCGCGCTTGGTTTTTCGAACCCGGATTGGGGCGAACTGGCCTCTGCTTTCGGGTGGCGGCACTGTCCCGTCACGCGGTTTGATGCCTTGGGCGCAGCACTTGCCCAGGCACGCCAATCAGACACACCCACATTGCTGACGTTGCAGATCCGCTATCAAGACCCTTTGCGGGACCGCGCAGAAATCGCCCCGGAGTCTGCTGGTTCGTCGGAACCTTTCCGAACTGTCGGCGTTGATTAAGGAATGAACTGAAAGGAGCGCCACAATGGCTGATGCACTGAAAGTAATTCCCGAAGACACGTCTGTGAAATCAGGAGTGCGCGATGTTGCACCGGTTGCGGATGGTCTGGCCAATGTTCTGGCTGACACCTATCGCTTGATGTTCAAGACGCACGCCTATCACTGGAACGTGGAAGGCCCGCTGTTTTATTCGATCCACAACCTGACCGAAGAGCAGTACGAGAACATGTTCGAGGCCGCCGATGAGCTGGCCGAACGGATCCGCAGTCTTGGCAAGATGGCACCGATGTCGATGAGCGAAATCATCGAACGGTCGATCATCGAAGACAAAACGCAACAACCGTCTGCTGGTGAGATGTGCGAAGACCTCGCCGCCGAGCATGAACGCGTTGCCCACCGGCTGCACGCTTTGGTCGAGTTGACCGAGGAGCGCAAAGACGTCGTCACCGAAGATTTGGCGACCGAACGCAGCGCATTTCACGAACAAGCTGCGTGGATGCTGCGCGCGATTGCGAAAACCTGATTTAGTCCTGTCCCCTCGTTCAAGTCTTTGAACGTGACCTTGCCCCGCCTGTCTCAGGCGGGGCCTTTTTGGTTCATCGTTTGGCCCGTTTGAAGACACCCCGTCAAAACCACATCAGGAGATAAAGCGCCCATGGTCTCTCAAGCTGTCTGGTTTCTGAAAAACTACCTTCACAAGATCTGGGTCCGTGCCACCAGCTTTGCCATTCTGGCTGTCCTCACCGTTGCCTTGGCGCAGGTCGCGTCCCGGTTCTTGCCAACCGAGTGGACCGATTTGGTCGAAGCCAACGCTGTCGATGCATTGCTTGGCATTCTGGCGTCGTCGATGCTGGCCGTCACGACCTTCTCCCTGTCGATTGCCGTCTCGGCTTTTGCGGCAGCCGCAAACACAACGACGCCGCGCGCGACGGCGCTTTTGCAAGAAGACACCACAACGCAGAATGTGCTTGCCACCTTCCTTGGCGCGTTTCTTTTCGGGTTGGTGGGCATGGTCGCCCTCAAGGCCGGGTATTACTCGCAATCGGGGTTGCTGGTCTTGTACGTGGCGACCGCGGCGGTCATCACGCTGGTGGTGATCGTCTTGCTGCGCTGGATCGGACATCTGATGACCTTCGGCCGCGTTGAAGACACGCTGGACCGGGTCGAAGATGCCGCCGTCGCGGCGATTGAACGCCGCATCAGGAACCCGTGGATGGGAGGCGTGCCGCGCACCAAATCACCGCCACAAGACGCATATGCGGTCTATTCGAAGACCACCGGTTACGTGCAGCACATCGACATGATCGCGCTTTCGGAACAGGCCGAGGCGTTGGGCATTCGTCTTTGGATCAGCGCTGTGCCAGGCACTTTCGTTCACACCAGTGATCCGCTTTTTCATGTGGAAGGTGGTGAGATTGGCGACGCTGATCTGACTGAGCTGTGCAAGGGCGTCACCATCGAACGGCAGCGCACCTTCGATCAGGACCCCCGGTTTGGCTTGATCGTTATGTCCGAGATTGCCGCCCGCGCGCTGTCGCCTTCTGTCAACGATCCGGGCACGGCGATTGGTGTGATCGGGCGGCTTGTCCGGGTGTTGTCCAACTGGCAAAGGGACGTGGACGCCGAGATCGCGTTTCCGCGGATCATAGTGCCCGGACTGCAGGCTGACGAGTTGCTAGAGCACAGTTTCCGCTCAATCGCCCGCGATGGTGCTGGGATGGCGGAGGTGCAGATCCGCTTGCAAAAAGCGCTGGCCGCATTGGCCCGCGGCGACGCGGATACGTTTGGCGAACCTGCGCGCGATCTGGCCCGGGATGCCTTGCAACGCGCCGAAGATGCAGGGCTGCGGCACGATGAAATGGCCGAGTTACGCAAAGCATCCATGCTGTGAACCCGCAGCACGCGGCATGCAAAAAGGCGGCCTGTTTCCAAGCCGCCTTTTACTGAAACCGGGTCAACGCCCGCGTTAGGCTTTCAGCGTCTCCGTCGACGAAAAGAACATCGCCTGGCTCACGGCTGAACGGACCTGATCTTCCGTGTAAGGCTTCGAGATCAGGAACGCAGGCTCGGGGCGATCCCCGGTCAACAGACGTTCGGGGAAGGCCGTGATGAAGATAACCGGACGCTCGCCCTGCTTGGCCAGAATATCGTTGACCGCATCAATGCCAGAGGAATTATCGGCCAGCTGAATGTCAGCAAGGATCAGATCCGGCACCTCTTTTGAGGCCAGATCAACAGCGCCCACACGCGTGCGGGCAACACCGGTCACGCGGTGGCCCATATCCGCCACGACATTTTCAAGGTCCATCGCAATGATCGCCTCGTCTTCGATAATCATGACGCTGCCGGCGATGACGTCCTCCATCTCGCGGCGTGCGACCGACAGCAGATGATCGGCCTCACTTTGATCGATGCGCATGATTTCGGCCACGGCAGCGACGTTGAACTCTTCGATGGTGTTCAGCAAAAGTGCCTCGCGGGTTTTCGGCGTCAGATTTGCAAGATGCGCTTGCGCCTTGGCACGTAAACCCGTCTCGTTGTCGTCGACAGGGGCGCCGGAACTGTTCCACAACGTGTGAAAAACCTTGAACAGGCCTATCTTGATGCTCGAGGCTTCATCGACAACGCTCCGGTCTTCCAGAACGGCCTCCAGCGTGACAGCAGCATAGGTATCGCCCGTCGTCTGATCGCCGGTCAGGGCCCGCGCATAACGGCGAAGGAATGGAAGTGCGTCGCTGATGGCGGTGGTGAAATCTTGCGAAATTGTCATTTCCGACGTCCTTTTGAATTTTTTATGGAACCAAACGCGCGAAGTTGCGTTTGGTTCCCCGAGGTGGTGTATTTTTTCGATCATATAAAGAAGGGTTAACCCAAAGATGGCGCAGGACAACAAAAGGCCAAGAGGCAAAGACACGATCGATGCCAACCTCAAGCGTGTCTATGATGAGACGCTTCAGGAAGACGTGCCGGATCGCTTCAAGGACCTGCTTGCGCAACTAAAAGCGCAGGACAGCGGCAAACAAAACGGGGGCGATGCGTCTAAATGAGCGACTCTGATCCAAGAGACGAGCTGGTAGATCATCTACCGGCCATGCGAGCCTTTGCGATGTCGCTGACGCGCAATTCCGCGACCGCGGATGACATGGTTCAAGACACGTTGGTGAAAGCCTGGACCAATATCGACAAGTTCGAGGTTGGCACGAACCTGCGCGCGTGGCTTTTCACGATTTTGCGCAACACCTATTATTCCAGCCGTCGCAAGGCCAAGCGCGAAGTGGCAGATGTGGACGGGGTCTTTACCGAAAGCCTGTCGCAAAAACCCGATCATGACGGTCGATTGCAGATGGCCGATTTCCGCGATGCGTTTGCACAACTGCCCGACGAACAACGCGAAGCGTTGATCCTGGTGGGGGCTTCGGGCTTTGCATACGAAGAAGCCGCTACAATGTGTGGCGTAGCTGTCGGGACGATCAAAAGCCGTGTGAACAGAGGCCGGGCGAAACTTGCTGAACTGATGCACCTGACCGATGACGACGCGATGGAGCTGACCGATGATGCGACCATGGCTGTTGTTGCTGCACGCGTGAATGGCGCGCTGCGATGACGACAGGTGTCGCGTGGCACCGACGCCTCCCTGCGCGTGTCCTTTTCTTTTTGTCACTGGCCCTGCTGCCACTGGGTATCATCGGCGTTGTGCAAAACGCCGAATTGTTCAAGGCATCTGAACGGCAATCCGAGCTTTCGTTGCTGGCTTTGACCGAACGCGCTGCCTCGGGCGAGCGTCAATTGATCGAACGCACCTTTGGTGCAGTCGAGGCAGTTGGCGCGGTCATCGATACGCTTCTGGACGAACCAGAGGCGTGCCGCGCTTTTCTGCAAAAGTTCCAAAACGAAAACAGCCGCTATGCTTTTGTCGGGTTCCTGCCGAAAAACGGGATTACCGAATGCTCTACCGTGAACGAGGTTATTGATTTTTCAGGCCTCCCAAACTTTGCCGATTACATGGACAACCCCCGGCCCAATGTCGAAGTGAACCTGGCCGCGCCCGGGTCAGGTGAAAGCGTGCTGATCGTCAATCAGCCCCGCTTTGATGAAGGTGGCGCACTGAAGGGCTATGTGTCGATCTCTATTCCATTGTCGACCGTCGGGCGGGCCGAGGATTTTCTGGGTGAAGCCGACCCGATCACGCTTGTGACCTTCAATGCCGAAGGTCAGCTTTTATCAGCCGAGAATGGTCGCGAGGACGCCAAACAGAAAATTCCGGCCAACATTTCGCTCAAGGCCCTCGCGCGGGGGCAGGCGCGTACCTTTACCGCCACAAGCAGCGCCGGGAATGAGCGCGTCTACGGCGTGATCCCCATCGTGCCCGATGTGATCTACGCGCTTAGCTCTTGGCGCGTGGACGGGCCGGTTGCCCGCGGGATCGACGTGCCGGGCTTTGGTCTTTTGCTGCCGCTGTTGATGTGGCTTGCCAGCCTTCTGGTGGCGTGGTTCGTGATTGACCGTGTCGTGATGAGCCGTGTCGGCAAACTTGCAAAGGCGATCGAACGGTTTGCCCGTGACCGGACGGTGCCACGGCTGGATCAACGACAGCTGGCCTCAACCGAACTGGGTATGCTTGAGACGGCATTTGCTGGTATGACCGAGGATCTTTTGCAAGACGAAGCCGAGCAAGAGGAACGCATCCGCGAGAAATCGATCCTGTTGAAGGAAGTGCATCACCGGGTGAAGAACAATCTGCAGATCATCTCGTCGATCATGAATATGCAGATCCGCAAGGCACATGTGCCCGAAACCAAACGCGCGCTGTCGCAGGTGCAGGACCGGATCATGGGGCTGTCAGGTGTCCACCGGACCTTGTATCAGGCGACCAATCTGACACAGATCAACGCAGCCACCCTGATCGAACAAATCGTCGAGCAAAGCCGCGTGATCGGCGGCCCAGCCGATACGCAGGTGCAGATCACCAAGACGCTTGATCCGGTTATCATCTATCCCGATCAGGCCGTGCCCCTGTCGATGCTGGTGGCCGAAGCCCTGACCAATGCGATGAAATACATCGGCACCGCCAGCCCCGATCAGGACCCGAAACTGGATATCTCGCTCAAGCTGGCGGACACGAACGAGGCCCATCTGTCGATTAAAAACACGTGCGGCGCGGCGTCAGGACCCACAGATGACGTGCCCTCCACGGGGTTGGGCCAACAACTGATCCGTGCGTTCAGCACACAGCTGAACGGCGATTTAGACATTGTCTCGGACCCATCGCACTATGAAATCAACATCGTTTTCAAGGTGGACGAGTTCAAAGAGGCTCCTTTGGATTACTAAACTATGGCTGCGGAAATCACCCTTCAGAATTGCGAGATCCTTATCACGGCCGAGGAGGCGTTCCGCGCTTTCGAAAAAGCTGTTCTGGCCGCACAAACCGACATTGTCGCCGGGTTTCGCCTGTTTGACTTCGATACCAAACTGCGCAGCACAGCGGCCCGGCAAATCGGTGAGACATGGTTTGATCTGATCCTGCACAAGGCTGACAGCGGGGTCCGCTTTGATCTGACGGTATCGGATTTTGACCCGATTGTGCGCAGCCAGCTGCACGGTCATGCCTGGCGCACGGTGCGCTTTGGCGAGGCGCTCAAACAGGCCGCGCGCCATCCTGAAAACATCACGGTGCAGGCGGATATGCACGGCGCACGCGTCGGCGCGGTATCCAGCCTTGCGTTATGGCCCAAGGCGCGCGGGCTTTTAGAGGAAACGATTGGCACGTTTGAACAGCTCAAAGAGGATGCACAAACGCTATTTCTAAAAGAACACCCCGGCTTGGCCGCCTTGCTGCGCGATGATGGGCATGGGGCACCAAAGCCCCGCCTGTGGCCGCCCGAGAAACTTGTCCCGGCGACGCATCATCACAAGCTTGCGGTGATTGACGGGCGCAAGGTTTATATCGGTGGTCTTGATCTAAATGATCGCCGATATGACACGCCTGCGCACGATCAAAGCAGTGCGCAAACCTGGCACGACATCCAGTTGTTGATCGATGACGCCGCTTTGGCCACCCAGGCGCGCACGCATCTTGATGTTTTCCGGCAGCACGGCGCCGCTGCAGCGAAAAGCGGGTCTTTGCAAAAACCGTTTTTGGCAACAAGATCCGTGGGTGATCCGGCCGCGCTGATGTCGATGGCGCCACTCCCGGTCGAGCAGGGGTTGCGGCAGGCCATACTGGATAACATCGCCCAATCACGCGATCTGATCTATCTTGAGACACAGTACTTCCGGGACCGCGAAGTTGCAGACGCGCTGGTGCAGGCCGCACAGAAATGGGCGGGGTTGAGCCTTGTGATGATCCTGCCAGCCGCACCCGAGGACGTCGCCTTTGAAGGGGCCGATGGCTCGGACGCGCGGTTTGGCGAATATCTGCAGGCGGAATGCGTGTCTCAGGTGGCCGACGCGTTCGGCCCTCGTGCCTTTTTCGGAGCGCCTGTCAAAAAAGAGCGCGCTTTAACCGAAGGCCGCGCAACCTTGCATCAGGCACCCTTGATTTATGTCCACGCCAAAGTTTCGATCTTTGATGATCGCGCGGCCATCGTCTCGTCGGCCAATCTGAACGGTCGCAGCCTCAGCTGGGATACCGAGGCGGGGGTCGAACTGACCTCGATCCCGCTGGTCAAAAAGTTCAAAGCGCGATGTATCTCGCATTGGCTGGAAGGCGGGGACCCGAGCCCTTTCATGACGGGCCCCGATGCGATCAAAGCCTGGTGCCGGCTTGGCGCGCTGAACGCCGCAACCGCGCCTCAGGACCGGACCGGTTTTCTGGTGCCTTATGACAAAGAGCCGGGGCGCCGGTTTGGCCAGAACCTGCCAGGTATTCCGGGCGAAATGGTCTGAACGCGGTCTTTATCGGAACAATTCAAAGCGTCTGTGGGTTTGTCTTTTAGAAACCAAATGAAAGGAGTGCGCTATGAATTGGGAGCAAATCGAAGGCAAATGGCAACAGATGAAGGGTGACGCGAAAGCCCAGTGGGGCAAGCTCACTGATGACGATGTCGAGCGGGCCGAAGGCAACCGTGAGAAGCTCGAAGGCATCCTGCAAGAGAAATACGGCAAGACCAAAGAAGAGGTCCACGACGAGGTCGATGCCTGGATGAAGAAAGCCAGCTAAAACGCAGCTTTCCTGTAAGTGGACCTTTTGAATAAGGTCTGATGAGACGATGTATGGTGGACCGCAAAACAAGTGTTTGTGGTCCACTTTGCTTTTTTCGGGTCGTCAGAAAGACGGTGGTGCAGCCAGCATCATGGGTTGCGATGGTCGTCTGCAATGCCGCCAGGAAATCCTAAAGAACAAGACCTCATAATCAGGGTTATGTTAATCTGTAAGGATCCTCTATCCGCAATCCACCACCATTTACTCGGCAGATTGCGGGGTGCCTCCGCTGGCCACGTGGCGTTTCCACTGGCCGTAAAACCCATAGATCAGTGACAGGATGCTGGCGGTCAACAGGATGGCAGTGATCGGGCGTGAGACGAATTCGATATAGTTGTAATCCGAAATGACCAGACCTTGGCGCAAGCTGCGTTCGGCAATCGGGCCCAGCACAAGACCAATCACGAACGACGCAATCGGGTATTTCAGTTTGCGCAGCAAGAAGCCAAATGCACCCATGGCCAACATCACGCCGACATCCACAATGTTCGAATTCAGCGCATAGACACCCGTCATGCACAGCACCACGATGGCCGGGCCGACCAGCGCATAGGGCGCTTTCAGCACCAGCGCGAAATAGCGCGCCATGCGGATGCCGAAGATCAGCATCAGGATGTTGGCGATGAACATGCCGATGAAGACGGTATAGACCAGCTGCGTGTTGGTCTCCATCAGCAGCGGTCCTGGGATGATACCATGGATCGTGAGGCCTCCCAGCATGACCGCTGTTGTGGCCGATCCGGGAATGCCCAGTGCCAGCAGCGGGATCATGGACCCCCCGACAGCCGAGTTATTGGCCGATTCCGGTGCTGCGATGCCATCGGGCACGCCGGTGCCAAAATCCTGCGGCCGCTTTGACCAGCGCACCGCCTCGGAATAGCTGATGAACGCGGCTGTTGTGGCACCCACGCCGGGCAGCGCGCCGATGACAGCTCCGATGCCCGAAGACCGGATCAACGTGAAACGGGTGGCCATGAATTCTTTCATGCTGGGCAGTTTGGTCGACACATCGGTAATGACATCCGCGGTCGAGGTTTTTTCGCCTGCGCGTTGCAAAACCTCGGCCAGTGCAAAGGTGCCGATGATCGCAGGCACAAAGCTGATGCCGGTCAGCAGCGACAGGTTGCCGAACGTATATCGTTCTGTCCCGGTGATCGGATCAAGGCCGACCGTGGCGATGCCAAGGCCCAAAAGCCCCGCGACCAGACCTTTCAGGATCGACCCGCCGCCAATCGCCGCGATTGCGGTGATGCCCAGGACGGCAAGGGCGAAATATTCTGCTGGCCCAAAATTCAGCGCGAACTGCGCCATGGGTGGGGCCAGCAGCATCAGAACAATCGTGCCGAAAATGCCGCCAATCGCCGACGAGGCCAGCGCGATCCCCAGCGCTTTGCCTGCCTCGCCTTTCTTGGCCATCGGATAGCCATCCAGCGCGGTACAGGCCGCTTCCGGGCTGCCCGGCGTGTTGAACAGAATGGCCGAGATCGATCCGCCAAAGGTCGAACCCACATAGACCCCCGCCAACAGCAACAGCCCTGCAGTTGGGTCAAAAACGAAGGTGAACGGGATCAGCAAGGCAACGCCGACGATGCCGGTCAGGCCGGGCACCGATCCAAAGGCGATGCCCCAGATCACCGAAAAGATGATAAGCAAGAAGGAGGACGGGTTGCCGAACAGGTAAGCCAGCGCGGATCCATAGGCTTCCAACATAATGCGCTTTCCTTCCTATTTTCAGTAAAACAGGATGTTGAGATCGTAAAAGACCCCGACACCCCGCGGCAGCGGCAATTCAAGCGCGCGCGTGAAAAAGAGCACCAGCGCCACGGTAAAGACCGCTGCAAACAAGAACCGCATCCCCATGTTGTGGTAGGGGATGACAAAGCTCGCCAGCACCAGAAAGCCGAAGGTCGCCAGGATAAAGCCGGTGGTCTGGAAGGCCCAGAAATAGACCAGAATCAAGCCGCCCATCGCGGTGATGCGTAGCGCGGTATAGCGAAAATCGTCCGACATGGTGAACGCACCCTGCAGGCGCGCGCCACTGTCACGCATCGCAAGAAACGAGCGGACGACCAGCGTGCCGGTAATCAACGCCATCGTGCCGAAAATGATCTTGGGCCAGTAATCTGCATCGGCCTGCGCAAAGCGGCGCGATTCAGGAAAGCTGTCAGCGACGAACCACAAAAAGATCGACGCGCCGAACAACAGGGCAGCGAACCCCAGATCAAGCAGGCGTTGGGCCATGGTGGATATCCTAGAAAGAGCTCAGCAATAAGAAAGCCGCCGCGCGCGAAGACCCCAATGCAAGGCCCGGTGCGCGCGGCGCGCAAGACAAAGGTTACTCGACCAGACCCAGCGCTGTCAGCACTTCGGTATAGGTCGCGATCTCTTGCTCGATGAATGTGGCGAATTCATCAGGGCCCAGCAGAACCGAACGGTATTGCAGCGCGGCTTGCTCCTGCACCTCTTGATAAGCGTCGGACGCAACGGCCTGGCTCACCAGATCGAACATCTTTTCCACATGTGCAGGATCGGCATCCGCAGGCATCGCAAAGGCGCGCCAGCGGCCCAGCGTCACGTCATAGCCCAGCTCTTTCGCGGTGGGCACATCGGGCAGCACCGGCAAGCGTTCATCCGAAAAGACGACCAGCGGGCGCATGTCACCAGATTCGATCAGACCACGGGCCGGGCCATATTCCTCGTGCATCGCATCGACCTGACCGCCCAGCGTGTTCGACACCATCTCGGACGAGCCGAACGGCACGGTCGTCACCTCGGCCCCGGTTTCGATGTTCCACAAGCCCATCGCGGTGTCATCAAAGCCAGCGGCCCCGGTGATGCCCACGGTCAGATCGCCGGGGTTTTCACGCCCATGGGCGATGAACTCTTCGATGGTCTGAAACGGGCTGTCGGCGGGCACGACGATCATGCCCTGATCGTATTGCACCCGTGCGAGCGGCTGGAACTCACCCATATCCTGACGGCCCAGAACATGCGCGATGATCTGATCGGGGCTGATCGCCTTCATCGTGTAGCCGTCCACACGGCGTTGCAGGAAGTTGGCGTAGGCTGGCATGCCCCCGCCCCCCTGAATGGCGATCGGGACCATGGATTGGCCGGCGATCTCTTCAAAAGGTTGCGCGACGGCGCGCACGAAACGGTCGGTGCCGCCACCCGGGCCATAAGCGTGGATCACCTCAACAGTGCGCGAGGGGTAATCCTCGGCCAGTGTCGCGGTTGCGGCGAACAAGGCGCCAGCGGTAACGGCGACGGCGGTTGTAAATTTCAGAGACAACATTTCTCTCCTCCCAGAAAGTATCTTGAGTATGTGGCGTTATGTTAGGGGGCGATCCGGTGCCACAGAGTTGCGGATCGCCTTTATGCAGTTATTCAGCTGCGATCTGTTCGGGCGTGCTCTCCTCAAGCACTTTCATTGCCGCGTCGATCCCGCCTTTTGCATGCGGAATGCCGGATTTGGCCAAGCCCATTTCGATCCCTGACAACGTGCCCATCAGCATCGCGTCGTTGAAATCGCCCAGATGGCCGATGCGGAAGACCCGGTCAGCCACTTTCGACAGGCCATTACCCAGCGAGATATCGAAGTTTTCAAGCACCGTGGCGCGGAACGCATCGGCGCTATGCCCTTCGGGCAGCAGAACTGCTGTCAGCACGCCGCTTTCCTGACCTTGCTGCGCACAAAGCACGTCAAGATCCCAGGCGCGCACCGCAGCGCGGGTGGCACGGCCATGACGGGCGTGCCGCGCAAAGACGTTTTCCAACCCTTCTTCATGGATCATCGCAATCGCCTCGTTGAGGCCGTAAAGCATGTTTGTGGCGGGCGTGTAGGGGAAGTAACCGGTCTGATTAAGGTCAGCCATCTCTTGCCAATCCCAATAGGATCGGCGCATGCCGCCCGTTTTGGCGACCTCCATCGCTTTGTCGTTCACGCAGTTGAACGAAATGCCGGGCGGCAGCATCAGACCTTTTTGCGAACCTGAGACGCACACATCGACGCCCCATTCGTCAAATCGGAAATCCACCGATGCGAGGCCGGAAATGGAATCGACCATCAGCAATGCGGGATGCCCGGTGCTGTCGATGGCGGCGCGCACATCCGCGATAGGCGACACCGACCCGGTCGAGGTCTCATTATGCACGACACAAACCGCTTTGATCTCATGCGCTTTGTCTTCGCGCAACCGGGCGGCGATGGCTTCGGGATCAGCCCCGCCGCGCCAATCGCCTTCGATAAATTCGGGCTCAAGCCCCAGCCGTTTGGCCATCTTCATCCACAGCATCGAAAAGTGCCCGGTTTCGTACATCAAGACGCGGTCGCCTTCGGACAATGTGTTGATAAGGGCGGCTTCCCACGCACCTGTGCCCGAGGCTGGATAGATGATCGCGCGGCCTGCGTCGGTCTTGAAGATCGTCTTCATGCCGTCCAGCGCCGTGTGGCCAACAGCGGCGAAATCGGGGCCGCGGTGGTCGATGGTTTGCATGCTGATGGCGCGCAAAATGCGATCTGGCACCGCACTTGGACCCGGAATTTGCAAAAAGTGCCGACCCGCTTTTCTTGACGTCATCAGTGATCCTCCACGATCATTCGGTTCAAAGGCTTGAAAGGTCCGTTGCCGAAAATATAATATTGAATTATGAATACAATTTGAAATGTTCGACTGTCAAGCCGAGCCGTGGAGGGGATGTAAAATATGCTGAGAGAGGCGTTAAAAGACTGTTTTTCAGGGGAAATCCTGGATGATGCGTTCTCGCGTGGCCGCTATTCGACCGACGCTTCGATCTACCAGATGATGCCAGCCGCGGTGGCGATTCCACGCTCCAAAGACGATATTTCCGCCGCTTTGAGTGCCGCGCGCAGCGAGGGCATTCCGGTGACCGGGCGTGGTGGCGGCACCTCGCAATGCGGTCAGACGGTCAATTCCGGCCTCATCCTCGACAATTCGCGGCACTTCAATCGCATCCTTGAAATTGATGTCGAAGGCCGCCGTGCGGTTGTTGAACCCGGCGTTGTGCTCGACGAGCTGAACCGCGCTCTCAAACCGCACGGGCTGTGGTTCCCCGTCGATGTCTCGACCGCGTCGCGCGCGACCATTGGCGGGATGGCGGCGAACAATTCATGCGGTGGGCGCTCATTGCGCTATGGCACCATGCGCTCGAACGTACGCGCGATCGAGGCGATCCTCGCAGATGGCACCGACGCGCGCTTCGGCGAGGTCGCGCAAGGCACGCTGATGAACCACCCTGCTCAGGCCATTCTGGACGACATGCTGCAGATTGGCGCTCAGCATGGTGATCTGATCGACACCCGCTTTCCCAAGCTAAACCGCCGTGTCGGCGGCTATAACATCGACGCGCTGGTGCCCAATGGCGCGCCGATGAACCTGTCGCATCTGCTGGTCGGCTCGGAGGGTACGCTGGGCTATTTCACCGCAATCGAGCTGAAGCTCTGGCCGCTGGTGGGCGAACGCGTTCTGGCTGTGTGTCACTTCCCAAGCTTTTATCAGGCGATGGATGCGACCCAGCATCTGGTCGCGCTTGATCCGCTCTCGGTCGAGCTGGTTGATAACACCATGATCGGCCTCTCGCGCCAGATCCCCATGTTCAAACGCACCATCGAAGCGTTTGTCGAAGGCGCCCCCGCCGCCCTTTTGCTGGTTGAGTTCGACGAAGGCACCGCCGAGGCCAACGCCCGCAAACTCGCCGAGATTGACACGCTGATGGGCGATCTGGGGTTTTCCTGGAGCGGCACCGACGGGGCCTGGGGCGGGGTGAAACCGATCACCGATCAGCGCTTGCAAGGCCAGATCGCCGAGGTCCGCAAATCCGGCCTCAACATCATGATGTCGATGAAGCAAGAGGGCAAACCCGTCTCTTTCGTCGAAGATTGCGCCGTCGCACTGCCCGATCTCGCCGACTACACCGCGCGCCTGACCGAGGTGTTTGAAAAGCACGGCACCCAGGGCACCTGGTACGCCCATGCCTCTGTCGGGTGCCTGCATGTGCGCCCTGTGCTGAACCTCAAGCAAGAGGGCGAGGTCAAGAAAATGCGCGCCATCGCCGAAGAGGCTTTTGCGTTGGTCGCCGAATACAAAGGCTCCCATTCCGGTGAGCATGGCGACGGCATCGTGCGCTCGGAATTTCACGAACGGATGTATGGCACCGAAATCATCGATCTGTTCCGCGACGTCAAAAAGCGCTTTGATCCCGACGGCCTTCTGAACCCCGGCAAGATCGTCGATCCGCCGAAAATGGATGATCGCACCCTCTTTCGCTACAGCCCCGACTACAACGCCGCCCCGCTGCGCACCGCGTTCGATTGGTCGGCCTGGCCGGGTGCGGGCGGCGGCTTTCAAGGCGCGGTCGAGATGTGCAACAACAACGGCGCCTGCCGCAAGCTCAGCGGGGGCGCGATGTGCCCGTCCTATCGCGTCACCCGCAACGAACGCGACGCCACGCGCGGGCGCGCCAACAGCCTGCGCCTTGCGATCACGGGCCAGCTGGGCCCCGATGCGCTCAGCTCGGACGCCATGGCCGAGACGATGAAGTTCTGCGTGTCGTGCAAGGCCTGCAAGCGCGAATGCCCGACCGGCGTCGACATGGCCCGTATGAAGACCGAAGTGCAGGCCGCGCGGCTGGCCAAACACGGGCTCAGCCTGCATGACCGCCTTGTCGGCTACCTGCCCCGCTATGCACCCTGGGCGGCGCGCGTTCCGTGGCTGGCCAATCTGCGCAACCGTGTGCCGGGCCTGGCGCGGCTAACCGAAGGTATGACCGGCTTTGCCGCCTCGCGCGATCTGCCCGAATGGTCGCCCAAGCCCTTCAAAGACACCGAGTTTGACGATGCCGCCCCCGATGTCATCCTGTTTGCTGACGCCTTCAACCGCTATTTTGAGCCTGAAAACCTGCGCGCAGCGGGGCGTGTGCTGCGTGCAGCAGGCCTGAACGTCAAGGTTGCGACCCCGACCAAAGGCAGCCGCCCGCTCGATTGTGGGCGCACCTTGCTGTCCGTCGGCCTGATCGATGCCGCGCGCGCCGAAGCCGACCGCCTTGTCACCGCGCTGCTGCCCCACGCCAAAGCAGGCCTGCCGATTGTCGGGCTCGAGCCGTCATCGCTGCTGACCCTGCGCGATGAAATCCCGGCGCTGATAACCGATGGCCGGGCCGACACGGTCGCCGCGCGCAGCTTTCTGCTGGAAGAATACCTGATCGAACACAAGATCACCCCGCCTCTGCAGGCGCTTGGTCAAAAGATCCTGCTCCACGGGCATTGCCATCAAAAGGCTCATCAGGTCATGCCCGACGTGCAAAAAGCCCTTGCCTTGATCCCGCATTGCGAGGTCGAGGTGGTTGAAACAAGTTGTTGCGGGATGGCCGGGGCTTTCGGCTATGGTCGGGACACGGTAGAGATGTCGCTGAAAATGGCCGAAGCCAATCTTTTGCCAGCCGTGCGGGCGGCCCCGCAGGACACATTGATCGTCGCCGATGGAACCTCCTGTCGGCATCAGATTGCAGACGGCACCGGGCGCGACGCGATCCACGTGGCCCGCGTCTTTGAAATGGCTTTACTACAGGGAAACCGCTGACATGAACCTGTCCACCCCACTCTCCCGACCCTCCCTTCACGAAGAACTGGTCACGCGATTGCGGCAAGCCATTGTCGACGGCACCCTGCAACCGCAAGCCAAGGTGCCCGAGCGTGAGTTATGCGAACAGCTGGGCGTGTCCCGCACGCCGCTGCGCGAAGCGCTCAAGGTGCTGGCCAATGAAGGGCTGATCGTTCTTGAATCCAACCGCGGCGCGCGCGTGTCGAACGTCACCATGGAAGAGCTTGAAGCCGCGTTTCCCGTTGTCGCCGCTTTGGAAGGCCTTGCGGGTGAACTGGCCTGCGCCAAGGCCAGCGATGCCGAAATCGACCAGCTTGTCGCCCGGCATCATGATATGTTCCGCTGTTACGAGAACGGTGACAGGCCCGGCTATTTCAAAGCCAATCGCGATATCCACAACACGCTTTTTGAGGCGGCGCGCAATCCCGTGCTGAGCCAGCATTACACGATGGTCTCCTCCAAGGTCGAACGCGCCCGGCTTTTGGCGAACGTCTCTGACAGCCGCTGGGCCCAAGCGGTCGAGGAACATCGCGGCCTTCTCAAGGCCATTCAGGCGCGCGATGGCGCCCGTCTTTCGGCGCTGCTGAACACTCATCTGAACAACAAGTTTGCTGCGCTGAAAAAGGCGATTGAATGACCCTGACCGATTTTAGCGCGGCACTGGTCGCTGCTTATGAAACCGGGGATCGCGTAACGCCTGAAGGCCCTGTGCCTCAAAGCCATGCGGATGCCTATGCGGTGCAACAAGACGTCATGGCGCGGTTTGGTCCTGTGGGCGCGTATAAGGTGGCGCGCAAACCCGGTGTTGCGCCGATCATGGCCCCAATCCGTGCGGATCGTATTTTTGTCAGCGATGCCGATGTGCCGATTATCGACGCGGCCGGGATCGAGCTTGAAGTGGGTTTTGAAATCCTCTCTGCCATCCCTGCTGGCGCGACCCTTGCGCAGATCACCAAGGCGGTGCGTCCGCGCCCCGTGATCGAAGTGGTGGATACCCGGATCGCCGGACCTCTGGCTGATGATCCTATTGTGAAACTGGCCGATCAACAGGCCAGCGGTGCGTTGGTGATTGGCGCGCCCCTGCCCTCGTGGGATGGTTCGGATTTTACCCGCGTGAACGCACACCTGTCATGCGATGCCACGCCTGTTCTGGAAGGCGCTGCCGATGTCCCCGCAGGTTCTGCGCTGACCACCGTTCAGACCCTGGCCGAGATGATCGGCGATCATTGCGGGGGGCTGCAGCCCGGCATGTTCGTTATCACCGGCTCGCTCAACGGGTTGCCGTATTTCCCCATTGGCACCGCTGTGCACGGCCGCATCGATGGTCTGGGCGCGGTGTGTTGCCAGCTTGTGGCCTAGCTAAGCCCTCCCCTGCCCCGCTTAGGGTCCTGTCAGGCTGTCCAACAGCATCTGCACGGGGCGTGACAATGCATCCGGCGTGCGCACGGCAATCAGTAGATCACGCTTGGCCCAGTCCTCGCTCAGGGGCACCATGCTCAATTCACCATCGCGCACGTAAGGCTCGACCGCGCCGTAGGGCAGAATCGCGATGCCCAGCCGGGCCTGCACCATGCGCCGCACGCCATCAAAGCTTTGCACCGACACGCGCGTCTTGATGCGCGCCCCCAGCGCCGCTGCCGTCTCCCGCACATGGGTCTGGATCGAGCTGATATCCTGAAGCCCCACGAAATCCTCTTCCAGCAGGTCTTTCAGCGCAACGCTGTCTTGCCCCACCAGCCAGTGACCGGGCGGTGTGGCCACGACCAGCGTGTCGCGCCGGTAAGGCAGTGTCGTAACGCCTTTGGGCTGTGTTAGACCCGAAAATATCCCCAGATCGCAATGCCCGCCCCGCACGGCGGCAAGGATTTCTCCGCTGGTTTGCTCGGCCAGTTCCAGTTGTAGCTCGGGATGCAGCCTGACGAATTCGGCCAGATCTTCGGGCAGAAACTGCGTGATCGCCGAACTGTTCGCTGCCACCCGGATCGTGCCGCTTTTGCCATCCGCATAGCGCTGCATATCCGCGTCCATCCGCTCGATCATCGTGTCGAGTGTGCGCGCATGGCTCAGCAGGTCCTGCCCCGCCGCCGTCAGCTCGACCCCGCGCCGTTTGCGATAGAAAAGCGGCGTGCCGATCTGTGCCTCAAGGTCGGAAATGCGTTTGCTGACCGCCGAGGCCACCATATTGTGCCGCGTCGCCGCCCCGGCGATGGACCCAGTCTGCGCCACTGTCTGAAACAGCTGCAACGTCACCAGATCATGGCGCATCGGCAGCCCGCTTGCGGTCGCGCAGCGCCAGCCAGACCGACAGCGCAAGGAAACCGGCGGTCGCCAGATAAAGCACCACGGAAATCCAACTGGCCACCAACACGCCGTAATCCCCACCTGAAATCGACAGCGCCCGGCGCAAGTTATTCTCCATATCCGCGCCCAGCAGCAGACCCAGCACCAGAGGCACCAGCGTGATATCGAGCTTGCGCAGAACGTAGCCCAACACCCCGAACGCGATCATGATATACAGATCAAAGGTCGAATTGCTGATCGAATAAACCCCGATGAAACTGATCGCGACAACCAGCGGCATCAGCGCCCAAGTCGGCACCGCCATCAGACGGGTGAACAAGCCAATCAGCGGCAGGTTCAGCACCAACAGCATCACGTTCGCCATATATAGCGACGCAACCAACCCCCAGACCAGATCGGGCTGGCGCTCAAACAGAAGCGGCCCCGGTTGCACGTTCAGCGAAATGAGCATCGCCAGCATCACCGCCGTGGTCCCCGACCCCGGCACGCCCAGCGACAACATCGGGATCAACGCGCCCGCGCTCGCAGAATTATTCCCCGCCTCAGGCGCCGCGACGCCCTTCGGATCGCCCTTGCCAAACGTCCCGCCTTTATTGCTGACCTGCTTCTCAATCGAATAGCTCATGACAGCGCCAAGGGACGCCCCCGCCCCCGGCAAAACCCCCGCCACAAACCCCACGACAGAGCCGCGCACCGTGGCCCATCCGGTCCCGAAGACGACCTTAAGATCGGGGATCCATGTGTCGAGCTTGATGGCCGCGTCGCGATCCTTGATCGTTTTCTCGAGCAGAAACATCAGCTCTGAAATCGCGAAAAGGCCCACCAGCGCGACAATCGGATCAATCCCGTCAAACAAATGAAACGACCCGCCGGTGTAGCGCGGAATGCCTGTCGCCGGGTCCAACCCGATGGTCGCAATCATCAACCCTATCAGCGCAGAAAGCAGCGTTTTGCGCGGGTCCACGCCCGCCAGCCCACCGATGGTCGCAAACGCCATCACGTAAAGCGCAAAGTAATCCGCCGGGCCAAAGTAAATCGCCGCCCGCGCCAAAAGCGGCGCAAACAGCGTCAGCCCCACGATGGCGACAGTCGCCCCCACGAAAGACGCAACGCCCGATATCGCCAGCGCATTCGCCGCCTGCCCCTGCTGCGCCATCGGGTAGCCGTCCAGCG
>CAKZXZ010000243.1 GCA_937883775.1 uncultured Paracoccaceae bacterium
CGCCCCGGTGCAAAATCTGAAATCCCGGTGGACAGTATCTTCCACGATGCCTCCCACCCCTCAATTGCCGTTAATCTGGATGCCTGCATCTCGTGCAACCTGTGCGAGCGCGCTTGCCGCGAAGTGCAGGTCAATGACGTGATCGGCATGGCAGATCGTGGCATGGGTGCGACCCCGGTCTTTGACGTCAACGACCCGATGGGCCTGTCCAGCTGCGTGGGCTGCGGCGAATGCGTGCAAGCCTGCCCCACCGGTGCCCTGATGGAGAAGACGCTCCTGAATGACACTGCCACGAAACGTGAAGTCATCGTCGAAGAGGTTAAGCCCTCGGTCTGCCCGTTTTGCGGTGTTGGCTGCCAAACAGAGGTCAGCCTTGTGGGCGAGGACATCGTCAAGGTCGATGGCCGGGACGGGCCCGGCAACCGTGGCAAGCTATGCATCAAGGGGCGTTTCGGATTGGACTATGTCATGTCCCCTGAACGTCTGACCAAACCGCTGATCCGGCGCGAGGATGCGCCGAAAGACCCTAAAGCGCATATGACCTTTTCGGACATCAACGAGGTCTTTCGCGAGGCCACTTGGGAAGAGGCGCTCGACATGGCAGCCAAGGGCCTCACCAAAGTGCGCGACAGCAAGGGAGGCCATGCAATTGCAGGCTTCGGCTCGGCCAAAGGCACGAATGAAGAAGCCTATCTGTTTCAGAAGTACATCCGGCAGGGGTTTGGCACGAACAATGTCGATCATTGCACGCGGCTTTGTCACGCCTCGTCAGTGGCAGCCTTGATGGAGGGCGTCGGCTCTGGCGCGGTCTCTGCACCTTTCACTGCGGCCGATGACAGTGATTGCATTATGACAATCGGTTGCCGCCCTGAGCAAAACCACCCCGTGGCGGCAACCTTTTTCAAACAGGCTGCAAAACGCGGCGCCAAGCTGATGGTCTTTGATCCGCGCAAGCAGGGTCTCATGCGCCATGCGACCCACCCCGTCGTCTTCGCACCGGGCCGAGATGTGCCCATGCTGAACGCGATGATCCACACGATCATCGAAGAAAAGCTCTACGACGAGCAATACGTGCAGGCCAATGTCGACGGCTTTGAAGCGCTGGCCGAAAAGGTCAAAGACTTCTCACCCGAAGCCATGGCCGACATGTGCGGGGTAGACGCCGAATATCTGCGCGATCTGGCGCGGACTTTCGCGACAGCCGAGCGCGCGATTATCTTCTGGGGCATGGGCGTCAGCCAGCACGTGCATGGCACCGACAACGTTCGTTGCCTGATCGCGCTAAGCCTGATTACCGGCCAGATCGGTCGACCCGGCACAGGCATTCACCCATTGCGTGGGCAGAACAACGTCCAAGGCTCCTCGGATGCAGGGCTGATCCCGATGGTCTATCCGAATTATCAATCGGTCGAGGACCCCGATATACGCGCCAAATACGAAGATGCTTGGGGGCGCCCGCTTGATCCCGCAAAAGGGCTCACTGTGGTCGAGATTATGGGCGCGATTGAACAAGGCAACATCAATGCGATGTATGTGCAGGGCGAGAACCCGGCCATGTCAGACCCCGATCAGAACCACGCCCGCAAGGCGCTGTCGATGCTGGATCATCTGGTTGTGCAGGACATCTTCCTGACCGAAACCGCCTGGTTTGCGGATGTGATCCTGCCCGCTTCGGCACAGCCCGAAAAACCTGGGACCTATACGAACTCGAACCGTCAGGTACAGATCGCGATGCCCGTGCGCAAACCACCGGGCGAGGCGCGCCAGGATTGGAAGCTGCTGCAAGAGATGGCGCAACGCTCCGGTCTGGACTGGGATTATAGAGAGATCGGCGAAGTCTATACCGAAATGGCTTCTATGATGGCGTCGTTCAACAATATCACGTGGGAGCGTCTCTTGCGCGAAGGCGTCGTGTGCTATCCTGCGAAATCCGAGGACGGTCCCGGCGAAGAGATTATCTTCTACGACGGCTTCCCTACCAAAGATGGCCGCGCCAAGCTGGTGCCAACTGATCTAATCCCGCCAGATGAGTTGCCCGATACCGAGTTCCCGATGGTACTGACAACAGGCCGCATGTTAGAGCATTGGCATACCGGCGCCATGACCCGCCGTGCGACCCATTTGAACGCACAGGAAAGCGAACCCGTTGTGTCGATGCACCCCAAAGACATCGGGCGCAAAGGGCTGGAACGTGGACAACAGGTCAAGGTCGAAACCCGCCGCGGCGCGATCACACTGACCCTGCGCGCGGACCGAGATGTGACACCAGGAATGCTCTTCATTCCTTTCTGTTTTGTCGAGGCGCCAGCGAATTTCCTGACCAATCCGCAGCTTGATCCGTTCGGCAAAATTCCCGAATTCAAGTTTTCGGCCGCCCGCGTGGAGAGCGTTGACGGCTAGAGGGAGTTTGATCTGGATCGTAGAAATCCATTTAGTCCTGGTTGGATTTAGAAGCAGAGCCGCTCCGCGGATGGGCGAGCATTGCCAACAGCGTGGCCGCAATCCGAGTCGTCGCTTGGCCCTAAAACCCGTCGATCCCTACCAAAAGGCGGCCCAGCGCCTTGGGATCAGTGATTGCAGCTCGATGGACGCGGATCGGACGAATAAGTGCATCCCGCAATGCGTAGGTTGGGTCACTCTCGGCAATGCCACTGACAACCGCAAAGCGAAGAATTGAGCCAATTGGGGCACGAAGGCGATGGGCTGTCTCGTAATTGCCTTTGGTCTCGACCTTGCGAAGTGTCTTTAGGATTACGGGGGCAGTTATCTCTGATATCGGTTTTCGGCCAAAGTCGCGGTTCGCAAGTCTCAGTTGATACTCTGTCTTATCAAGCGTGGCCTTAGACTTTCCCTCTTTACGCTGCTTGGCCAGAAATGCCGCGCCAATCTTCTCAACGGTCTGTCTTTTCGCCTCTTTTCTAATGCGTTTCTCTTCCTGCTTGGCTTCACTAGAAGCAATCCCCGCCGCAACACTGGCTCGCGCAGCGTCTTTGCATTTGCGGGCTTGTGCGAGGCTATTGTTGGAATATATGCCAATCGAACAGAGCCGTTCTTTGCCGTTCATGCGATACTTGAGCTGTCACAGCTTCAACCCAGTTGGCTTCA
>CAKZXZ010000244.1 GCA_937883775.1 uncultured Paracoccaceae bacterium
CGACCACCGAACGCGCCATGGACAGCAACGATCTGGAGCGCGAACGCGGCATCACAATCCTTGCCAAAGCCACCTCGGTTGAGTGGAACAACACCCGCATCAACATCGTCGACACCCCCGGTCACGCCGATTTCGGCGGCGAGGTGGAGCGTATCCTGAGCATGGTCGACGGCGTTGTTTTGCTAGTGGACGCTGCCGAAGGGCCGATGCCCCAGACGAAATTTGTGACCTCCAAAGCGCTGGCCTTGGGTCTGCGCCCGATTGTGGTTCTGAACAAGGTCGACAAGCCCGACGCCGAACCCGACCGCGCGCTGGACGAGGTGTTCGATCTGTTCGCCAACCTTGATGCAAATGAAGAGCAGCTGGATTTCCCCGCGCTCTACGCCTCTGGCCGCAACGGCTGGTGCGACGCTGAACTGGATGGCCCGCGCAAGGACCTGTCCGCCCTGTTCGACCTGATTGTTGAGCATGTGCATGCCCCGGCCCAAATCGCGCGCCAATCCGAGCCGTTTACAATGCTGGCAACGACGCTGGGCTCTGACCCGTTCATCGGCCGTCTGCTCACGGGTCGTGTCGAAAGCGGAACGCTGAAAGCCGGCGAAACCGTCAAAGCGCTCTCCCGCGAAGGCGACAAGATCGAACAGTTCCGCGTGACCAAGATCATGGCGTTCCGCGGCCTTGCCCAATCGCCCATCGACGTGGCCGAAGCCGGCGACATCGTCAGCCTCGCAGGCATGACCAAAGCGACCGTGGCCGACACGATCTGTGCGCCCGAAGTGGATACCGCGCTTGACGCCCAACCGATTGATCCGCCCACGATTACCGTGACCTTCGGCATCAATGACAGCCCCCTATCGGGCCGTGACGGCAAGAAGGTGCAATCCCGCGTCATCCGTGAACGCCTGATGAAAGAGGCCGAATCCAACGTCGCCATCCGCATCACCGACACGCCTGGCGGCGAAGCCTTCGAAGTGGCCGGGCGCGGCGAATTGCAGATGGGCGTTCTGATCGAAAACATGCGCCGCGAGGGGTTTGAGCTTTCAGTCTCCCGCCCGCAGGTGCTGTTCCAAGAGATCGACGGTCAGCGCCATGAGCCAATCGAAGAAGTCACCATCGACGTGGATGACGAATATTCCGGCTCGGTGATCGAGAAGATCACGGGCGCGCGCAAAGGCGATCTGGTCGAGATGAAGCAAAATAGCGGCAAGACCCGCATCATCGCGCATGTCCCGTCTCGCGGTCTGATCGGTTATCACGGCGAGTTCCTGACCGACACGCGCGGCACAGGCGTGCTGAACCGCGTGTTCCATGACTGGGCACCACATAAAGGCGCGATCCCTGGTCGTCGCGCGGGCGTTCTGATCTCGATGGAGAACGGGGTGTCTGTGGCCTATGCGATCTTCAATCTTGAAGACCGCGGCAAGTTCTTCATCGGCGCGCAGGAAGACGTTTATCAGGGCATGATTATCGGCGAACACAGCCGTGAGAATGACCTTGAGGTGAACCCGCTCAAAGGCAAGAAACTCACCAATGTGCGCGCCTCGGGCACTGATGAAAACGTTCGCTTGACCACACCTGTAAAACTGTCGCTGGAAGAGGCGATCGCCTATATCGATGACGACGAACTGGTCGAGGTGACGCCGAACGCGATCCGTCTGCGGAAGCGCTATCTGGATCCTCACGAGCGCAAGCGCCAAGCCCGCGCAAGCTAAAGAAAAGGGCGCCCGTTGCGGCGCCCTTTTTCTATTCCAGCTCTTCGAGGATCATCAGATCCCGTTCGGACGCGCCTTTGGCATAACTCAACGCCTCTTGATAAGCGTCGGAATAATAGCAGTCATGAGCGGCTTGCAGGCTTTCGAACCGCGCCACGACATTACGCGGGCGATCCCTGCCCTCAAGCTGCTCGTACTTGCCACCGCGCGCCAGAAACACGCCGCCATGCTCGGCAATCGCAACCGTCGCGCGCTTGGCATATTCGGCATAGGCCGCCTCGTCGGTTACCGTCACATGTGCAATCCAAAGTGCGCCCATCTTATCCTCCGATCACGGCTTCTGCCGCTTTGATTGCGGCATCGGCGTTGGCCGCATCTTTGCCGCCGCCCTGCGCCATGTCAGGGCGTCCGCCGCCACCTTTACCGCCCAATTCGACAACAGCCGCCTTGACCAGATCGACGGCCGACACCGTTCCAGTCAGGTCCTTGGTGACGCCCGCAGCCACTGCTGCTTTGCCGTCGGCATCCGCAATCAACAGGACTGCCCCGCTTTCCATCTGTGCCTTATGCTCGTCCACAAGGGCCGGAAGGTCTTTGCCCGTCACCCCCGAAAGAACTTGAGCTATGAACGGCACTCCGTTGATATCTTTTGCTTTTACGTCAGCCTGCCCGCCACCGGACATCGCCAATTCACGGCGCAACTGCGCCACTTCATTGGCCAGTGCCTTCCGCTCATCCATCAACGCCTTGACACGCTCACCCACTTCCTCGGGGCGCGCCTTGAGCGCAGCAGCGACATTCGACAAACGGTGATCCTGATCGCTCAAGTGTTGAAACGCCGCCGCGCCGGTCAGCGCTTCGATGCGCCGGACACCTGATGAAGATGCACTGTCGCCCAAGGTCACAAAGACCCCGATGTCGCCCGTTTGGCGCACATGGGTGCCACCGCATAGTTCCAACGAATAAGTCTCTCCGTCGCTGCCTTTGCCGGAACCGACATCGCGCCCCATCGACACAACCCGCACTTCGTCGCCATATTTTTCGCCAAACAGCGCCTGTGCCCCCAGTTCACGGGCGTCATCTGGCGTCATAATCCGCGTCTCGACCGGCGCATTCTGCCGGATAAAGGCGTTTACTTCCTCTTCGACACCTTTGAGTTCTTCAGCGCTCAGCGCTTTACCATGACTGAAATCGAACCGCAGGCGATCCTCGGCATTCAATGATCCACGCTGCGCCACATGATCGCCCAACGCTTTGCGCAGCGCCTCATGCAGCAAATGCGTGGCCGAGTGGTTGGCGCGAATTGCGGTGCGGCGATCATGATCGACCTCCAACTCAGCACCTTGCCCTTGTGATACTGCGCCCTCCGACACCTCGCCAATATGGATAAACACGTCGGCAACCTTGCGCGTCTCAGACACAATAACGGTGCCGGTTTCGGTTTTCAGCACTCCGCTATCGCCCACCTGCCCCCCACTTTCGGCATAAAAGGGAGTTTGGTTCAAAACGACCTGCACGGCCTGGCCTTTGGACACTGTCTCGATCTGAGCGCCCTCCTGCACCAGCGCCACAATCTGCCCTTCGGCCACTTCCGTGTCGTATCCCAGAAAATCTGTCGTCCCGGCAGTATCTGCGATGTCAAACCAGACCGTCGCATCTGCCGTTTCACCCGAGCCGGACCACGCCGCGCGCGCCTTCGCTTTCTGCTCGGCCATCGCGGCATCAAAGCCGTCCGTATCCACTGCGCGACCCTTTTCGCGCAGCGCATCCTGCGTCAGATCCAGTGGGAATCCATAGGTGTCATAAAGCTTGAACGCCGCAGCACCCGGCAAAGCGGCATCGTCCGCCAAGCCATCAAGCTCATCATCAAGAAGCCGCAACCCCCGCTCAAGCGTCTGTTTAAACCGGGTTTCTTCCAGCTTTAACGTCTCTTCGATCAGCGCTTGCGCCTGTCCCAGTTCCGGGTAAGCCGCGCCCATCTGCTGCACCAAAGCCGGGACAAGCCGGTACATCAGCGGGTCTTTCGCACCCAGCAAATGCGCATGCCGCATGGCGCGTCGCATGATCCGGCGCAGCACATAGCCGCGCCCGTCATTGCTGGGCATGACACCATCCGCGATCAGGAATGATGTCGACCGCAAGTGATCCGCAATCACGCGATGATGCGTCTTTCCAGGACCATCCGGATCTGTCGAAGATGCGTTCGCGGATGCTTCAATCAGGCTGCGCATCAAATCGGTCGCATAGTTGTCGTTGGTGCCTTGCAACAGCGCCGCGACACGCTCGATCCCCATGCCCGTATCAATCGACTGGTTCGGAAGCGGCTCTCGGGCACCACCCTCGAATTGCTCATACTGCATGAACACAAGGTTCCAGATCTCGACAAACCGATCGCCATCTTCTTCAGCAGAGCCCGGAGGTCCGCCCCAGATGTGATCGCCATGGTCAAAGAAAATCTCGGAGGACGGTCCACACGGACCCGTTGGCCCCATCATCCAGAAATTGTCATCTGTTGCGATGCGAATGATGCGATCATCGCTGAACCCGGCGACCTTTTTCCAGATATCGGCGGCCTCGTCATCGTCATGGTAAACGGTGACAACAAGCTTTTCCTTTGGAATATCAAGCTCTTTGGTGATGACGTCCCATGCAAACGGGATCGCCTCGGTCTTAAAATAATCCCCGAACGAAAAATTGCCCATCATCTCGAAAAACGTGTGGTGCCGCATCGTGTAGCCCACATTATCAAGATCATTATGCTTGCCGCCCGCGCGCACACATTTCTGCGCCGTGGTCGCACGCGTGTAGTCGCGATGCTCGACCCCGGTGAACAGGTTTTTGAACTGCACCATGCCCGAATTGGCAAACATCAGCGTTGGGTCGTTGCGGGGCACAAGCGGGCTTGAAGGCACGACCTTATGCCCTTGTTTTTCAAAGTAATTCAGGAAGGTCGAACGGATATCATTCAGCGTAGGCATGGGGTTCTTTCGCGGCGGGTCCAAGACCCTTTTGAAATAGCCCCGCAAATGCAGAGTGTCCACAATAAGAAAAGGGCCAGCGCATGGCCGGCCCTTTTCCTAAATTCTCAACTGATCTCAGCTTTCAAGCACATCGCCCTCGCCGTCCAGCCCTTCGCCTTTGGCTTCTTCTGGCGGCATCTCAAAATCAAGGCCGTGCGCCGCGCGGATCTTGTCTTCGATCTCAAGTGCCGTACGCTCATTTTCTTTCAAGAAGGTTTTGGCGTTCTCACGCCCCTGGCCGATACGCTCATCCCCATATGAGAACCACGCACCTGACTTCTCAACAATCCCGGCTTTCACGCCCAGATCAACCAGTTCGCCCATTTTCGAGATGCCTTCCCCATACATGATGTCAAACTCGACCTGTTTGAACGGCGGCGCCACCTTGTTTTTAACGATCTTCACACGCGTTGCGTTGCCAACCACCTCGTCGCGATCTTTCAACGCGCCAATACGGCGGATATCCAGGCGGACAGAGCTGTAGAACTTCAGCGCATTGCCACCGGTGGTGGTTTCAGGGCTGCCAAACATCACACCAATTTTCATCCGGATCTGGTTGATAAAGACGACCATGCAATTTGACCGCGCAATCGAGCCGGTCAATTTACGCATCGCTTGGCTCATCAAGCGCGCATGAACACCAACCGAACTGTCGCCCATATCGCCTTCAAGTTCCGACCGCGGTGTCAGGGCGGCCACCGAATCGACCACAACCATGTTGACCGCGCCCGAGCGCACAAGCGTGTCGACAATTTCCAAAGCCTGCTCGCCTGTATCGGGCTGCGAAATCAGCAGCTCTTCAAGATTAACGCCAAGCTTCTTGGCATATTGCGGATCCAGCGCATGCTCGGCATCGACAAAAGCGCAAACACCGCCTTTTTTCTGCTCTTCGGCAACGCAGTGAAGCGTCAATGTGGTTTTACCCGAACTCTCCGGGCCATAAATCTCAACGATGCGCCCTTTCGGCAAACCGCCGATGCCCAACGCGATATCAAGACCAAGCGAGCCGGTCGATGTCGCCTCGATCTCTTGAATGGCCTGACCGGCCCCCAGTTTCATGATCGAGCCTTTGCCGAACTGGCGTTCAATCTGAGCCAAAGCGCTGTCGAGCGCCTTTTGCTTATCGGTCGCTTTTTTATCCGTCATTTTCGAAATATCTGCCGTTGCCATTGGTTGCCATCCTTATTTCACACCGCCATGTGGGCGGCAATCACTGCTTTTGTTCGCCTCTTGTTCTCACATCTTATGAGATCAAAAAGAGAACATTTCAACAATAAATTTATGCAATGACTTTCACGCGAACCGGTTAACAGGTAGTTTACAAAGCAGCACAACACGCAGAAAAACTGTGGGGAGCAGACTTAAATGCTTGTTTTCTGGAAAGAAAAACTTGCCTTTATGGCGACACCTAAAACCGGCAGCACTGCCTATCACGAAGCATTACGGGACCGCGCTGATATTGCGGTCGCAGATCCGACGACGCTCAAGCACACAACGATCCAGCGATACAATCGCTTCTTTCGCCCCATGTTTGCCGTCGCCGGAGCGGATGACATTGAAACACTCGCCGTTATGCGTGAACCAATCGAATGGTTGGGCAGCTGGTATCGTTTTCGCGGCCGGCCCTTTTTGATCGGAAACCCGAACAGTACCGCAGATATGTCCTTTGATGAATTTGCATTGGCCTATTGCCAGGGCCAGCGCCCGTCCTTTGCGGCTGTTGGGTCGCAGGCAAAGTTTCTCACAGGTCCGAAAGGACAAGACAGCGTCGATCATCTTTTTCGGTATAGCGATCAAGCCGGACTGATGGCCTTTCTTCGAGATCGGCTTGAAGTTGATTTCAGCCTCAATCAACGCAACGTCTCGCCCAAGAAAGAACTCTCATTGGATGCAAAGACCGAACGTAAGCTGCGTCGAAAGCTGGCAGCTGAATATGCGCTCTGGGACAGCTTGGCTGATTGAGACTGCCATCATCTTAGCCGGAGCAATGATTGAACGATCGCTCATGCCTCAAAAACTAGTGCAATTGGTGATGCACCGTTGTTGTCAGATCCGTCAGCGAGAACGGCTTTGGCAAGAAGACTGAATTGGGAATACTTGCTTGATTTTCCGCGATCGAGTCTTCTGCATAGCCCGATACAAACACAACGCGGACGCCCGGTCGATCAACCAGCGCTTTTTTTACCCAACTTGGCCCGTCCATGCCGGGCATGATGACGTCTGTTACAAAGACGTCGACCTCAAGCTCTTTGTCCGCCAACAACTCTAACGCTGCCTCTGCGCAATCGGCCTCAATAACTGTGAACCCTTTAAGTTGCAGCGCTCGTGACGCGAAAGCGCGTACCGGCGCTTCATCTTCAACCAAAAGCACCACACCATCTGCACGGGCACGCAAAGGCTCGACAACGGGGGCTGCTACAACGCGACTTGCCAGTTCCGAATGCTCACGTACCGGGAAATACAAGCTGAATGTTGTCCCGACCGAAGGCACTGAATCGACAAATATAAAGCCACCCGATTGTTTAATGATCCCGTAAACCGTCGATAATCCAAGCCCGGTCCCCTCGCCTGTGCGCTTTGTGGTGTAAAACGGCTCAAAAATGTTCGAGAGTTTATCCGCGGGGATACCTACGCCTTGATCGTGAACCCGCACAATCGAGTACCGCCCGGCAGGAACGGTGGCGCGGTCCCGGCTTAGATCGTCATGCAGCACCACAGCTTCGGTTTCGATCTTGATCTCACCGCCGGTTTCCATCGCATCACGCGCATTGACGACAAGGTTCATCATCACCTGCTCAAGCTGCCGCTTATCTGCACGGATCGGCATGAGACTTGGATCATGTGAAAAAGACAGCGTTGTCTTCTCCCCGACCAAGCGGTTCAAAAGATGGGTTAGATCGGCCAATGTATCGCGTAGATCCATTGTCTGTGGCTGCAGGTTCTGCTTGCGGGAAAACGCTAGCAGCTGCCCTACCAAAGACGCGGCCCGGTTTGCATTCTGACTGATCTGAGTGAGATCGGCAAAGTCTTCATCGCCCTGATCGTGACGCAACAACAGCAGGTCACAATGCCCGGAAATCGCCGTGAGGAGATTGTTGAAATCATGGGCCACACCGCCCGCCAACTGACCGATCGCTTGCATTTTTTGGCTTTGAACGAACTGCGCTTCAAGCGATTTGAGTTCGGTTGCGTCGGTCAGAACTGCCACCAGCGAACTGACGCCATCTTCGACCACCTTGGTCAAGGTCACTTGAAGAAACACCTCAGGCGAGACGCCTTTGGCACGCAGCACCACGGCCTGCCGACGGGTGCGCCCTTCAAACGCTTCCTGTAGCCAATCACGGACCGAACGTCCCAAGCCATCTACAATGTCCCACATGTCGCGGCCAGCGATATCGTCGCCGCCAAAGATATTGCGCACCAGATGGTTACAGGCCAGAACCCGCCCCGCATCATCGATCCGCAGCAGCGGCACGGGAATATCTTCAAACAGATTGGCCGGGTCGGTAAACGACTTTGTCGCGCCCGCATGATCGCCTGGCAGCAAATAGACTTCTTGCCTGTCGGTTGCACCAGGGATCACCGCAACACGCGCCATGAGCGGGCCTTTCTCGGTATCAACCTCGTGCATTTCACCTGAAACCAGAGGAAGCGTTCGAAAGACGCGATCCAGCGCTTTGACGCGCCCTCCCAAAAGCTTACGGCTTGCCTCGTTCATGAAAAGAATAGTGCCGGATTTGCTGGCCGTCAGCATTGGCAGATTGATCCCATCGGCCCCGCGCGCATTGGCTGGCCTGTCGGCAATATCCTCAAGGCGCCATAGGAAATTAGCATCACCCAAACGGTGCACAACCAAGCGGATATGGCCACGGCGGGTCACGATATCTTCGCGTGCGCTGCCAAAACCATCAGCCTTGCTTTGCATCCGAGAAATGACATTCGCAGGCGTGCTGATGACGTTGGCCAATTGCCCAGCCACGGTCGTTGACGAGTTTGTAAACCGTTCACACGCTGCGCGGTTCGAGGTCAGAACACTCCCCTCGCGATCAGACAGAAGGCTGGGTGCGGGATCTTTATCGATCAAAACCGCAAGACCGCTCTTTAAAGACCCGGTTTGCCGCGTGTGGCGCCACGCCAACAGTCGGATACCAACAAAGATGACAAGCATCGTCATGCCGGCGCCCAAGGCGATCAGCCCCATTAAGTTGCTCATCGCATAAGATGCAGCAACCATCAGCAAACCAACGATACCAAGCAGCCCGGCACGGGGCGCCAGCAATACAGCCGTGCGGGAAATCATGCCCGTTGAGAGATCGGTCTGCCGCACGGCGAGCCTCCAGAAAAGAATCAGTACACTTGTTATCGGGCACAAAGGATTAACGCGGCCTTAAGCCGTGAAAACAACCTTAACGATATTTAACACAATTAAGACGTGTTTTTATTCAACTGCGGCGTAATGAGGCGCTAAAGAAGCCATCGCCGCGTGTGGCGATATCCGCCCGCGCCTGCGCGGTCACGATCCAACACGGATTGGCGGCTTGAAAACGGCTTAGCTGAGCCTCATTCTCGTCGGTGAATATCGAACAGGTCGCATAACATAGCAGCCCTGCTTCGCTTACAAATTCCGATGCTTTTTCAAGTATTTCCGACTGTATCTTAATGTAGCTTTCAAGATCGGCCTCGGTCAGTCGCCATTTAGCATCCGGTGTCCGCCGCCAGGTGCCCGAGCCCGAACAAGGCGCATCCACAAAAACCAAATCGAACGGCCCATGATCGCGCAGCTCTTCCGTCTCTATAATAGAAATGTCTGCGCCCGCGCGCTTGGTCCGCATCGGCAGGTCGCGAAGGCGCGCAGGGGCCGCGTCATGAGCATAGATCGCAGACGGGCATGACGGGTGCGCCGCAAGGGCAAGGGATTTACCGCCGCCGCCAGCGCAATAGTCTAGGATCCGCGCATGTGCGGGTATCTCAAGCGCGCTTACCGACGCCTGAGAGGAGATATCCTGAAGCTCAATCAAGCCACCCTGAAGCGCTTGTGAATTTCGCAACTTTCTTTCATTTGCAGTTACTTCCAGAGCATTCTTAAAGTCTGCAACCGGAATAGCTTCAATCGCATCTTCCGCCAAACTTGCCAGCGCTTGCTCTGGTGTTGACTTCAGCGTGTTAACCCGCAGGAAAATAGGCGCGCGATGCTTTTGCGTGGCCAATACATCCGCCACATCGGTCCCAAGCTGGGTCTGCAAACACTCATAAACCCAATCCTGACAATCCAGCCGGATAGCGGCGGGTTGGCTCTTCAACGCCGCTTTGTAATCGCTGGCAAGATGTGCCCTCTCAGCAGCGCTCAAAGGGTCCGGCGCATGACCCGCACCGGTAAAGACCTGCGCATGATCGACATTCTGCTGAAGGCACAACCCGATGATAAGACCCCGTCCGCTGTGCGCCCCGCCAAGTGCTGCACAGCTTCGACGCATACGCAGCGCATCAAACACATGATCGCGCAAAGCTGCACGGTCTTTGGAGCCTGCAAAACGGTGGCTGCGCGCCCACCGTGTCAAAGCTTTTTCTGCGGCCGCACCCCCAATAATATCGTCAAGGATATCAATCGCAGCGGCATATCGCGCAGCGGTTTGCATCAGTTAAAACCAATACTGATTACTTTAAAAACACTTCCTAAGCCACTGTATAAAGTCACTTTAAGAGCCTCGGTAGTTCGGGCTCTCACGGGTGATCTGCACATCATGGACATGACTTTCCTTCAGACCTGCACCGGTGATCTTCACAAACTCGCAGTTGGTGCGCATCTCTTCGATCGTAGCACAGCCGGTGTAACCCATCGCTGCGCGCAGGCCCCCAACCAACTGGTGAATGACCGCGCCTGCCGAGC
>CAKZXZ010000245.1 GCA_937883775.1 uncultured Paracoccaceae bacterium
GATTTTCGGAGCACTTTTCCCGACAGATCGGCGAAACGGATCGCAACACTTGGAGGTCGTGATGATTGATACCCCTTATCTGCTCTTTTTGGGTGACGCTCCTGACGCCTTGGCCGCGAAGGTTGCGCAAGGCATCAAGGATTGGCGGCCCGATCATGTGGTCGGCCAATTGCGCCTACCAGGTTGTGGAGCCGACATGAAAGTTGCGGATATGAGCCTGCAGGACGCCTATGCCGCAGGTGCGCGCACCCTGGTTATTGGCGTGGCGAACCGTGGCGGCGTTATTTCCAAAACGTGGATGGAGGTTCTCAAGGACGCTTTGCGCCATGGCTATGATCTGGCCAGTGGATTGCATAATTTGCTTAAGCATGAACCTGAACTTGTCGCCTTGGCCGAAGAATTGGGTCGCGCTTTGCATGACGTGCGTGTCCCTGAAGTGGTTTATCCAATTGCCAATGGTGTAAAACGGACTGGCAAGCGGTGCTTGGCTGTTGGGACGGATTGCTCGGTTGGAAAGATGTATACTGGCCTCGCCATGGATGCTGAAATGCGCAAGCGTGGGCTGAAATCTACATTCCGGCCGACAGGTCAGACGGGCATTCTGATTACCGGCGATGGTGTGCCGCTGGATGCGGTTGTCGCGGATTTCATGGCGGGCGCTGTCGAATATCTGACGCCGGACAATGACGCCGATCATTGGGATCATATCGAGGGGCAGGGCAGTCTGTTTCATGTGTCCTATTCCGGGGTGACGATGGCGTTGATCCATGGTGGTCAACCCGATGCACTTGTCCTGAGCCACGAGCCGACGCGCAGCCATATGCGCGGTTTGCCGACATATGATCTGCCGTCGCTTGAAGCGTTGCGGGATCTGGTATTGCCGGTTGCCCGCGTCGCCAATCCTGACGTTCAGATCATCGGCATATCAGTGAACACACAGCACCTGTCTGAAGACGATGCGCTTGCCTATCTTGCCGAGGTTGAAGACCGCATGGGCCTGCCCACTGTAGATCCGTTTCGTCAGGGTGCAGGACGTCTGGTCGATGCGCTGAAAGGCCTTTAGGGTCGCCCGATGATTACTGTCTCGAAAGACGTCTTCCCGCTTGCGCAAGTCTTTACGATCTCACGCGGGTCGCGGACTGAGGCGCAGGTTCTGACCGTGCGCGCTGGGTGCGGTTGGGGGGAATGTGTCCCTTACGATCGCTATGATGAAACGCTTGAAAGCGTCACCGCTGAAATTGAACGTCTGCCTGAAGACGTGGATCGGATCGCGCTGCAGGGCCTGTTGCCCGCTGGCGCAGCACGCAATGCCGTCGATTGCGCGCTTTGGGATCACAAGGCGAAAACCGCAGGCAAGCGGGTGTGGGAGTTGGCGGGTTTGCCCCAGCCCGGCCCTCAGATAACGGCCTATACTTTGTCGCTTGCCGAACCGGCGGAAATGAAAGCGCAGGCGGCCCAGAATGCATATCGCCCGCTTCTGAAGATCAAGCTGGGTACGCCGGATGACATGCCAAGGCTTGAGGCAGTTCGGGCGGGCGCGCCAAAGGCCCGGATCATCGTGGACGCCAATGAAGGCTGGACGGCAGAGGTCTATTCTGAACTTGCGCCTCATTTGCTTCGTCTTGGTGTGGAACTTGTGGAGCAACCTTTACCCACAGGTCAGGACGACATGCTGTCCGAAATTGCACGGCCTGTGCCAGTTTGTGCAGACGAGTCGTGTCATGACCGCGAAAGCCTGCCCGCGCTTAAAGGCAAATATGACATTGTGAATATCAAGCTGGACAAGGCTGGTGGTCTGACCGAAGCGCTGCTGTTGAAAGAAGCGGCGTTGGCAGAAGGCTATGGGATCTTCGTTGGTTGCATGGTGGGTTCATCGCTAGCCATGGCGCCTGCCACGCTTTTGGCCCAAGGCGCGGCATTTACCGACCTTGACGGACCGCTGCTTCTGGCCGAAGACCGTTCAGACGCTTTGCAATTTGATGACGCCGGAGTGCATCCGCCTAAGGCAGCACTCTGGGGCTAGGGAGACGATCATGAGCCGTATTGTTTACGTGAATGGAGATTACGTCGCCGAAGAAGATGCCAAGGTCTCGGTGTTTGACCGTGGGTTCCTCTTTGCGGACGGGGTTTACGAAGTCACCAGCGTGCTAGGTGGCAAACTGATCGACTTTGATGGCCACGCCAAACGGCTTGAGCGCTCTCTCACCGAACTTGAGATGAACTCGCCGGTGACGACGGACGAGCTGCTTGAGGTGCACCGCCAACTGGTCGAACGTAATGGTGTCGATGAAGGGATGGTTTACCTGCAGATCACCCGTGGGGCAGCAGATCGCGACTTCGCGTACCCCAAGGATGCAGCTCCGACAATTGTGCTTTTCACACAGGAAAAGAGGCTGATCGAAAGCCCTGCCGCAAAGACGGGGATGAAGGTGATTTCCATCGAAGATCAGCGTTGGGGCCGCCGCGATATCAAGACGGTTCAGCTGCTCTATCCGTCGATGGGCAAGATGATGGCCAAGGCTGCGGGCGCTGATGATGCATGGATGGTTGAGGATGGTTTCGTAACCGAAGGTACCTCGAACAATGCTTATATCGTCACCAAGGAGGGCGTCCTGGTGACGCGCCATCTGGGCAACGAGATTTTGCACGGGATCACCCGCGCCGCTGTTCTGCGCTTTGCGCGTGAGGCGCAGATGAAGGTCGAAGAGCGTGCCTTCACCGTGGATGAGGCCAAGGATGCGGCAGAGGCGTTTATCACCTCAGCTTCTACCTTTGTGATGCCGGTTGTGGAGTTTGACGGCGAGGCGATTGGCGAAGGAAAGCCTGGCCCGATTGCAACCCGCCTGCGTGAGATTTATCTGGACGAAAGCCTAAAAGCCGCCGTTTGATGTCAGCCATGCGTTTTGTGGCTGACATCAAACGCCGCTTTCTGTGCGTCATTGGCTTCAGTTTGATATTTTTCGCGCCATTCCGCATAGGGCATGCCGTAAAACACCTCACGGCCCTCGTCTTTTGACATCTCCATGCCGCGTTCGTTTGCGGCTTCCTGATACCAGCGCGACAGGCAGTTTCGGCAGAATCCAGCGAGGTTCATCATGTCGATGTTTTGCACATCCGTACGGTCCGCCAGATGGGCCTGCAACCTACGGAAAGCGGCGGCTTCCAGTTCAAGTTTCGTTTGATCGTCCATCATATGATCTCCCTTAAAGGCCACTTTCGGCTAGAACGGTTTGCAGGATCGGTGCAAGGCGGTCGGCCCAGTGCTGCTGTCCCTTTGCTTCAGATATGAGGTCGTTTCTGAGCTCAATCAACACATTGGGATGGCCATGGGCCAAGGCGTGGCGGTCGACCGCATCGCCCGGCAGGTGGCCTGCATAGGGCTCATTCTCTCCGACGGTTAAATCGCCTTGAGCGCGCAATGCCTCGATCAGAGGGATCGCAAGACGGCTGTCATGAGCATAAAGGATCCCGATTTCCCAGGGTCGTGGCCTGCGCCCATTAAGCCGCGGCGTAAAGCTGTGCACGGCCACCATCACGGGCTTGGGGCGCGCCATCAAGCCTGCCAAAGCGGCGTGATAGGGGCGGTGATATGCATTGAGCCGCATTTCGATATCGGCGATGGTGGCGTGGCGATTGGCCGGAATGATGGTGCCATCGTAAAGCCGCATCATAAGGGTCGGATCGTCTTCGCCGCGGTTGGGATCGATCACGAGACGCGAAAAATTCGAAAGGATCGCAGGCGCGTCCAGATGGTCTGCTAGCGCGCGTGTCACGCCTGCGGCGCCGACATCATAGGCGATATGGCGGGCCATGTCCGCTGCGCCCAGCCCAAGGGTGCCGCCCAGCTCTGGCGGAACCGTATTGGCCGCATGATCGCAGGTCACGACCCATCGTCCGGGGCGCTTGGCTCCGATAATTTCGAATGGTTGATATGTCATAAGCGCGTCACCCCTTCATTGCATCTGATAGTTCAGTTGTCGTCGGATGGGAATTGGGCGATAAGCGATTAAGCCGACGTTAGCGGTAACAAGACAGGGACAGCCATGAGACGAATGAGAAACGTAAAGATCGTGGCGACGCTGGGACCGGCGTCCAATGATTACGAGATGATCCGCAAGCTGCACGAAGCGGGTGCAGACGTGTTTCGCCTGAATATGAGCCACGGCGATCATGCCGAGATCAAGGTGCGTCACGAGATCATCCGTCAGGTCGAAAAGGACCTTGATAGCCCGATTGCGATCCTTGCGGATTTACAAGGGCCAAAGCTGCGTGTTGGGACCTTTGCCAAAGGTGAGGAAGAGCTGGTCGAAGGCGCTGCCTTTCGTCTGGATCTTGATGACGCGGAGGGCGATGTCACACGCGTCCGCCTGCCGCATCCCGAGATTTTTGCAGCACTTGAGGTGGGTGCGCATCTGTTGGTCAATGATGGCAAGATCCGTTTGAAAGTCACAGCCTGCGGCGCTGATTTTGCTGATTGCGAAGTGATTGCAGGCGGCACGATCTCGAACCGCAAAGGCGTGAATGTCCCGGACGTGGTGCTGCCGCTTGCAGCTTTGTCAGACAAGGACCGTGCCGATCTGGAGTTCGTTTGCCAATTGGGCGTTGATTGGTTGGCATTATCCTTTGTGCAGCGCCGCGAAGATGTCGAAGAGGCCCGCACCCTGACGCGAGGTCGCGCAGCGATCCTTTCGAAGATCGAGAAACCGGCAGCCGTGAAGGCGTTTGAAGAGATCCTGGAGGCATCGGACGGCATCATGGTCGCACGTGGTGATCTGGGCGTTGAATTGCCGGTACAGAACGTGCCGCCGATCCAGAAGCAGCTTGTCCGCAAATGCCGTGCGGCCGCCAAGCCGGTGATTGTGGCCACGCAGATGCTGGAGAGCATGATCGAAAGCCCAATGCCGACACGGGCCGAGGTGTCGGACGTGGCCACCGCGATTTATGAAGGCACCGATGCAATTATGCTGTCGGCTGAATCGGCGGCTGGCAATTATCCGATTGAAGCTGTGACAACGATGAACAATGTCGCGGTCGAGGTTGAGGGGGATCCGACCTATCAAGACATCATCGAGGCTTCTCGCACTGCAAAACGTACAAGCATTGCCGACGGTATCGTCGCCGCCGCTCGTGAGATTGCCGAGACGACGGATGTCAAAGCCATCTGTTGCTTTACGCAATCAGGCACCACAGCTTTGCTGACTGCGCGCGAACGTCCACGGGTGCCGATCATTGCGCTGACGCCTTTGATGGGCACGGCCCGGCGGCTTTGTATGAGTTGGGGCACGAATGTCACGCTCACCGGTGAGGTCGAGCGTTTTAAGATGGCGGTTGTCGGAGCTGCGCGGGCTGCGCGGATCTTGGGGCTGGCCGAAGAGACTGACCAGATTGTCGTTACGGCTGGTGTGCCGTTCAATGTGACCGGCTCCACCAATATCCTTAGGGTTGCGCCTTGTGAAGAAAGGTTGATTTTCCGCACTGATCCTGAATGATGCATGCAGTCTTTCGGGGTTTTAGTGGTGTAAATGGATAATGATCTTCTTTTCGTAATTGGACTTGTGTTGGGCGGCTTTTCAGTCCCGTCCATTATATCTGCGCTGTCGGATGGACGTGCGCCCCGGGTTGCTTCGATTGTTGTGGTGATGTCAGGGGTCATGGTGGTTTACGCAATATCCAACAAGCCCGGTGGCTATCAGATCAACGATATCCCCCAGATCTTTATAGACGTTGTGGGCCGCTATATTCTTTAGCGTTTAGGGCTTGTCATAAAGACCTGTGCTTCGTATACGGCGCGCCTGAGTTCGTGCGTCCGGCCAAGTGGCATGCCGAGTCGCGCGTAAAGCGAACCTGAATTTAGGAGACGGAAATGCCCAAGATGAAGACAAAGTCGAGCGCCAAGAAGCGCTTTAAAGTGACGGCGACCGGTAAGGTCATGGCTGGTCAGGCTGGCAAACGCCACGGCATGATTAAGCGCACCCGCAAATTCATCCGCGACGCACGTGGTACGACCACGTTGTCCGCCCCCGATGCCAAAATCGTCAAGGGCTTCATGCCCTATGACCGCTAAGGAGAGTTGAGATGCGCGTTAAAGGTGGCACCACAACCCATGCCCGTCACAAAAAAGTAACGGATGCCGCGAAAGGCTATTACGGCCGTCGCAAGAACACCTTCAAGGTGGCCCGTCAGGCCGTCGACAAGGCAAACCAGTACGCAACCCGTGACCGCAAGAACCGCAAGCGCAACTTCCGTGCTTTGTGGATCCAGCGGATCAACGCGGCTGTGCGCAGTCACGATGAGGCGCTGACATATTCGCGTTTCATCAACGGTCTGACGCTGGCTGGGATCGAAGTGGACCGCAAGGTTCTGGCCGATCTGGCTGTCAACGAGCCCGATGCGTTTGGCGCGATTGTCGAGAAGGCACAGGCCGCGCTGGCAGCGTAAGTCGTTCGGGACTTAGAAAGATGTAAGGCGCTGCCTGCGAGGGGAGCGCCTTTTTCTTTGGTAGCGCTTTGGCTTCGCCAAATCGCCACGCCGGGGGCTTTGCCCCCGGACCACCAGGATATTTCAAAAAAGCGAAAGAGGGGTGGGCTTGCTTTGGCCGCTGTCGCTTAGTAGCAGGTCTGCAACGAATTGGAGGGTCCTATGGACGATCTCAGAGACAAGTATATTTCCGCGATTTCTTCAGCCTCTGATGAGGTTGCGTTGGAAGAGTTGCGCCTGCAGGCCGTCGGCAAGAAAGGCGAAGTCTCCCTGAAGATGCGCGAGCTGGGTAAGATGACACCGGAAGAGCGTCAGGTTGTAGGGCCTGCGTTGAATGCTTTGAAGGATGAGATCAATTCGGCGCTGTCTGCCAAGAAGGCGGCACTTGCGGATGCGGCGTTGAATGAGCGGTTGAAGACTGAGTGGCTGGACGTAACCCTTCCTATGCGCGAGCGGCGGGTCGGTACGATCCACCCGGTGTCGCAGGTTTCGGAAGAAGTGACGGCTATTTTCGCGGATATGGGGTTTGCGGTGGCCGAAGGCCCGCAGATCGAAAGTGATTGGTATAATTTCGACGCGCTGAATATCCCCGGGCACCATCCGGCGCGCGCCGAGATGGATACGTTCTACACGCATCGCAAAGAGGGTGATAATCGTCCGCCGCATGTGTTGCGCACGCATACGTCTCCGGTGCAGATCCGCTCGATGGAGGCGCAGGGCGCGCCCATTCGCGTGATCTGTCCGGGTCGAGTTTATCGCGCTGATTATGATCAGACGCACACGCCGATGTTCCATCAGGTCGAGGGGCTTGCGATTGATACCGATATCTCGATGGCGAACCTGAAATGGGTATTGGAAGAGTTCTGCCGCGCCTTCTTTGAGGTCGACGGTGTCGAGTTGCGCTTCCGCGCCTCGCATTTCCCGTTCACGGAGCCGTCGGCCGAGGTCGATATCCGGTGCAGCTGGGAAGGCGGCACCCTGAAGCTGGGCGAGGGCGATGACTGGCTAGAGATTTTGGGCAGCGGCATGGTGCATCCGAAGGTGCTTGAGGCTGGTGGGATTGACCCGGCCAAGTATCAGGGCTTTGCCTTTGGTATGGGGATCGACCGGATCGCGATGCTGAAATACGGCATCCCCGATCTGCGCGCGTTCTTCGACAGCGATTTGCGGTGGCTGCGGCATTACGGGTTTGCGGCGTTGGATCAGCCGAGCTTGCAGGGCGGGTTGAGTGTCTGAACTAGTTTCTAGCTTTCCGTCCTTCCTAGCAGCACAAGGTGACCTGATTGGGTCTGTCGCCGTTGCATTGTTCTCGGCATTTCTTCTTTGGCTGTTTCGGACGAGAGTGAAGTTGGAGTGGGGCTCAACCAGTGCCAACTTTCATAATTTTGTAGTTGATGAAGGGAGACTGCCTTTATCAGTCTGGACAGAGAAATTCTTCATTCAAAATACTGGGCGACAAACAGCAAACAACGTTGAGATTGTTTTCACAGTTGCTCCGACTAGCTACAATTTGTTTCCACCGCGTAAGCATGAGAAAAGTTTTCTTGATGATGGAAAATTTATCATTCATGTGCCGCACCTAGCACCTAAAGAACTACTAATTGTCGATGTAGTCGACATGAATATGAACCGAGTAGAAATTGTATCGGTGAATTCCCCCGATACAATTACGACAGAGGTCGAATTCCGGACTGATCGACAATATGGCCCCGCCCTCTACGCGATAGTCTTCTACTTAATGCTAGCGGGCTTAATTGGCTCGATTTATCTTCTAATACAGCTTCTAAGTTAGGAATGCGCCTCCGCCACGCCGTCATCGCTCTGCTCACGCTTGTCGTCATTGCCCACGTCTTCCTGTGGCTCTCGGACCGGATGCTGTTTGAGACGAAGTGGCGGTTGACGGTAATCAACGCGCTGGGATGGGCTGCTGTTTTGATCCCAGCTTATGGCGTCGGTAAGTGGCTGGACCACCGCTTTCCGGATCGTGATAAAACCAAGGATTGAGCAAGGCTTCCCCCTGCGGGGCGATTGCGATATGCCCTGCGCGAACTGCACTTTTCCATAAGGCACACGGTTATGAAATTCACGCTGAGCTGGCTCAAGGATCACTTGGAAACGGATGCAACGGTTGATGAGATCACCTATGCGCTGACTGATCTTGGTCTTGAGGTTGAGGGGGTTGAAAACCCGCTGGACCGGCTGGGCGAATTTACCATTGGCAAGGTCATCAGCGCGGAAAAGCACCCGGATGCGGACAAGCTGCGCGTCTGTCAGGTCGCCACGGATGAGGGCGAGACGCAGATCATTTGCGGTGCGCCCAATGCGCGCGAAGGGATCACCGTCGTGATTGCGAAACCGGGTGTGTATGTGCCGGGCATTGATACCACCATTGGTGTTGGCAAGATCCGTGGGATCGAAAGCTACGGGATGATGTGCTCGGAGCGGGAGATGGAGCTGTCGGAAGAGCATGATGGCATCATTGAGCTGCCCTCGGGCGACGTTGGCGACCGCTTTGTCGATTGGCTGGCCGAGAATGACCCCGCGAAAGTTGATCCTGTGATCGAGATTGCGATCACGCCGAACCGCCCTGATGCGCTGGGCGTGCGCGGCATTGCGCGTGATTTGGCGGCGCGTGGTTTGGGGGTGATGAAGGCCCGGAATACGGATCCGATCAAGGGCAGTTTCCCCTGTCCGATAAACGTCACGATTGATGCGGATACTTTGGACCAAGCGCCTGTTTTCTATGGCCGCGTGATTAGAGGCGTGAAGAACGGGCCAAGCCCCGCGTGGCTGCAACAGGCGTTGAAAGCCATCGGGTTGCGGCCAATTTCGACGCTGGTCGATATCACCAACTTCTTCACCTATGACCGCAACCGTCCTTTGCATGTGTTCGATGCGGACAAGGTTCAGGGTGATCTGCGGGTGCATCGCGCCAAGGGGGGCGAGGCGTTCCTTGGGCTGGACGAAAAAGAATACACGCTGGCCGCGGACACGACCGCGATCTCTGATGAAAATGGTGTTGAAAGCCTTGCAGGCATCATGGGCGGGTTGGAGACGGGCTGCACCGAAGAGACAACGAATGTGTTCCTTGAGGCCGCGTTCTTCGATCCGATCCGCACGGCCTACACCGGCCGTGCGCTGAAGATCAATTCGGATGCGCGGTATCGGTTCGAGCGCGGAATTGATCCGGCGTGGACGCCTGTGGGCATCGAGCATGCGACGCGGATGATCCTTGATCTGTGTGGGGGCGAAGCCTCGGATGTCGTGGTCGCGGGTGCGATCCCCGATCACAGCCGTGCCTACAAACTGGACACGGCCCGCGTTGAAAGCCTTGTCGGCATGACCTTGCCTGCGGATGAGCAGCGTGCGTCGTTGGAAGCGCTGGGCTTTGTGATGGATGGCGACATGGCGCAGGTGCCGTCATGGCGGCCTGACGTGCAGGGCGAGGCTGATCTGGTGGAAGAGGTCGCGCGGATTGCGTCGCTCACCAAGCTGGAAGGTAAGCCGCTCAAGCGCGCCCATGCGGGTGTGCCGAAGCCGATCCTGACGCCGATGCAACGGCGTGAACAGGCGGCGCGGCGAACGGCTGCAGCGCTGGGTTATAATGAATGTGTGACCTATTCGTTCATTGATCGCGCCTCGGCCAGCCTGTTCGGCGGCGGCGATGATGCGACGATGTTGGAGAACCCGATCTCTAGCGAGATGAGCCATATGCGCCCCGCGCTTCTGCCCGGCTTGCTGCAAGCGGCGGCGCGAAATCAGGCGCGCGGGTTTAACAATCTGGCACTGTTCGAGGTGGGCGCCGCCTTCCACGGGGGCGAGCCTGCTGAGCAGCATTTACAGGTCAGCGGTTTGATTGTTGGTCAGACGGGTCACAAGGATGTGCACGGCTCCCAACGCCCCGTCGATGTCTTCGACGTGAAAGCGGATGCCGAGGCGGTTCTGGCTGCTATCGGCGCGCCGGCCAAAGTGCAAATTCTACGGGGGGCACGCGAATGGTGGCATCCGGGTCGCCACGGGATGATCTGCCTTGGCCCTAAGAAAGTTCTGGGCGTCTTTGGCGAGCTGCACCCCAAAGTGCTGCAGGAAATGGACGTCAAAGGCCCCGCGATGGCCTTCACGATCTGGCCTGCCGAAGTGCCGCTGCC
>CAKZXZ010000246.1 GCA_937883775.1 uncultured Paracoccaceae bacterium
AGGATTTGCCCGCGCTCGCGCAGCGCCAGCCATGCGCTGAGCAAAACGGTTTGGGTGACCGTGACCAAAGCCAGCGTCATCATCGCGGCGAGAAACGGGTCGGGCTGCTCCAGCGACAATGACGCGCCGCGATAGCCGATGGACGACATGCCGAAAAGCAGACCTGACAGTAGCCCCAGCCCCGCTGCCCGGTTCCAGATGCGGTCGCGCCAGCGGCCTTCAGCTTTGGGCGGGTCCGACAAGACCAGCACACCCGTCAGACCGATAAAGATCGCGACCAGCGCCAGCGGGTGCAATCCTTCGCCCAGCAGCACAAAGCCAATGATTGCGGTCTGGATCACTTCGGTTTTCTTGAACGTGATCCCGATGGCGAAGTTGCGGTGCTGAAAAATCGACACGACGCACATCGTCGCGATGATCTGGCTGACCGCTCCGGCCAGTGCGAAGGCCCAGAAGCGCAGGGAGGTTTCGGGCAGCGCCTGATCTGTCAGGCTCGCATAGCTCAAAACCAGCACGGCGGCCAACGGGAACGAATACAGGAACCGCGACAGCGTCGCCCCGCCCGAACTGAGCGAGGTGTCCTTGAGGTGCTTTTGCAGCATAAAGCGCAAATTTTGCGCAAAAGCCGCCAGCAAGGTGATCGGGATCCACAAAGCCATGGCGTCGCTATCTGCCGCAACGCCCTGTTTTGCAAGGCCTATCTACGCCAAAGCGGGTGCGCGACCGGGTCCTTGGCGCGCCAGAAATAGCGGCGGAAGACCTCGCCGTAAGAGGCGTAGCGATAGCCATCATTGCGCTGCAAATAGCGATCCGGGTTGCCGAAATAGACCCCCGGCAAGCGATACCACGGCAGGCGCGGATGCATGTGATGCACCACGTGCAAGTTATTGTTCAGAAAGAGAAAGGCCAGCGGACCGCGATCTTCGATGATGACTGTGCGGCCACGGGCGCGCTCGTGGGCCTGATGCTCAAGAAAGGTGCGGATTTTCAGGATCGCCAGGCCCAGATAAGCCGCGATCAGGTAAGCCCAAAGCGGCATCGCCGCCATCCACACCCAAGCCAACACCAGCGCGATTGACGGCAGATGCCACAGCCAGCCGCGCAGCACAGCGCGGTCGCCTGCGCGGGCGGCTTGCCAATCGGCGCGCATGAACGCGATCTGCGCAATGACCGGTCCGATCACCAGACGCCCAAAAAGCGTATTGTTGAACCGCAGGGTCGCGCGGGTCGCCGGGGCCAACACATCCCAATCTGCGGCGTCCAGATAATTGCTTTCCGGATCGTCATAGGGATCGGTCAACAAGCTGTCGGTGTGATGCGCCAGATGGGTTTCGCGAAAGCGATGATAGGGGATTGCAAGGCACAGCGTCGGAAAGACCAGTGCCTCATTCAGCAGGCGATTGTCGAACGGATGCCCGTGGATCACCTCGTGCTGGAGCGAGCAGAAGAGCGCGATGCACAGCGCCGTGACGACGATTGCCAGCGGCAGGGAGAGCGGCACCAGCCATGTCGTCGCCACCGCCCAGACCGCAAGGCAGCCCAGGATCAGCGCAAGGGTCGGCCACTCAATGCGCGGCATGACGCCCCCACCGGATATGCGCCCAGACCCGCTCGTAGAGGATATACATCGTCAGACCGAGGATCGCGTTGATAACGGCCATGCTGCCGCCCACGCTCCATGATCCGGTCAGCAGGAAGCCGACAAGTGCCATGACAGCAAGGCCGATCAGGTTCCACAGCACTGCTTTGACAATGGTGCGCGTTCGCGTTTCGCTGGATGTAGAAAGAGTGTTTGCCATGCCCCAGCCCTAGGTTGTTTTTCGCCGTTACAGAATTCTGTAAATAGTTAGCAAAATCTGCAAATGATGATATTACTCACCAATGATAGAAAAAACCGACAAGCGCGATCGCGCGAAACTGTTCCGTGATCGACTGATACAAGCCATGGCCGACGCGCGAGAGACGCAATCGGGGTTGGCGCGGCGTATCGGGGTCGACCGATCTACCATTTCGCAAGTGCTCAGCGGGGCTGGCGCGCGTTTGCCGAATGCGCAAGTGGTCGCGGAATGTGCCGCCGCTCTGGGCGTGTCCTCAGATTGGCTGCTGGGCCTCTCGGAACGCCCCGAAAGTGCTGCAGATATCCTTGCGACGGCTGTCGAGATCACCGCCGCCCCCCGCGCCCTTGTCGATCAGCAGATCTTCGATTGGCATATCGAGGCCGCGGGCTACAAAATCCGCCACGTCCCCGCCGGCCTACCTGACATGATGAAGACCCGCGAAGTGTTGCAGTGGGAATATGAGCCGTCGCTGGGCAAGACGACCGACCAAGCCATCGGAGCATCCGAGGACCGCTTGCAGCTCATGCAGGAGGCGCGATCCGATTTCGAGATCGCCCTGCCCAGCCACGATCTGCACGCGTTCGCCCATGCCGAAGGCTATTATGTAGGCCTGCCTGCCAAATTGCGCCGCGCGCAGCTGGACCGGATGATCGCACTGCATGAGGATCTCTATCCGGCGCTGCGGGTCTCTCTATTTGACGCCCGCAGGCTCTATTCCGCGCCGATCACGGTCTTCGGGCCGATGCTCGCTGTGATCTATCTAGGTCAGAATTATCTCGCCTTCCGCGACACCGAACGGGTGCAGGCCTTCACCCGGCATTTCGACGGGCTGGTGCGCGAGGCAGACGTGACAGAGCGGGACTTTCCCGACCATCTGCGCGCGCTCAAAGCGGCCATATGAACGGGATGAGGAAGCTGGCCAGCAAGCCGATGCTTAGGTTCAGCGGAATTCCGACGCGCAGGAAATCCGTGAACTTGTAGCCGCCCGGGCCGTAGACCAGCATGTTCGTCTGATAGCCAATCGGTGTGGCAAAACTGGCAGATGCGGCGACCATGACCGCAACGACCAGCGGGCGCGGGTCGATGCCAAGTGCTGTCGCAAGCCCAATGGCGATGGGTGTGACGACGACCGCAACCGCGTTATTCGAAACCAATTCGGTCAGCACTGAAGTCAGTAAGTAAATCGCCCAGACCAGCAGGAAGGGCGGCAGGTTACCCAGCGCGGGCGCGATAGCCTCGACAATCAGCGACAC
>CAKZXZ010000247.1 GCA_937883775.1 uncultured Paracoccaceae bacterium
AGATGGCGTTCTTCTTCTTCCTCTTCGCGATGGTGAAAGCCATCGTGCCACGCTTCCGCTACGACCAGCTGATGCGGCTGGGCTGGAAGGTTTTCCTGCCGATGTCGCTGGCGTGGGTCGTGATCGTGGCGTTCTTTGCAAAATTTGAACTGTTTGGCGGGGCCTATGCCCGCTGGGCTGTGGGGGGCTAAACCATGGATGCGGATCAGAACAAAGCCTTGTTGGATTTGCTGATTTCAACACGCCCTCACTTTGAGGCGGCTTGTGAGAGCGGCAATGCACCCATGATCGTTGAAAACGATTTAAGGACCAGTGAGGGCGAAACTCTTCATTTGAGCGTCGCCGACCCCTGCGGGGCGGTGAAGTCCTTAGATGCCCAGATCGAAAAGCTCCAGTCTGGTGAAATGGAGGCTAAGTAAATGACGCAGATCGACTATGGACGGGCCGCGAAATACTTTCTGCTGGCCGATTTCTTCAAAGGCATGAAGCTGGGGTTGCGCTATTTCTTTGCGCCCAAAGCCACGCTGAACTACCCGCATGAGAAGGGGCCGATCTCTCCCCGGTTTCGCGGGGAACATGTCTTGCGGCGCTATCCCAATGGTGAAGAGCGGTGCATTGCGTGCAAGCTGTGTGAAGCCGTGTGCCCCGCGCAGGCGATCACCATTGACGCGGAGCCGCGCGAGGATGGGTCGCGGCGCACCACGCGCTATGACATCGACATGACCAAATGCATCTATTGCGGCTTCTGTCAGGAAGCCTGCCCGGTGGATGCCATCGTCGAAGGTCCCAATTTCGAGTTCTCGACCGAGACCCGCGAAGAGCTGTTCTACGATAAGGAAAAGCTGTTGGAGAACGGTGACCGCTGGGAAGCCGAGATTGCCCGCAACCTTGAGATTGACGCGCCTTACAGATGAGCAATTCCGACGCATATGATCGCGGCAAGCCGATGGCTGAGGCTACCAACCCCGGTATCGAAGAGACGCTGGCGGCGCGCTATGACGCGCTGCTGCCGGGCTTTTCCAAGTCGCTGATCGAGGTTGCGTATGGGCATTATTACACCCGCGAGGGGCTGGATGCGAAGACGCGCTACCTGACGACGATTGCGGCCCTGACCGCGATGGGCGGGCAGACCGCGCCTCAGCTAAAAGTGCATGTTCGCAATGCGTTAGGCTCGGGAGCGAGCCAGCGCGAGATTGCGGAAACCATCAACCAGATGGCTTTGTATGGCGGATTTCCGGCGATGGTGAACGCGCTGAACGCCGCCATTGAGGTTTTCGAGGAGGACGCGGCTTGAGCGACCCAACCAACCCTTTTGCAGCGATGATGGTGCAATCGCAGGAATGGCTAAAGACCATGAACCCCGCGTTGGAGCAGTTCACGCCCAAGGGCTTTGAAGCGCTGTTTCCGACCATGTCCAAGGACATGATGGAGACGTTCATGGGCAAGACCTTCAACCCCGAAGGTCTGGACGCCAAGACACGGCTTTTGCTGACCTTGGCGGGCCTGACCGTGATGGGCGCGCAGGCGGAATCGCAAGTGCGCATGACCGTGCGACATGCGCTGGAAGCGGGGGCGACCAAGCAAGAAATCGCAGAAACCATCGCGATGATGGGCGCGTTCGGCGGCATGCCCGCGATGACCAAGGCGATGGAATTGGCCACCGAAGTGACCGATGCGGCCGAGAAGGAGAGCGACACATGACCGTTCCCGTGATTGCCTTTTACTGCTTTGCGCTGGCGACCGTGACAGGGGGCCTGTTCACCGTGATCTCGCGCAATCCGGTGCATTCGGTGCTGTGGCTGATCCTCGCGTTTCTCAGCTCTGCCGGGCTTTTCGTGCTGCTGGGCGCAGAGTTCGTCGCGATGTTGCTGATTATCGTCTATGTGGGCGCGGTGGCGGTGCTGTTTTTGTTCGTTGTTATGATGCTCGACGTGGATTTTGCGGAACTCAGGGCGGAGATGTCGAAATACGTACCGGTCGCGTTGCTGATCGGCGTGGTGCTAATGATGCAGTTGGCGCTGGCCTTTGGTGCCTGGGGTTTCTCCAGCGGGTTCGAGGAGCGTCTGGCGGCGAATACGCCTGATGATGTGCACAACACCAAGGCGTTGGGGCTGCTGATCTACGACGAATATATCCTGCTGTTCCAGCTGGCGGGCCTGATCCTGCTGGTCGCGATGATCGGCGCGATTGTTCTGACCTTGCGCCACCGCAGCGACATCAAGCGGCAGAACGTGTTGGCGCAGATGTATCGCGATCCGGCGAAAGCGATGGAGTTGAAAGACGTCAAGCCGGGGCAGGGGCTCTGAGCTGTGATCCGGGCTGTCGCATATCCCTTGGCGCTTCTCGCCATGGTTAGCAGCGCGCAGGCGCTGACGCTGGCGGAGTGCACGCGCACGACCCATGTCAGCCATGGGGGCGAGGCCGATCACGTCGATCTGGGTGAGGGTCGCGTGATGTGGCGCGACTGGTGGTCTCAGGAAGGGACCTATAGCGATGTCATCATCGCCGATTGCGCGCCTGGTCAGGCCCTGCGCTTTCGCACCGCAGAAGAGCGGATGTCGGAGCGGTTGCCCTTTGATCGCACCGAGGCCGCGCTGAAAATCGTAGACGAGATGGAAGCCGGCGCGCGGGCATTCGCCACGCTGGAGCG
>CAKZXZ010000248.1 GCA_937883775.1 uncultured Paracoccaceae bacterium
CCGGGATATTTTTACAAAGATGAAACGGCGGTCAGTTTTGGCCGTCTTTTTCTTTGGCATCTTGTGCGGCCCACCATTGGAGGAGGAGGGTCGGCAAGCCGTTATGATGGGTCAGGATATCGCCAATAAATACGGGAGGCGCTTGGCGTTTCGGCGCGGGCGCCGTGCGTGTGGTGTCTTGGGCGATGTAGACGTCTGTGGTGGTCATGGGACCTCCAAAAAGGTGATGTGGGTGTCACCATAGCGTCTTTCATCGAGTCGCTCAAAGTCTGGGAGGGGCGGGGCCGGGGCGTTGTCTTCGAAAACGATCAACGCGCCTTTGGCGAGCCAGTTGTTTTGGCTTGCGGCGGTAAGCGCTTTGGTGCCGAGGCCCGCGCCGTAGGGAGGATCGAGGAAGATAAGTGTTGCTTGTAGTCCGGTGTTGGCGGGCAGGCGCGTTGCGTCGCGGCGTAGGAGCGTTGTGTTGGACTTGCTGTCGGTGAGGCGGATGTTTTCGGCAATCAGGCTTTGCGCTTTGCGGCCGTCATCTACGAAGGTGACATGAGTCGCGCCGCGTGACAGCGCCTCAAACCCCAGTGCGCCAGTGCCTGCAAAAAGGTCCAGCACATGGGCGTCGGTGATCGGATCACCAAGCGCGCCGCCTTGCAGGACGTTGAAAAGGCTCTCGCGGATACGGTCGGTGGTGGGGCGCAGATGGGCGCCCGCGTCGCCTTTGCCGACAGATGCCAATGTGCGGCCTTTGAAGCGTCCGCCGATGATCCTCATGCGCGCAGAAGGGCTTTCATATCCGTATCGGGATCAGCGATTACCTTGGGTGCGGGGGATTTGCCTGCCTCGATCAGGCGTTTGCCGATCATGTAGTTGCGCGGGTCGTTCATGGCGTCGACGGCAAGCAGCGTGTCGCCTGTGTAGTACCAATGCGAAACGGCATCTTGGGTTTGTCGCACAACGACATGGTCATACCCAAGGTTCAGGCCTGCGATTTGCAGTTTGACGTCGTACTGGTCGGACCAGAACCATGGGTGTGGCACATAGTCGATATCGGCACCAAGCATGTTGCGCGCCACCGCTTCGGCCTGGTCAATGGCGTTCTGCACGCTTTCCAGACGGAGGATTTTGCCGCGAAACGGGAAGGCGGCGCAATCTCCTGCGGCCCAGATCGACGGATCAGATGTGCGCCCCTTGGCATCGACAAGGATGCCGTTTTCAAGCGTGACACCCGCCATATCAGCAGCGTCGGTCGCAGGTGCAATCCCGACGCCGACAATAACGAAATCCACGTCAATTTCGCGCCCGTCAGACAGGCGCGCCGCGGTAACCTGCGTTTCGCCCAGCAAGCGCTCAAGCCCGGCTCCTTCGATGATGTCGACACCATGGGCCTCGTGCAATTTGCGAAAGTAGTCTGAGGTTTCAGCGCAGGCGACACGTTGCAGGATCCGCTCTGCCATCTCGACGACGGTGACTTGCAAACCCTTTCTGGCGGCAACGGCTGCGGCTTCCAGCCCGATATAGCCGCCACCGACGATCAGAACGTGACCGCCGTTGTTGACGGCAGGGATCATCCGATCGACATCGGCCAGATCGCGAACCACATGGACGCCTTGCAGATCGCCACCGACAGCGCCGGGCAGGCGGCGCGGGGTAGAGCCTGTGGTCAGTGCGAGTTGGTCGTAGCCAATCGTCTCTGAGCCGAGTGTGACGGTTTTGGCCTGAGCATCGATCATTGTCACCGCTGTACCAAGTTTCAAAGTGATGTTTTGATCTGCGTAATATTGCTCAGGACGCAGGAACAGGCGCTCAAGCGCCATCTCGCCCAGCAGGTATTTCTTTGACAGCGGCGGGCGCTGGTAGGGTGGGACAGGCTCGGCGCCGATCAAGGTGATATCGCTGTCGAACCCTTCGCTGCGCAGCTTGGCGACCAAAGAGGATCCGGCCTGACCGGCACCAATCACAACGATGTGGCTCATGGCAAAACGCTCCTTACAACTGGTCAGCCCTTTCGGCGGACCCTATATGTGGCTTTATAGACAACGCAATTCCCGAAGGGACATGACATGACGATTTCCGTTGGCGACACGCTGCCAGATGCAACTTTGGTTCAACTGGGCGCAGACGGGCCTGAAGGGGTTTCAATGGCCGAGAAGGTGAAGGGGCGCAAAGTTGTCATCTTTGCGGTTCCTGGGGCGTATACGCCCACATGCCATTCCGCGCATGTGCCAAGTTTTATCCGCACCAAGGACGGCTTTGACGCCAAGGGTGTGGATGAGATTATCTGCGTATCGGTCAACGATCCATTCGTCATGAAAGCGTGGGGCGCAGATACCGGTGCGGCCAATGCAGGCATCACGATGCTGGGTGATGCGGAAAGCGCATTTACCAAGGCGATCGGGATGGATTTCGATGCGCCGCCTGCAGGGCTTGTGGCGCGTTCCAAGCGTTACGCGATGCTGGTCGAAGACGGTGTGGTGAAACTGCTGAACGAAGAAGCAAGCCCTGGTGAGTGCGAAGTTTCTGCAGGTGAGGCTTTGCTGGAAGCGCTGTAAACAGGATTGCGCTGCACCTTACATCGCATCGCGGCACTGGGGGGCCAGCCCCCCAGACCCCCCGCGGTGTTTAGGGACAAAAGAAGCGAAGTGTCAGCCGCCCGCTAATGCATCCATCTTCTTGGCGAGTTTGACATCCAGCATCGACATGCCCCCGGCATCATGGGTAGTCAGGCGGACATCCACGGTTTTGTAGACGTTGAACCATTCAGGGTGGTGGTCCATCTTTTCTGCCCAGAGCGCTGCGCGGGACATAAAGCCAAACGCCTCTACAAAATTTGCGAATTGATAGGTTTTTTTGATCGCGTCGCCGTCTTGTGCCCAGCCTGCGGTTTCCAGCATGGGCAGTTCGGTCGATGCCTCTTCGGCGGTGAGTTTGTCGGTCATTCCTGTTCCTCCACATGGGCTTTTTTGAACGGGCCGTAATCGGTCATGATTTCGATCTCTTCGTCGATGGCCTCTTTTTCGGCCTCCAGGTAGCGGGCGATGGCATCAGCGAAGCCGGGATCGCCGATCCAGTGCAGCGAATGGGTGGTCACCGGCATATAGCCGCGGGCAAGTTTATGAGAGCCCTGAGCGCCCGCTTCCACGCGCGAAAGACCGTTTGCGATGGCAAAATCGATGGCTTGATAATAGCAAAGCTCGAAATGCAGGCAGGGGTAGTCTTCGGTGCAACCCCAGTAGCGCCCGTAAAGCACGTCAGCGCCGATGAAGTTCAAAGCACCCGCCACGTAGCGTCCGTCGATCTCGGCGAGGACCAGTAGCATGTCATCGCGCAACGTTTCCTGCGCGCGGTCAAAGAAGGCACGGGTCAGATAGGGTGTGCCCCATTTGCGGGCACCAGTGTCTTGATAAAAGACCCAGAACGCGTCCCAGTGTTCGGGCTGAATCTGGTCACCGGTCAGGGCAAGAATGCGCCCTCCGAACTCTTGTGCGCGGGCGCGTTCCTTGCGGATATTCTTGCGTTTTCGGGAACTCAAAGCGGCCAGAAAACCATCGAAATCTGCGTAGCCGTTGTTGAACCAGTGAAATTGCTGACTTGCCCGGCGCATCAGGCCCATTTGCGTGCCTGCCTCGGCTTCGTCGCTGGTGCAGAAGGTGATGTGCAGCGACGACACCTTGTTCGATGCGGCCAGTTGGATGGCACCTTGGACCAGCGCGGATTGGCCTTCGGTTTCAAATTCAGGCCGGGTCAAAAGACGGCGGCCCGTTGCGGGCGTATGGGGCACTGCCATTTGCAGTTTTGGGTAATATGTCCCCCCGGCCCGCTCGTAAGCGTGGGCCCAATTGTGATCGAAGATATATTCGCCTTGCGAGTGGTTCTTTGCATAAAGCGGGGCGACGCCGATTGTCTGATCGTCCATCACCGCTTGCAGGTAATTGGTGTCCCAACCGGTTCCGACACCGACAGAGCCGCTGTCTTCAAGCGCTTTGAGAAACCGATAGGTTGTGAACGGATCTTCGGGGCGCCCCGTGCTGTGAACGGCGCAGGCGTCCCAATCGACCTGACCAATGCGATCCAGACGCGTTTGAACGCGAATCTCGACCTGTTGCGCGATATTGGCGGGATTGGGGGCAGTCATGCCAGCCTCCTTGGAATAGCTGGCAAATTGGAGCCGCGCAGGCTGGCGTCAAGCGACATAGCCCTCGAAAGTGATATTATCAGCGATGCGGCGGGCTTTGCGCTCTTGCTTGGCCGAACGGATCGTCCAGCACAAAATCCGTGCACCTGCTTTTTTCAAGGCAGCGACGCGGGGTGCTCTAAGGTCATGGACATCATGGCTGATAAAGGACGCACCGACGCGGTCATAGTCTTCTATCTGACGCAGAAGGCTGCGCGTTTCGTCGGGCAGGGTGGGCCAATCCTCGGCACGAAAGGCGCAGGTGACCAGCCCGCGTGGCACGTCGGGCAGTAATGAGGCCAGGCTGCGGACCGAATGCGGATTGAATGACATCACGGCGACAGGTCCTTCATACTGTGCCAACTCATCCGCAACGACCGCCTCAAGCGCGCCGACATTTGCGCCCATTGCGCCGTCCTGGTCCTTGAGTTCAATCAACAGAGGCACCCTGCCGGAGACTTGCTTCAGAATCTCCGACAAGGACGGGATCGTTTCATCCGACCCGCTCAGCGTGATGCTTGCAAGGTTGTGCATCGGGCGCTGCCGCACGGGGCCGCGCAGATCGGTGAGACGGGACAGCTCGTAGTCATGAAAGACCACTGCGTTTTCATCGGCACTCAGCTGGAGATCAATCTCGATCCCATAGCCATGTGCAAGGGCGGCACCAACGGCTGCGCGCGTGTTTTCGATCCGTCCCACGGCGGCATTGTGGTAGCCACGATGAGCGATGGGACGGGCGAAAAAGCGGGGATCCAGCATTAGATCTTGATCTGGAACAGGCCTTCAACTTCGACAGCGACGCCAAAGGGAAGCGAGGCTGCAGAAACCGCGGAACGCGCGTGTTGTCCTGCGTCGCCCAACGCTTCGGCCATAAAGTCGGATGCGCCATTGATGACCTTGGGCTGATCTGTGAAATCTGCGGTCGAGTTCACAAAGCCCACCAGTTTGACGACCCGCACAAGCCGGTCGAGATCCCCACCGCAGGCTGCTTTGACTTGTGACAACAGGCTGATGGCGCAGGATTTGGCGGCCGCTGCCCCCTCTTCGGCGGTCATATCAGCGCCAAGCTTGCCTGTGAGGAACCCATCTGGCCCGTTGGAGATTTGTCCTGAGACATGAACCATATCGCCGACCTGAACAAACGGGACATAATTGGCCAAAGGCGCCGATGCGTCCGGCAATATCACGCCCATTTCGGCCAGCTTGGTTTCAAAATTGCTCATTTATCAGGCTCCATTGAGTAAAGTCGTCCGAACGCTACCGCTCTGAGAACGCTTCGGAAAGCCCTCATTCCCAATCAAGTGTCATGAAACAGCCACAGAGCGATCTTACGCACAGTCGCGTGAAAAAAATCTGGTGGGGATTGCGGCCTGATTCACTATGTGAAAGCCTATATCTACATTTGAAAGAGACTATTCGTGTTTACAGCTGCCAAATCCTCGATCACGCGGATCGCGCTCTTCGGAGCTGTTGTCCTCGTATCTGCCTGCTCCACGCCAAGCCAGCCCGATGGGATCAATGATCCGTTTGAGCAGACCAATCGGCAAACCCATGAATTCAACCGGGGTGTTGATCGGATTGTTTTGCGTCCAACATCAAACGCCTATGGCACAGTTGTGCCGGAACGCGCGCGCAACGGGATCGCGAACTTTGCCAATACGCTGAACCAACCCGCAGATGTCGTTAATTCGTTGCTGCAGGGCCGGGTTGAAAACGCAGGTCACAGCACATTCCGCTTTCTGGTGAATGCAGTCTTTGGTTTGGGCGGTGTGCTGGATCCGGCCACGGATATGGGGCTTGAGGATCGCGACACCGATTTTGGCGAAACGCTTTACGTCTGGGGTGTTCCCGAAGGTGTGTACGGGGAATTGCCAATTGTTGGCCCCGTCACTGAACGCCACGCAGCCGGTAAGGTTGTCGATCTTTTCACCAACCCGCTCAGCACTGTTCTGGAAGGCCCGCAAGCTGCCGCACAAACTGCAGCCAATGTCGCATCAGGCTTCGGGACACGCTACCGGCTGTCCGACACAATCGACAGTATTCTATATGACAGCGCCGACAGCTATGCGCAGGCGCGTGTGATCTATTTGCAAAACCGTCGCTTTAAACTGGGTGTCGATTCAAGTGGCACCGATCTTGACCCGTTTGAGGATCCCTATGACTCACTTTCCCCTCAGTAAGCTGTCCCGTCGGATTTTTCTGTTTGGCTTGGGCGCAGGCTTTCTTGCAACGCCAGTCTTTGCGTTAAGCGAAGCATCCGCAAAAACGCTGGTCGAGCGGGCAGTCGCGGATATCAACGCGGTTATCGCCTCGGGCAAATCCGAAGGCGCGATGATCCGTGATTTTGAGCGAATTTTCCAACGCTATGGCGACGTCCCAACCATCGCAATTTCGGCGCTTGGCCCGCCCGCCCGGTCGGCCAGTGCCGCACAGCGAAGCGCGTTTGCCCAAGCCTTTTCGGGGTATATGGCCCGCAAATACGGCAAGCGGTTCCGCGATTTCGCCGGTGGCCGGATCGAGGTGAAAGACACGCGCAAGCGCTCTCGTTTGATCGAAGTCCGCTCGATCGCGTATCTGCCGGGGCAGTCACCGTTTAATGTGACATTCCTTGTGTCAGACCGGTCTGGCAGCGACAAATTCGTTAACTTACTGATCGAAGGCGTGAACCTGTTTCAGACCGAAAAGGTCGAAATCGGTGCCATGCTTGATCGCCGCGGTGGCAATGTTGATGCGTTGATCCAGGATCTGCGTCGCGCCGGTTAACGGTTTCCACCCAGCAACCCATTCAGGATATTCAGAATCCCTTCTTCAAGGGAGGTCGGCTGCTGTTGTTGTCTGCGCTGACCTGACCGGGTGTTTTGAACCGTCGGGGCCTGCGAAACGCGCGGCGCTGGTCGGATCATTGGCAGCGGCTTCGGCTCGACGCCTTGATGAACGCGTTCCATCGTCTGGCGCCAAATCTCGGCAGGCAAACCGCCGCCCGTCACACCTGTCAAAGGTGTGTTGTCATCATATCCCATCCAGACACCGGCCACGTAATCTGCCGTAAAGCCAATGAACCAAGCATCCCGTGCGGCTTGCGTCGTGCCCGACTTGCCCGCAGCCTCGCGACCTGGCAGTGCTGCGCGACGGCCTGTGCCTTCGGTGATGACCTTACTCATCATATAGGTCAGCTGGCGCGCGGCATCTTCGCGTATGACGCGCTCTCCGATGCCGCCGGGATTGTCCATGAGATCGCTGCTGTCGCCCTGAAGGCGGAGCGACACCAAGCCATAGGGCGTCACGCTTGAGCCGCCGTTCAGGATACCGGCATAAGCGCCGGTCATTTCAACCAATGTCGCCTCGGATGTGCCAAGGGCAACCGCCGGGCCAACGGCGATCTCGCTTTTGATCCCGAAATCGGCCGCAACCTTTTCGACCAGATCACGACCCACGCCTTCGGAAACGCGCACGGCAGGGATGTTCAACGATTCTGCAAGGGCGCGCGTCAGCGTGACCGTGCCTTTGAAGTCGTTGGTGTAGTTCTTTGGCGACCAAGGGCCTGAGCCCGGCACATTAATTGTAAGTGGTGTGTCCTCGACCAGATCATCAAAGCCGTACCCCAGTTCAAGGGCAGTGGCATAGACGAAGGGCTTGAAGGCTGATCCGGTCTGACGCCGCGCCTGCGTTGCCCGGTTGAATGCGCCCGACACTTTGGTCTGCCGTCCGCCAACCATCGCACGTACCGCACCATCCGCCGACATCACCACAATCGCAGCTTCCGCTTTTGATCCGGGGCTGACCTGTGTCTCGAACACTTCGGCCAAAGCCTCTTCGGCTGCGGTCTGCATGCGTTGATCCAGCGTTGTGCGGATGATGACGTCCTCGGTTGTGTTGCGGGTGAAGAACTCTGGCCCGCTTTGCATGACCCAATCTGCGAAATACCCGCCCGCGCGCGCCGACGCGGCTTGTGACAGCTGCGCGGGGTTTTGCCGGGCAAACCCTGCGGCAGAGCTTGAAAGATACCCTTGATCCTCCATCAGGCCGACAATGACATTGGCGCGGTTTTGCGCGCGCTCAAGATTATTGGTAGGTGCAAAACGCGATGGCGCGATCAAAAGGCCCGCCAGCATGGCTGCTTCGGACGGGGCAACTTCCGCGGCAGACTTGCCAAAATAGCGCTGGCTTGCTGCTTCAAAGCCACGTGACCCGGCGCCCAGAAAGGCGCGGTTCAGATAGATCGTCAGGATCTCGTCCTTGGAGTATTTCGCCTCCATCGCCAGCGCGAAGGTGGCCTCTTTGATTTTGCGCCACAATGTGCCGCGCCGGCAATCCTGTTCGTAGGCGGCTTCACTTTCCCATTCGGTTGGGACGTATGGCACACCAAGGCACAACAGCTTGGCGGTTTGTTGCGTGATCGTTGATCCGCCATGCCCGGAAAGTGGACCGCGCCCTTCGCGCAAGTTGATGCGCACCGCCGAAGCGATGCCGCGCGGCGAGACGCCCAGATGGCGGTAAAACCGCTTATCCTCGGTCGCAACGACAGCGTTTTTAAGATGCTTCGAGACAGAATCGGCGGTCACCATCCCGCCAAACTGATCGCCGCGCCACGCATAAACAGCGCCATTGCGATCCAGCATCGTCACCGATCCGCGCGCCCGTCCATCGACCAAATCGGAGGCATCTGGCAATGTTGCGTAGAAATACAGCACTCCGCTGCCCACAAGCAGCGCCACTACAAACGTAAGCCGCCAGCCCAGCCCGAACAGAATGCGCCACACCCAACGCAGAAAGCTTGTGAGCATGCCCAAACCGGGAATGCGCGACGCCTTTCGACGGGTGCGCGCGGCAGGTTTGCGCCGCTTCTTGGGCGCCGCAGCCTTTGTTTTATAGCGTTTTTCGGCAACCAAAGGAGGTTTGCCAGGTCGTTTGGTGCTCATGCTGCGGCCTGCCCGTTTCAGCTATTTCTTGTGACGATTATAATGTCTTTTGCGGAGATCTTAACGCCCCTGATGCAATTTGTAGAGCGGGAAGCGCAATTAGGACACGGTTTTTAAATAGATTAAAAAATAGGCATGATGCGTAAAATGTATAATTTTTGTGCAATTTATGCACACCCCTAGGGAGATTCCCGGAGCGATGCTCTTGAGGACTCATTCTGCGCCTGCACGGTGACAGCAGCCAGGCCCCAAGGGTCTGCTGTGCGCAACGTGGAAGGGGAAAACCGTGAAACTCATCATTGCAGCAATCAAACCGTTCAAGCTGGAGGAAGTTCGCGAAGCGCTGACATCCATCGGTGTGCGCGGGATGATGGTGACCGAGATCAAGGGCTTCGGCTCGCAGTCCGGGCACACCGAAATCTACCGTGGCGCTGAATACGCCGTGAATTTCGTCCCGAAGGTAAAGCTTGAGATCGTCGTGAATGCGTCGATGGCCGATCAGGTCGTCGAGACCATCCAGTCAACGGCCAAGACCGATAAGATCGGCGACGGCAAGATTTTCGTGCTTGATGTCCAAAGCGCTGTGCGCGTCCGGACTGGCGAAACCAACGAAGAAGCGCTGTAAGGCGCGACACCTATAGGACAAGTGATTATGAAACTCACAAAAGCTCTTCCGCTCGCTACCGCGTTGATCGCGCTGCCGAGCCTTGGCTTTGCGCAGGACGCTGAAGTCCCTGCTGCAGTGCCCACCGACGCCGTCTGGATTTTGAACTCTTTGCTGTTCCTGATCGGCGGTTTCCTTGTGTTCTGGATGGCTGCCGGTTTTGCCATGCTCGAAGCGGGCCTCGTGCGCTCTAAGAACGTGACGATGCAGCTTATCAAGAACATCTCGCTCTTCGCGATTGCATCCGTGTTTTACTATCTGATTGGTTACAACCTGATGTACCCGCTGGGCGATTGGGCGATCGAAGGTTACTTCTCGGCGCTGTTCCCGGCCGTGGGTGTGCTTGAGCCTGTTGGCGTAGCCATCGACGCTGTGGACGACGCAGAATACGCGTCAACCGCATCGGACTTCTTCTTTCAGCTGATGTTCTGTGCAACGACCGCGTCCATCGTGTCCGGTACTCTGGCCGAGCGTATCAAGCTGTGGCCCTTCCTGATCTTTGTCGTCATCCTGACCTCAATCATTTATCCCCTCCAGGCGTCCTGGAAGTGGGGCGGCGGTTTCCTCGACGAGATGGGCTTCCTGGACTTCGCAGGTTCGACCGTTGTGCACTCCGTGGGTGGCTGGGCTGCTCTGGTCGGTGCGATCATCCTCGGGCCGCGTATCGGCAAGTATAAAGACGGCAAAACCGTTCCGATGCCGGGTTCGAACCTTGCACTGGCCACACTGGGTACGTTCATCCTGTGGCTGGGTTGGTTTGGCTTCAATGGCGGCTCGCAGCTGGCCATGGGCTCCATCGGTGATGTTGCAGACGTCAGCCGTATCTTTGCCAACACCAACACGGCCGCTGCCGGTGGTGCGCTGGCCGCGCTGATCCTGACGCAGGTGCTTTACAAGAAGCCTGACCTGACGATGGTTCTGAACGGCTGTCTTGCTGGTCTGGTGTCGATCACGGCCGAGCCGCTGACCCCGTCGCTGGGTGCAGCCACGCTGATCGGTGCTGTCGGTGGTGTGATCGTGGTCTTCACGGTTCCAATGCTCGACAAGCTGAAGATCGACGATGTTGTGGGTGCCATCCCGGTTCACCTGATCGCCGGTATCTGGGGCACTATCGCGGTCGTTCTGACGAACCCTGATGCGAACCTCGGTGTGCAGCTGATGTCTATCGTCATCGTCGGTGCCTTCGTGGTCGTCGTCTCGGGCATCGTGTGGTTCATCCTCAACGCGATCATGGGTCTGCGTGTCAGCGAAGAAGCCGAGATCACAGGTCTCGATATGGCTGAACTGGGCATGGAAGCCTACCCAGAGTTTTCCAAAGGCTAACGTTCCTTCCTGTTGGCCGATGGCAACCTTGCCCGGGCGTTCGCGCCCGGGCTTTTTCGTTCTTTAATCGCGCGGCTGCGCCGCAAATTGTTCTATTTATAGAGAAAGGGCGCCCCGGCGGGACGCCCTTTGATGCCTTCGGCGAGGATATTTGGAAAAAGCGAAGGGTCAGCCGCCCACAGCCGCGATGGCCTTTGCGAGGACGGGGACCGTCTCCTTGTTCAGCCCGGCGATATTGATACGGCTGTCGCCCACCATATAGATCGCGTGATCCTCTCGCAGTTTCTCGACCATCTCAGGCGATACGCCAAGGCGCGAGAACATACCGCGATGTTCAGCGATGAAACCGTAGCGGTCCGAGTTGGTGGCTTTCTGAAGCTCTTCGGCCAGTTGCTTGCGCAGGACAAGCAGGCCCTCGCGGACCTCTTCCAGCTCGTTCTCCCAGTCCTTGCGCAGATCGGGATCGGTCAGGATCATCGTGACCAGCCTTGCACCGTGATCCGGCGGGAAGGAGTAGTTCTGACGGTTCAGGTAGGCCAGCGTGCCTTGGGCCGTCTTCTGGGTCGCGGCCTCAGCTGAGACGGTCATCAGGATGCCCGTGCGTTCGCGGTAGATCCCGAAGTTCTTCGAGCAGCTGGCGGCGATGATCGTTTCGGGCAGTTCGGAGGCGACCAGCCGTGTGGCAGCGGCGTCATCTTCCAGACCGTCGCCAAAGCCCTGATAGGCGATGTCGATCATCGGGATCAGGCCTTGGGCTTTCATCAGGGCCACAAGCTCTTTCCACTGCGCCATGTTTAGGTTCGCGCCCGTGGGGTTGTGGCAGCAGCCATGCAGCAGCACCACATCGCCTTCTTTGGCACCCTTGAGGTCGGCCATCATGCCATCGAAATCAACCGCGCAGGTTTCGCTGTCGAAATAGCGGTAAAGCGTGGTTTTCATGCCCAAATGCTTAAGGATCGTCAGGTGGTTCGGCCAGGTTGGGTCGGACACCCAAACGGTCGCCTGCGGGTTCGCAAGCTGGACCAACTCAAACCCCTGCCGCACGGCACCGGTGCCACCGGGCGTCGCGGCTTTCGACACCCGCTCCATCGGAACAGCATCGCCCAGCACCATCTGGGCCATCGCCGCGCCGTAGGCCGGATCGCCGGTAAGGGCGACATAGGATTTGGTCTGCTCCTGCTCCCACAGCTGCTTTTCAGCCTTCTTGACCGCCCGCATGATCGGCGTTTTGCCATCCGCATCCTTGTAGACACCGACCCCAAGGTCGATCTTGTCCTTGCGCGGATCATCCTTGAAGGCCTGCACAAGGACGAGGATTTTATCAGCGGGTTGGTCTTTAAGCTGCGTCAGCATCAGGCGTCTCCGGTTGCGACGTTAAGATCGGGGAACATCCCCCATTCGGCCCATGAGCCATCATACAAAGCGTGATCGGTCTTGCCGATCCGTTCCAGCGCCAGCGACAGCACGGCGGCTGTAACGCCCGATCCGCAGCTGGTGATCGCAGGCTTGCTCAGATCCACGCCGGCCTCTTCGAAAATCGTTTTCAGCTTGGCAGGCGTTTTCATCGTGCCGTCTGCATTCAGCAACGTCTTGAACGGCACATTACGAGAATTCGGGATATGTCCCGCGCGCAAGCCTTCGCGCGGCTCAGGCGCATCACCGCGAAACCGATCGGCGGCGCGCGCATCAATAATGCTGTAATCGCCCAGCTTGCTGGCCGAGGCGACTTGCGTGACGTCCTTGACCAGATGGTTCTGACGGCTGACCGTCATATGCCGGTCGCGTACAAGCGGTGGCAGGTCCTCGACCTCGCGGCCCTCGGCTTGCCACTTTGGCAAACCACCGTCCAAAACGGCCACGTCATTCTTGCCCATCAGCTTGAAAAGCCACCAAACACGCGCTGCCGAAAACAGCCCTGCGCCATCATAGATCACCACCTGATGGCCGTCGCCGACCCCCATCGCCCGCATCCGCGAGATGAACTTCTCGGTCGACGGTGCCATATGCGGCATGTCCGAGCGGTGATCGCTGATCTCCTCGATGTCAAAGAAACGGGCGCCGGGGATATGCGCAGCGTCATACTCGGCGCGACCGTCGCGTCCCGCATCTGGCAGGTACCACGAGGCATCCAGGATCCGTAGATCAGGATCACGTAAATGCGCTTCAAGCCAATCTGTCGAAACAAGCGTTCTGGGATCGTCAGCTGACATAAATCGCCCCTTCAGGTCAGGATCAAATCCTGATTACGCCTGCATATAAGGTGACGCAAGGGGCGCTACTCGCCGTGGCGCAGCAAACGCGCCTTTTGGCGCCCCCAGTCGCGTTTGGCCTCGGTTTGGCGCTTGTCGACGGTCTTTTTGCCCTTTGCGACGCCGATCTTCATCTTCACCAGACCGCGATGGTTGAAATACATCACCAGCGGGACCAGCGTCATTCCCTGCCGCTGTGTGGCATTCCACAGCTTCGACAGCTCTTTCTTTGAAGCCAGCAGCTTGCGCTTGCGCCTCTCCTCATGCCCGAAGGTCTTGGCCTGCAAATACGGCGCGATGTAGCTGTTCACCAACCACAGCTCGCCATCCTCGACATTTGCATAGCTTTCGGCGATCTGGGCCTGACCCTGACGCAGGGATTTCACCTCAGAGCCTTCCAGCATGATGCCCACTTCAAGGTCTTCCTCAATCGCATAGTCATAGCGCGCGCGCCGGTTCTCGGCGATCACCTTGTAGTTGGGGTCAGTTTTGGGTTTCGCAGCCATCAGCCTTATCTAGGCACGGGCGCCGGTCTTCCAACGCCCCTGCTTTCACCTTTGCAAAAATATCCAGAAAAGACGCGCGACCTAGTCGATCAGACCGGCAAACTTCATCGCGTCTTTCATCAACATGCGCGTGCTCTCGTCCAGCCCGGTCAGGGGGGAGCGGACCTCGTCCCGGCACATGCCCAGCAAGGCTAGCCCGTATTTGGCCCCGGCCACACCCGGCTCGGTAAAGATCGCTTCGTGCAAGGGCATAAGCTTGTCCTGATACTCCAAAGCAGCCGTATAATCCCCGCGCAGGGTTGCCTCCTGAAACGCCGCGCAGAGTTTTGGCGCGACATTTGCCGTGACCGAAATGCAGCCATGCCCGCCTTGGGCGTTGAACCCGATGGCCGATGCATCCTCGCCCGAAAGCTGGACAAAATCCGTGCCGCAGGTGATCCGCTGCTTTGAGACACGGGTCACATCACCGGTCGCATCTTTCACGCCGATAATCATGTCGTGCTTAGCCAGCTCGCCCATGGTGGCTGGGGTCATATCTACGATCGACCGACCGGGAATGTTGTAGATGATGATCGGCAAACCACAATCAGCGGCAGCCTGGAAATGTGCCAGCAACCCGCGCTGGGTGGGCTTATTATAATAGGGTGTCACAACCAGAGCCGCATCCGCGCCCACCTCTTTGGCCTTTTTGACCAGCCGCACAGTTTCAACCGTGTTATTAGATCCCGCCCCGGCGATCACCGGAATGCGGCCTGCGGCCTCATTTACTACGATCTCGACCACCTGATCGTGCTCTGCATGGCTCAGCGTGGGGCTTTCACCGGTGGTGCCAACCGGCACCAATCCGTGGCTTCCCTGCTCGACATGCCACGCAACAAGTTTCTTGAGCGTGTCGATATCCAGCTGGCCGTCCGAGAACGGCGTTACGAGGGCAGGCATTGATCCCTTGAACATGACGCGCTTCCTTGAAGTTGTTGCCTGAATCGGCAGTTTGAGTTCGGCGGAACCTAGCTGCAGACCTCTCCCTTGCCAAGTTTGTGATTTGCGGGTCTGCATAGGCCCGTTAGCATCTGGTTCATATTTACCGCGCATCAGGGGGCGCGATCATGCGGCTTTTCGGGGTTTTCCTTTTATTTCTGTGTGTTACCGCACCCGCCATCGCGCAGGATCGCCGCGACCGAGTCGCCTTGCAAGCTGCTTTGATTGAAATTCGCGATGGGGATTGGAGCGAGGCCGAGGCACGCGCGGCCTCTCGTGACCCTGTGATCCGGACCATCATTGACTGGCACCGTTTGCGCGCGGACGGCTCTTTTCCCGAGGTCGAGGCATTCATGACGCAGCACCCCGACTGGCCGGGCCTGTCGCTTATGCGTCGCCGTGTCGAAGACGATGTGCCCGCCGACAAGGCTTTGACCTTTTTTGCTGAAACCCCACCGCAGACCGGTGCAGGTGTGCTGTCATACGCCAAAGCGCTGCGTGTCGATGATGCTGCGCAAGCTGATACCGTGCTCATTAATGCGTGGACCACACTGCGCATGCCGCTGAACATAGAACGTCTGTATTTGCGGAACCATGGTGCACTTTTGCGCCCGCATCATGCGGCCCGCCTTGATATGCTGCTTTGGCAGTCCCAGCAGACAGAGGCCCGCCGCATGCTGCCTTTGGTGAGCGAGGGTCAAACCGCTTTGGCCGAAGCACGCATTGCGCTGCAAAGCGCCGCCTCTGATGTTGAGGCCAAGCTGGCTGCCGTCCCCGATGGCCTGAAGCGGCATGGCGGGCTGGCGTTTGATCGCTTCGAATGGCGCGCGCGCAAAGGTCTTCAAGAAGGTACGCTTGAGCTTCTTCTGGGCCACTCGCTTTCGGCGCATGCGCTGGGAAATCCGCAAGCCTGGTCGAACCGTCGCCGTTCTATTGCGCGCGATTTGATGCGCGATGAGCAAAACAAGACAGCCTATCACGTCGCCTCTACTCACTTTCTTGAAAGTGGATCGAACTACGCTGATCTTGAATGGCTGTCGGGTTTCATCGCGCTGCGCAAACTTGATCGCCCCGACTGGGCGCTGGCCCATTTCACCGCGTTCGAAGCGGCTGTCAGAACGCCGATATCCAAAGGCCGGGCCTTTTATTGGCTCGGCCGCACGCATGAAGCGCTGGGCGATCCGGATGCCGCGCAGATGTCTTACGAACAGGGTGGTCGCCATCAAACCAGTTTCTACGGCCTTCTTGCAGCTGAAAAGGCAGGCCTGCCGCTTGATCCGACACTGGTCGGATTTGATACCCCATGGGAGCGTGCCCCGTTTACGGACCGCCCGGTCTTTCAGGCTGCAGCGCTTTTTATGGCCATCGGTGAGGACGCCTTCGCAGAACGCTTTCTCACGCATCTGGCAGATATCCTTCCTGCCGATCAATTGCCCGCACTTGGCGCCTTTGCGGTCGCCAAGAACCGCCCTCATATCGCGGTCATGATCGGCAAGCGCGCGGCGCGGCGCGCCATTGTGATCCCGCAGGCTTACTTTGCGTTGCACCCACTTGCTGAAATGGATCTCCCTGCGCCCAAGGCGCTTTCGCTCGCGATTGCGCGTCGCGAATCCGAATTTGATCCTGTCGTGACGTCCAGTGCTGGCGCGCGGGGCCTGATGCAGTTGATGCCCCGCACCGCACAGGCCGTCGCCCGCGATCAGGGCATGGCGTTTCGCAGCGCGCGATTGCTAAGCGACTGGCAGTATAACGCACGCCTCGGCAGCGCGTATCTCGCTGAACTTATTGCTGATTTCGGCGATAGTCCCGTTATGGTGGCCGCAGGCTATAACGCCGGTCCCGGGCGCCCCAAATCTTGGATGGATCGCTTCGGCGACCCCCGCAAAGGCGAGATCGACATCATCGACTGGATCGAACATATCCCGTTCCGCGAAACCCGCAATTACGTCATGCGCGTCACCGAAAGCCTACCGGTTTACCGCGCCCGCCTGACGGGCGTGACCGGCCAGATCAGCTTTACCAAAGAGCTCATCGGAGAGATCCCGCTGCGCCGCCCCCAGGCGCGCCCCGCAGGCTTGGGCCAAGAGGAGGCTAGCTTGTCTGTCGCTCCCGCCACAGAGTGAACAGCCCTGCAGCGACCACAATCGATGCGCCGATGACCACGTTCATCTCAAGCGTTTCATTAAATACGACCAACCCCAGCGCAGATGCAAAAACCAATTGCAGATAGGCAAAGGGTTGCAGGCTTGATGCTTCGGCCAGTTCGTAACAGCGGATCAGCAGATAATGCCCAAAGGCGCCAGTGACGCAAAGCAGCGCCATCCACGCCCAGTCGGTGCCTGTCATCGGCTCCCAGAACCAGATGCCGATCACTGTCATCACCACAGCGCCTGTGACGCCTGTCCAGAAAAACGAAGTGGCCGAACTGTCTTTGCGCGCTGCAAACCGTGTGAGCAGCCCATAAAGCGCGAACATCAGCGCCGAGACGAGCGGCACGATGGCCGCTGGTGAAAAAACCGTCACACCGGGCTGCAGAATTATCAGTACGCCAATGAAGCCAACCCCAATCGCGATCCAGCGTTTCCAGCCGACCACTTCGCCCAGAATGGGTCCTGAAAGCGCAGCGATAATCAGCGGATAGGCGGCAAAGATCGCATGGCTTTCGATCAGCCCCAGCAACACAAACGCACCGACCATGACGCAAATTTCGATCGCAAGAAGCGCGCCACGAAAGATCTGCAAGGGCAACTGCTCGGTCTGGGCGGCTTGTCGGATACCACCGGCCTTGCGCCGTGCCACTGCGATCACAAAAGCTGCGAAGAACCAGTAGCGGATCATCACGATCATCAGGACATTGTATTCGCCCGCAAGATGCCGCGAGATACCGTCCTGTGCTGCAAACACAAACGTGGTTGCGACCATCAAAAGGATGCCAAGGCGCGTGTTAGCCTCGGTCATGCGGGTTTCTTTGCCCGTGTCATATGGCGCTTTCGGCCATAGCCTTTTATGCGCTCCACTTCGAACCCCGCATCTTGCAATCCGCGTCGTACAAAGCCTGCCGCCGTATAGGTCGCCGCTGTTCCGCCCGGCGCAGTATGCGCCCCGACTATTTCCATCAAATCAGATTGCCACATTTCAGGATTACGTTCTGGGCTAAAACCATCAAGAAACCACGCATCAGCTTGATCGTCCCATGCCTCAAGACGGGTCTGTGCATTGCCGATTAGGACCGTCGCATGCAGGTCATCGGTGATGATCTCGGTTGCGCCACTGTCCCAGCTTTTCAGCAACGGCTCTGCGACCGCCAACGCTTCGGGGAACGCTGCCAGCGCGCGCGCCATCTCGTCTGCCTGCATCGGGAAAGCTTCAAAGCTGGTGAACCGCAATTGCCCTGCCGCGCCGCTGTGTCGCCACGCGATCAACGCTGCAAGCATGTTCAGCCCGGTGCCAAACCCCAGCTCTGCGATGTGAAATCCCTCGCAAAACCGCCGTGGCAGATCATTGCCCTGAAGGAATACGTATCGGGTTTCTTCCAGCCCGTTCTCAAGCGAAAAATACGGGTCCTGGAACTGTCGGGATACCGGTACGTCGCCGTCCCGCCATTCCAAATCTGCCCGCTGGTGACCCATCCGCCAATGCCCTAAAGGTTAACCTGAATACGGCAGGACAATGGGGAAGGGCAGAAGCCTTGGCAATGGTCGATATCACGGTAAAGGGCGCTGGCATTTTCGGCCTTTCGGTCGCCTATGCCTGTGCTTTTCGGGGTGCACGTGTGCGCGTGATTGACAATAAAGGCGTGGCGGCGGGCGCCAGCGGTGGCCTTGTTGGCGCCCTTGCGCCTCACACGCCGGAAAACTGGAATGCCAAGAAAGCGTTTCAGTTCGACAGCCTCATGATGGCCGAAGATCTTTGGGCGCGTGTGGCGCAGCTTTCTGGTCAGTCGCCTGGCTATTTGCGCTCAGGCCGTTTGCAACCGATCCATGATGCCCGCGCGCTAGAGCTTGCCCATGCGCGCGCTGAAACGGCGAAATCGTTGTGGCAAGGCAAGGCGGAGTGGCACGTCATACCAGCCGCCGATCATGCGGAATGGGCGCCGCAAAGCCCGACGGGCTACCTGATCCACGACACGCTGACAGCGCGCATTCACCCGCAACGCGCCACCCGTGCGCTGGCGGATGCGGTCATCGCATTGGGCGGTGAGATAGTAATTGGTACGTCTGACATCGAAGGCCATCTGGTTGAGGCGACGGGCTATCAAGGCCTGATCGATCTTTCCAAAAAAGTGGCTAAATCGGCTGGAAATGGCGTAAAAGGGCAAGCTGTCCTGTTGCAATTTGATGCAAGGACCGCACCACAGCTTTTCGCCGACGCGCTGCATATCGTGCCTCATGAAGATGGCACAGTCGCCATCGGGTCAACCTCCGAGCGTGAATTTGACGCGCCCGATACAACGGATGCACAGCTCGATCAGGTGCTAACGCGTGCTATCGCGGCTTTCCCGATCCTGCGCGAAGCGGTTGTGCTTAAACGATGGGCTGGCGTTCGCCCGCGCGCCAAGTCTCGGGCCCCGATGCTGGGGCACCACCCTGTGCTTGCGAACGCCTACATTGCCAATGGCGGCTTTAAGATCGGTTTTGGTATGGCTCCGAAAGTCGGAGAGGTGATGGCGGATCTGATCCTCGAAAACCGAGATACCATTCCCGATGAATTCAAACCCGAGGCGAGCCTTTAGCCGGCCTCTGCGACCATACAAAGCCGATCATCGGGTCCGCGAATAAACCCCGCTTGGTCATTCCAGATCAGCGCCGCCTCTTCGAAATCCATCAGCGGCGCCGTCGCACGAAACGAAAACCAGCGCATTTCGGGCAGTGCCTTTTGCGCCGCAAGCATCAGGTGTTGCGCCAACAAGGGCCCGTGCACAACCAACCCTGCATAGCCCTCCCTCTCGATAGCATAATCGCGATCATAGTGAATGCGGTGTCCGTTGAAAGTTAACGCCGAATAGCGAAAAAGCAGTGTCGGGGAAAAGCGCAAGCGCGTGCCCTCGCTTGGATCTTGTGTGGTCGGTGCAACGCGCGCAGGCTGGTTTGGATCATGGGCCTCGCGGTAAACAAGGTCCTGCAGATCGGTTACGCACAAAGCGCCCTCTTGCCAGATCTCATGCCGCAAGGTGACGAGGGCCAATGGCCCACTGCGCCCGTCCTTTCGCTTTGATGACACGCATTCCGACCGCTTTTCGGCCGGTAATCCGCACCGCAAAGGGGCATGAAAGTCCAACCGTCCGCCAGCCCACATGCGCCGCGGTAACCCCATATCGGGGATCAGCCCCCCGACGCGCGGGTGCCCATCCTCCCCCAACGCGTGGGCAGGGTGTGGATCCCAGAAATACGCCTGATGAAAGAACGGTGGCAGAGGATCGCCCGACGCAATGATGCCGCGCAGGCCAAGCGTCTGTCGTAACGCTTCGGCCCGTGCAGGATCCATTACATCGTGCAAGACGTTCAGCGGGATACCTCTGCTTTCAGTGCGTCCATCAATTCTTGCAGGAGCTTCACGTAAAGCTCCCCTTTCAGCTGCCCGTCTGCGTCAAAGGCCTCGTGGCTCGCGGCAACCATCACTTCGGGGCCCTGCAGGATACGCGGTCGAAAGGCTTGCATGCAAAGGCGCAAGGCGTATTGCGCACGCGCGCCACCAGAACGCCCCGCCGCCGCTGACATGATCGCGACAGGTTTGTCTGCCCAAGGGGCGCCATCTGTTCGGCTGACCCAGTCCAGCGCATTCTTCAAGACGCCAGAGATCGACTGATTGTATTCAGGCGTCGCAATCACAATCGCATCGGCATCCTTGATCTGTCCGGCCAATGTCGTCACCGCCTCGGGTATGCCTTTTGCGCTTTCGAGATCACCATTGTAAAGTGGCAGATCAAGATCCGCTTCGACATAAGCGGAGGGCGCAAACAACCGCTGCGCCTCGCCCAACAATTTGCGGTTCGTGGCGTCCTTGCGGAGCGAGCCCGAGAGACCCAATAACTTCATCGTAAATCCTTCCATTCCATCGCTTAGTGCCAACCTAGCGTTGCCCCTCTTGCTGCACAGGTGTCTTTCGCCCAAGGTGCCAGAAAACGAAAGGGCACTCCGATGCGCCACGGCGGACAAATCCTCGCAGATCAGCTGAGCAAGCGTAACGTGCGTCGCGTGTTTTCGGTTCCCGGTGAAAGCTTTTTGGCAGCGCTCGATGGTCTTTATGACAGCGGGATCGACAATATCGTCTGCCGTCACGAAGGCGGCGCCGCGATGATGGCCGAGGCTTATGGCAAGCTGACCAACACGCCCGGCGTCGCCTTTGTCACGCGTGGACCTGGGGCGACGAATGCCTCAAGCGGCATCCATATCGCGCGGCAGGACAGCACGCCGATGGTGATGTTTGTGGGCCAGATCGCACGCGGGCACCGCGACCGCGAAGCCTTTCAAGAGGTTGATTACCGCGCCATGTTCGCTCCGCTCGCCAAGTGGGTGGCCGAGGTCGATGATACCGCAAGGCTTCCCGAATACATCAGCCGTGCGTTCAGCGTTGCGATGTCGGGGCGACCCGGCCCGGTCGTTCTGGCCCTGCCCGAAGACATGCTGAGCGCACAAGCAGACGTGCCCGATCTTATCTTGTCCACATCGACAACGGCCGATCTTGCTGCACCGGCTCGGACGATCATGGCGCATCTCAACACGGCAAAATCCCCGTTTGTCATCGTCGGCGGCCCCCTCTGGACAGCTTCGGCCAGCGCGGCCTTGGCACAGTTTGCCGAGGCCGCAGCACTCCCTGTGGTGACGACGTTCCGGCGTCAGGATTACCTCGACAACCGGCATCCGAATTTCTGCGGTGACCTGAATGTTGGCCTGAGCCCAAGCCTCGCAAAGCGCCTGCAAGCGGCCGATTGCATCCTCGCGCTCGGCACCCGTCTGGGCGATATTGCAACCCAAGGCTACAAGCTGCTCGATCCTGCCGGGCACGGCAAAGCGCTGATCCACGTGCATGCGGACCCCGACGAATTGGGGCGCGTCTACACGCCGACGCTCGCCATAAATGCACCCGCGCCCGCACTGGTCGAGGCGCTGGCACAAACCAAGCCAGACCCAATCGCACCCGATCTCACCACCACAATGCGCGCCGAATATGAGGCATGGCGCACGCCCAAACCCACCCCCGGCGACGTGCAGCTAGAGCAAGTGATCGCTCATCTGTCTGAAACCCTCCCCGAGGACGCGATCCTCACCAACGGCGCCGGCAACTACGCGGCATTTCTGCACCGCTATTTCTGCTACAAAGGTGTCAAAACCCAACTTGCCCCGACCTCGGGCAGCATGGGATACGGCACCCCCGCCGCAATCTCCGCCGCGCTGGAACACCCTGACAGACCCGTGATCTGCCTCGCCGGAGATGGTTGTTTTCAGATGACGCTGAATGAGCTTTCAACAGCCGCACAATACAGCGCCAAGGTCATCTTTATCATCTGCAACAATGGTCAATACGGCACCATCCGGATGCATCAGGAAAAGACCTACCCGGCCCGCGTCAGTGGCACCGCTCTTTTCAACCCCGACTATGCTGCGCTCGCAAAATCTTACGGAGGCGTGGGTTTTACCGTGACCAAAACCGCCGACTTCCCCGCAGCGCTTGACGCCGCCCGCGCTTCAAACTCGCTCGCGGTGATTGAACTGCGCCTCGACCCCGAAGCGCTCTCTACCGGTGCAACCCTGACTCAAACCCGGCAAGCCGCAACCAAACCCTAACCTGTCGTTAAGGTTAACGCGCGCCGTCGGAACTCGCTTGAAAGGTCCTTCGGGGGACACCCGTAGTTCCCCCGAAGTATTAGAAACCACGAGGTTTCACCTTTGGCGGTCATCGGCTTCCCAGCCTGTACCGCGCCGCTTTTGTGCAACGATTCTACTTTCACCTTTGTTAAAATATCCACTGCGGCGCCTGCTGCAGCCGCGAAATTTTGGATATTTGTGCAAAGATGAAACTCAAAACTCTACCCCGATCTGAGCTTTAATCCCGGACCTGAACGGATGCTTGACCAGCTCCATTTCCGTGACCAGATCAGCGATCTCAATCAGATCGTCCTTAGCGTTGCGCCCGGTTAGGACCACGTGGGTCATGTGTGGCTTTTCGGTCGCGAGAAATTCGACCACCTCATTGATATCGATGTAGTCATAGCGCAGCGCGATATTGATCTCGTCGAGCAGAACCATCTTGTGGCTCTCATCCCGGATCAACTCTTTCGCCTTTGCCCAAGCCGCCTGTGCCATTTCGGTGTCGCGCGCCTTGTCCTGGGTTTCCCAAGTGAAGCCTTCGCCCATCGTGTGGAAGGAACATGTGTCGCTGAACTTGCCTAGGATCAGGTCGCGCTCGCCAGTGCTCATCCCGCCCTTGATGAACTGCACCACCGCGCATTTCATATCATGGGCGATGCAGCGGAAAATCATGCCGAACGCGGCGGAGCTTTTGCCCTTGCCCTTGCCCGTGTGCACGATCACCAGACCCTTTTCGTCGGTCTTCGTCGCCATGATTTTGTCACGAGCGGCCTTCTTCTTGGCCATCTTCATGGAGTGGCGTTCCAGGTCTGCGTCTTCGGTCATGATCGGGCCTCCTCAAGTGTAGGGTCCATTGGTTTCGCGCCCTTTGCAAGGGCTGCGATCCGCGCGCGGGCGGAGTTTGAGCGGGGCGTCCACAGCCCGCGGTCGATCGCTTCGACCAGCCGCTCGGCAATTTCTTTCAGAGCCGGGGCGTTCGCGTCTTCGATAAAGTTCCGTGTGTCGTCGTCCGCAAGGAACGCCTCTTCCACCAGATCGAAATGGTGGTTCTTGACGGCTCCGGTCGTTGCGGCAAAAGCGAAAAGGTAATCCACCGTCGCCGCCATCTCGAACGCGCCTTTATAGCCGTGCCGTTTGACGCCTTCGATCCATTTCGGGTTCACTACGCGTGCGCGCACCACGCGGCCAATCTCGTCATCCAGCGTGCGGATCACGGGGCGTTCTGGCCGCGAATGATCGTTATGGTAAATGGGTCGGTCTTGTCCTTGCAGGGTCGCGACCGCAGCAGCAGCCCCGCCCTCGAACTGATAGTAGTCGTCACTATCCAGCAGATCATGCTCGCGGTTGTCCTGGTTCTGCACGATTGCCTCGACCTGACCTAACCGCGCCTCAAATGCCGTGCGCGCAGGCGCGCCATCACTGTCCTTGCCATACGCGTAGCTGCCCCATTCCAGATAGGCCTCGGCAAGGTCTGCCTTGTCCGCCCATAGCCGCTCGTCGATCATCGCTTGCAGGCCCGCGCCATACGCGCCCGGTTTGCTGCCAAAGACCCGGTGCGGCGCACCGCCGGCTGCTTTTGCAGGGTTCTGATCGTCTGGTTCGTCCATCGCCATGACAGCGCGCGCGGCGCTGTCCACCAGTGCCATCTGCTGCGGAAACGCATCCCGGAAAAACCCCGAGACGCGCAAAGTCACATCGACCCGTGGCCGCCCAAGAACACTCTGCGGCAGCACCTCAAACCCCGTCACACGGCGGTTTGCGCTGTCCCATTTCGGCTTCACGCCCATCAGCGCGAGGCATTGTGCGATATCATCGCCGCCGGTGCGCATATTCGCCGTACCCCAGGCGGTCAGCAGCATCGCGCGCGGCCAATCGCCATGGGTCTGTAGATGTTTCTCGATCAGAAGATTGGCCGATTTCCATCCCAAGGCCCAAGCCGTTGGCGTCGGCACGGCGCGGCTGTCGACTGAGTAGAAGTTGCGCCCCGTTGGCAGCACATCCAGCCGCCCGCGCGTCGGCGCGCCGGAGGGGGCGGGGGCGACGAAGCGGCCCTCTAACGCTGTCAGGAGGCCTTTTCCTTCCTCAAAGCCGCAGGCCAAGACGGCCGGCGCCACCACGGCTTTCGCGTGTTCCAGAACGGCCTGTGATGCTGGACCTGGAGCCTCTTGCCCGTCCAACAAGGCCGCGCTGAGCAGTTCCAACCGCTCGACCGTGTCCCCCGTCGAACGCCATGTGTCGGTGCTGATCGCGGCCAGCGCCTCTGGTCGCGCGCTGTCCCACGGGGCCGCCATATCGCAGTCCAGAGGGTCGAATGCCAACGCCAGGTCACTGGTTAAAGCGCGCATAAGCGACGCGTTTGCGCCCGTTCCATCCCCGCGCGGCACCCGCAGCAAAGCCTGCACCAAATCGCGCTGTAGACGGCCTTCCGGAGACTGCCCGAAGACATGCAAACCATCGCGGATCTGTGCCTCTTTCAACTCGCAGAGATAGGCGTCGAGCTTGGCCA